>JAISAW010000083.1 GCA_031266515.1 Eubacteriales Family XIII. Incertae Sedis bacterium
GAACAGTCCCATGCGAGGGTCAGCGTGGTATGGTCTGACAAGAGATATTTCTACACTCCGGATATGGCGGGAGATTACAAGGTTTTTGCGGCGCTTATCGGGCCGGATGGCAAGCGCCTCTCCCTTACCCCTGAAATTGCGGAAGGCGGGTTTTGTATATTTGACGTAAAGGACGCGCCGGCGGGAAACTGGAAAGTATTGACCGAATACAGTACGCCCAATGCATTGAAGACGACGGTAGGCGTCATCGACAGGAACCCAGGGGTGAATGCCGTTTTGGACATACCGGCTACTTCCAAAGCAGGCGAACCCCTGGCATTTGATATAAAGGCGTACGAAGATGGATCGGCGCTCGAAGACATCATCGTGGGTGTTCATATGACACAGCCTGTGATATCCGTTGACGAAGCCCTTGTAAAATATGAAAAAGATCTTGACAAAATCAACATTACGCCCGATACGGATGAGCAGAATATCCCGCTCGCGAAGCTCAGGCAGTTAAAGGCAGACAATCCGTCAATCGAGGTTTTTGAAAGGCGGGAGTCGAGAAAATTCCTGAGCAGTGCGGGAAGCGGCCGGTTCACTTTAAGCACAGACGATACAGCACAGGCCGGGATTTATACCGTTGAGGCGGTGATCGAAGGGACGGAAAAAAAGACAGGGCTGAAGTTCAGGCAGATGAAATCGAGGGCTGTCGTAGTGGAGTAGCAGTGGTGGAGCAGCAAAGGAGTTTTCTCACATTTGTCCAATACCGAAATAATATGGTATTATATACGCCGCTGTTCTGTGCCAATCCCCTCTGGGGAATCTGCACGGGGCGGCGGCGAAAAATACTTGGGAAAGGAGGAAAATAAATGCCGACAATCAACCAACTCGTAAGAGAAGGAAGAAAAAGATCCGTGAAGAAGTCTACCGCGCCCGCATTGCTGAAAGGCCTGAACACCATCAGGAGAAAGTCGACGGACGCAAGGTCGCCGCAGAAGAGGGGCGTCTGCACATCAGTGAAGACCGTCACCCCCAAAAAGCCGAATTCGGCTCTTCGCAAAGTGGCTCGTGTCAGGCTGTCAAACGGCATCGAGGTCATCGCCTACATACCGGGCATAGGCCACAACCTGCAGGAGCACAGCGTGGTCATGATCAGGGGAGGCAGGGTGAAGGATCTTCCCGGCGTGAGGTATCACGTCATCAGGGGCATCCTCGATACCTCGGGCGTCGCCGACAGATCGCAGGCGCGTTCGAAGTACGGTGCCAAGAGGCCGAAGAAGTAACAGGCTACGGACGACAAATTAATATTGTGCCGTTTATATAGATTATTTGGATAGACGTATATAGATAGAAAGAAGTTTATGTACACGGCGCCACGGCAGGAAGGGCAAACCACCCGATACTGCCGAGTACCTGCGGCCATATGGCCGCGTAGTAAGGAGGGAAGAGTAGTGCCGAGAAAAGGTAATATTCCTAAGCGCGAAGTTCTCCCTGACCCGATATACGGGAGTGTGGTAGTCACCAAACTCATCAACAGCATCATGCTGGACGGGAAAAAGGGAGTAGCACAGTCGATCGTGTATGAAGCGTTCGACCAAATCAAAACAGCCACAGGCGAAGAACCTCTTGAAGTATTTGAAAAGGCGATGGAAAACATCATGCCCGTCCTTGAAGTCAAGGCGAAAAGGGTTGGCGGCGCCAACTATCAGGTACCGATGGAAGTGCGTCCCGACCGCAGACAGACGTTGGCTCTCAGATGGCTCACGCAGTATACGAGATCCAGGGGCGAGAAAAGGATGGCGGACAGGCTTGCAAAAGAATTGCTCGACGCCAGCAATGGTACGGGAAGCTCCGTCAAGAAAAAGGAAGACACCCATAAGATGGCGGAAGCCAACAGGGCTTTTGCACATTACAGGTGGTAAGTGAAGGGAAGACGATGGCGAGGAATATCTCAATAGAGAAAACAAGAAATATAGGAATAATGGCCCACATTGACGCCGGGAAGACCACCATGACCGAGCGTGTGCTTTTCTATACCGGGCGTACGCACAAGATAGGCGAAGTACATGAAGGCGCGGCGACGATGGACTGGATGGAACAGGAGCAGGAGCGCGGGATCACCATCACTTCAGCCGCGACGACTGCGCACTGGAACGGGCACCGGATCAACATCATCGACACGCCCGGACACGTGGATTTCACCGTCGAAGTCGAGCGTTCGCTCAGGATCCTCGACGGGGCGGTCACAGTGCTATGCGCCAAAGGAGGCGTCGAGCCGCAGTCGGAGACCGTGTGGAGGCAGGCCGAGAAATACGGAGTGCCGAGGCTCATCTTTGTCAACAAGATGGATATCATGGGTGCTGATTTTGAACGTGTCGTAAACATGGTGAAGGACCGCCTGAAGGCAAACGCCGTCCCCATCCAATTTCCGATAGGCGCTGAAGACTCCTTCATCGGGCTTGTTGACCTCATCGAAATGAATGCGAAAGTCTATGACCTTGATGCGCTCGGTACGGATTTTGAGACGGTCCCCATCCCCGACAATGTCGCAGAGAAAGCCGAGGAGTGGAGAAACAACCTGATCGAGTCCGTGGCGGAGACCGACGAAGTGCTTTTGATGAAATATCTTGAAGGCGAAGAGCTTACAGAGGACGAGATAAGGGGCGCTATCCGAAAGATGACTATAGCCAATGAGATGGTCCCTGTCCTCTGCGGGAGCGCGTACAGGAACAAAGGCGTACAGATGGTCCTCGACGCAGTAGTCGACTTCCTTCCTTCGCCGCTGGATATCCCGCCGATCAAAGGCGTCAATCCGAAAAACGAACAGGAAGTCGAACGGCCCGCTGACGACAACGGCCCATTTTCCGCCCTCGCATTCAAGATCATGGCTGATCCGTTCGTCGGCAAGCTGGCTTTTTTCCGGGTGTATTCGGGCACTATGAAAACGGGTTCGTACATCTACAATTCGACCAAAGGCAAGAAGGAGCGGATAGGCCGGGTGCTGCAGATGCATGCGAACAAGCGCGAGGAGATCGAAGTGGTCTACTCGGGCGATATAGCCGCCGCAGTCGGGCTGAAAGACGTCACAACGGGCGATACGCTGTGCGACGAAAAACATCAGGTCGTGCTTGAGTCAATGGAGTTCCCCGATCCGGTGATCGAGATCGCGATCGAGCCAAAGACCAAGGCAGGCCAGGAAAAGATGGGCATAGCGCTCTCAAAGCTCAGCGAAGAAGACCCGACATTCAAGACTTACAACAACGAAGATACGGGCCAGACGATCATCGCGGGCATGGGCGAACTCCACCTTGAGATCATCGTGGACCGCCTGCTCAGGGAATTCAAGGTAGAGGCGAATGTAGGCAAACCGCAGGTCTCGTACAAAGAGACGATCACAGCCGAGTCGGATGTGGACTACAAATACGCCAAGCAGTCGGGCGGCCACGGGCAATACGGGCACGTCAAGATACGCATCTACCCGAGGAACCCGGGAGAGGGCTTTGAGTTCAAGAATTCCATCGTGGGCGGTGCCATCCCGAAGGAGTACATTTCGAAGATCCAGGACGGGATCCTGGAGTCAATGCAAAATGGCCCCCTTGCAGGCTATCAAGTGGTGGATGTCGGAGTGGAGCTGTACGACGGGTCGTACCACGAGGTGGACTCATCGGAGATGGCGTTCAAGATAGCCGCTTCGATGGCCTTCAGGGAAGCTGTCAAAAAAGCGAAGCCCGTGCTGCTCGAACCGATTTTCAAGGTCGAGATCACAGTGCCGGAAGAGTATATGGGGGACGTGATAGGCGACATCAGTTCGAGGCGCGGGCGCATAGAAGGCTCGGATGTAAACAGCGGGGCCGTGGCTGTGAGAGGGCTCGTCCCTCTTTCGGAGATGTTTGGATACGCCA
Organism: Eubacteriales Family XIII. Incertae Sedis bacterium; assembly: GCA_031266515.1. Lineage (GTDB taxonomy): Bacteria > Bacillota > Clostridia > Peptostreptococcales > Anaerovoracaceae > JAISAW01. The sequence goes on from JAISAW010000083.1 coordinate 3,888, forward strand.
CGGACCTCAGGTCAAAGACGCAGGGCAGAGGGGTGTATGTGATGCAGTTCAGCCACTTCGACAAACTCCCGGAAAACCTGCTCGAAAAAATTAATAAATAAGCAGGAAGCAAAAAGCGCCGAGCGGGCAGACCCCCGCGTTTCGCCGGAGACGATACGATCATTGTGTCCCCGGCGTTGAATGGAATGAATGATCGAGACAGGTAGAAGGTAAAATGGCAAAAGAGAAATTTGAAAGGACAAAACCGCACGTAAACATCGGGACGATAGGCCATATAGACCATGGCAAGACGACGCTTACGGCCGCAATCACTAAGACACTTAATGAGAAG
>JAISAW010000043.1 GCA_031266515.1 Eubacteriales Family XIII. Incertae Sedis bacterium
CACGGGGAGCATCCTTTCAGGCACGATTGCCGGCGACGGCTCGCTTGTTTTGAGTGTGTTCTACACCGCTGACGAGCCTGAGCCACCATTCATACCTGTCGAACCGCCCGTGCCGCCTGCACAGTCACCGCAGCCACAGGCACAGATCCAGCCCCAGGCACAAACCACGCCGGCCCCCGAATCCGAGGAGGCGATAGCTGGCCTGCCAACGCCGACCACCTCCGGAAACCAGCCAGGCGATGGGACGTCGTCGATCAATGACATCGATACGCCCATGTCCTCCGGGGATGCGCAGGGATGGTCGCTGCTCAACCTGCTGCTGACACTGCTCATAGCCGCGCTTATGGTCGCACTGCTCGGCACATACCTCAGCGGCAGAAAGGATGGAGGGGCGGCAAACACAAGGCACATAGCATTCACGGCCGTCGGCGTCGTGGCGACAGCTGTCGCTGCCATAGTGTTCTTCATCACCTCCGACCTGTCCATGCCCATGCAGGTCATGGATTCAAACACGGCCCGGTTCGCGCTGATAGCCGTAATGCAGGCCGCCTTGGCCGTACTGGCCCGGAGAAAGGCACCGGCAACAGAATAGCCGCAGACTACACAGCATAGGACAGAACAAGAGTATCAAAACAGAAAGCCCCCGGCACCGCCACGCCGGGGGTTTTCGAAGCCTTCGCCCATTCACGTCCGATTAAGTATGCCCCTCGCTAAAAATATTTGCGAAAAGCGAAGCGGCAACCCGGGTGCGAAGCTCCGCCCGCTCAGAGGGTTGACGTTCGCCCATCCTGACAAACCCAGCCAAAAGCTCATGACAAAAACTCCGCTAAAAGCTCCCGTCAAAAACTCCGCCCGACACCCCTATTCAATAAACCGAATCTTGATTATCCCCTCGATATCGAGCGCCCCATTGACCTTTTTCGGGTCAAAATCATCGAGGTCCATAGCCGTGCAGGCATAGTCCCCCCTGCTCTTATTTATCAGATTGTCAATATTGGTCCCGCTCAACGCACTCGTGATCTTGCTGAGCATCGCAGGTACATTCCGATGAAGAATGACTACACGCACCCCGTTTTTCTTATCCCCGATATTTATAGCCGGGTAATTGACAGAGTTTGTGATATTCCCGTTTTCCAGATAATCAATCATCTGCTCCGCCGCCATGATCGCACAGTTTTCTTCTGATTCCTTTGTCGACGCGCCGAGGTGAGGGATCAGTATCGTGCCGCCTACGCCTATCAATTCGTCCGTAGGAAAGTCAGTGATGTACATGCGGAGCTTGCGCTCGTTCAACGCCTTCTTGAGGTCGTCCATGTTCACCAGTTTGTCACGGGAGAAATTCAACAGCACAGCCCTGTTTTTCATAGCGTTTATGAGGCCGTAGTCTATCATGCCCGCTGTCTCGTCGTTCGCCGGCACATGGACCGTCACGAAATCACAGTGCGGCAACATAGCCTGCAGGGTTTCGTACACCCTTACCGAGGCTGAAAGGTCGTGGGCGTTTTTCAGTGAGATATACGGGTCGTATCCCACCACCTTCATCCCGAGCCCCTCGGCCGCGTTCGCTACCATCACTCCTATATATCCCAGACCGATGACGCCTAGCGTCTTCCGCCTGATCTCTTCGCCGACAAACATCTTTTTGTTTTTCTCGACCTCCTCGAAGACATTTTGCCGAATTGTCTTCGCCCACTCTATAGCACCCGGGATGTTTCTCGAAGCGATTATCAGCGATGAGATCACAAGCTCCTTCACAGCGTTTGCGTTCGCCCCGGGCGTGTTGAAGACCACGACCCCTTCTTCGGAGCATTTTGGAATCGGTATATTATTGAAGCCTGCGCCGGCCCGCGCTATGGCAAGCAGGCCGCCCCCAAACTCCATATCATGCAGGCCTGCGCTTCTGACGAGTATCCCCGAAGCCGTTGACGTTTCGTTCGTCAGTTCATATTTGTCAGAAAAGAGAGCCAGTCCCTTTTGCGAGATGCTGTTTAGTGTGGCGATTTTGTACATTCCATATTATCCTTCCGCGGTTCCCGCAGTTCGCCTCCGCATCGGTGCGGATGGGCGTTTGCTTGATAATTCTAAGGTAGCTTTCACTTTATAGCAACCTCTATGTGACCTCATTTGGCAAATTCATTTCACCCTCCGCTTTACATGACAGCCCCCTTCAATTAAAATATATGGATATTTCCAATAGAGAGGGTATATTTATTTATGTCAAAAAGAGTGTTTAACTTTTCGCCGGGGCCAGCGGCTCTCTCGGAGATAGTGCTGAAAAGAGCCGCAGAAGAAATGCTGGATTTCCAGGGCACGGGCATGTCCGTGATGGAGATAAGCCACAGGTCGGACATCTTCAGGGAAGTGATGTCGGAGACAGAAGATCTCTTCAGAGAGCTTCTCGGCATATCCGACGACTACGCGGTACTCTTCCTCCAGGGCGGAGGTACGCTGCAGTTTTCGATGGTCCCCATGAACCTCATGACGGGGAGCGGCAAGGCGGACTATATAGTCTCGGGGATGTGGGCAAAAAAAGCATTTGAGGAAGCGGGAAAGTTCGGGGATGCGAAGCAGGTTGCGAGCTCTCAGAGCGAAGGGTTCACATATATTCCGAAAATAAATGCAGAGGATGTCCGCAGTGACGCCGACTATCTGTACATAGCATGGAACAACACCATTTACGGTACGCAGTACAAAGCCGTCCCGCAGTCTGGAGGCGTGCCCCTGGTAGCCGATATGTCTTCATGCATTTTTTCCGAGAAAATAAACGTGGACGATTTCGCGCTCATCTTTGCCTGCGCGCAGAAGATGTTCGGCCCCGCCGGGCTTACCGCAGTGATAGTCCGCAAAGGGCTCCTGGGGAAAGCCGGGGCGGATACGCCGGTCTATCTCGACTACAAGACGCATTACGACGGTGACTCGCTTTACAATACGCCGCCGACATATTGCATTTATATCGCTTGGCTGACGCTGAAACATTTGAAAGAAATCGGCGGGGTTGAGGTCGTTCAGGAGATGACGGAGAGGAGGGCAAGTAGGCTGTATTCATTTATTGATGAATCCAGCCTGTTCACCATTCCGGCTGCGAGGGAAGACCGCTCGTCCATGAACGCGCTGTTTGTCACCGGCGATGAAAGCCTGGACAGGAAATTCATCGCGCAGGCGGCAAGCGAGGGCCTTGTGAATCTTGGCGGCCATCGCTCGACAGGCGGCATGAGGGCAAGCATGTACAATTGGCTGCCCGATGAAGCCGTAGATAAACTGATAGATTTTATGTACAGATTTGAGAAAGATAATAAGGTGAAATAAATGAAATATCTGGTAGTGGTGCCGGACGGCGCCGCAGATGACATAGATGAGGAATATTTTAAAACGCCGCTCGAAATAGCGGAGATCCCGCATATGCACGAACTTGCGAGGCGGGGCTCGACCGGCAGGGTCAAGACGGTCCCCGATGGAGTGCCGCCCGGCAGCGACGCCGCAAACCTCGCAGTGCTCGGCTATGACCCGGAAAAAGACCTTTCGGGGCGTTCGCCGCTGGAAGCCGTGAGCATGGGCATAGAGCTTGGGGACAGGGACGTCTCATTCAGGACGAACCTCGTGACCCTCGAAGGGAATGCGGACAACTACGAAGACTTGATCATCAAAGACCACGCGTCGGGCGATATCCCGGACGAGGATGGGCGTGTGCTCATAGAGTACATAGACTCTATACTCGGCTCCGGCGACCCTAAGAACGGCGGCAGGCTCAAATTTTACCCCGGCATATCGTATCGCCACGCCATGGTGATAAAGGATGGCCCTCCGACAGAAAACGGCTTCGGAGACGTCTACGATGATTACAAAAACTATAATACGACACCTCCACACGACATCCTCACAAGGCGGATAGGCGACTATCTCCCTCTACAGGAAAACGAAAAGTATTTCCTGGATATGATGAAAAAGAGCTATGAACTCCTGAAAAACCATGACATCAACAAGCAGAGGGTCCTCAGGGGCTTGAATCCCGCGAATTCCCTCTGGATGTGGGGCATGGGCACCAGACCGATGATCAAACCGCTTACCGAGATTTACGGGATAGACGGCAGTGTCATCGCGGCGGTAGACCTGATCAAAGGCATTGGGATATGCGCAGGGCTCGAGCCGATAGATGTGCCGGGCGCAGACGGGACGATACATTCCTATATGAAAGGAAAGGCGGACGCCGCGATAGGCGAGTTCAAACGCGGCAAAGACCTCGTGTTTGTGCATATCGAAGCCCCGGACGAGTGCGCCCACCAGGGCAGCCGCGCGGAGAAGATCAAGGCGCTCGAAAGGGTTGACGCGGAAGTATTGGGCCCGCTTCTCGATTATTTGCGCGGTACCGGGGAGGATTTCAAAGTGCTGTTGCTGCCGGACCACAAGACTCCCGTCAAACTTCGCACACACACGAACGCGCCCGTCCCTTACGTCGTGTACGACAGTTTGCAGGAAAACTACGACAAGTACAGCGCTTTCACTGAAAGGGCTGTCGAGGACAAAGAGCTGATCCCAACCGGAGCGGAGCTTGCAAAAAAGTTTTTTAGCGGCATGGACGAAAAGGGTCAAGCATAACGGATTTTAGTCAGGCAAATATGATTCAACAAAGATGTACGGAGATTGTCTCTTCGGCGGTGTGCTGCCGGGGCGGCAAATCGATAGGAAGACTGCGGCGGCTCACTGCCGCCGTAGTCTCTGTGTTGCTGGGATTCGCAGCTTTTTTTACGGGGATTTTCCCCGCCGAGCCCATTCAGGCATATGCGGCCGACTACACGCAGCCGCCGGTCACGACGGGCGTTTCAGTCATCTTGGTCGATGCGGATACGGGAGAGGTCCTCTATGAAAAGAATGCTGATGAAGTCAGGGAGCCAGCGAGCCTCACGAAGGTCATGACGGCCCTCGTGGCTCTTGACCAGGGCTTTCCGTTGGACAGCATCGTGACGATCGACCAGGAGACCCAATACGTCGGTGAAGTGGAGATTGAGCTTGTGGAGGGAGAGGTCATCCCCTTCGGAGACCTGATGGCGGCCATGATGGTCTATTCGGCAAACGACGCCGCCATGGGTATAGCAAAAGCCGTCGCGCCGACCTCGGAGGCTTTCGAAGACATGATGAACGCGAAAGCCGCAGAGCTTGGCATGGCAAACACGCATTTCAACAACCCCAACGGGCTGCACACCGACGCCCACTATTCCACTGCCCGCGATATGGCGGTGCTTACGCGCGAGGCGATGAAGTATGACGGGTTTCGAAGATACAGTATGATGCCGGAGTACACCATAGCTGCGACGAACGTGCATGAAGAGCGCAGGATCGAAGCCAGAAACCTGCTTGTCAGGGATACGGAAGCGACCATCATGGTGTATGGCGAGCGGCGTCCCGTCTACTACGACGGGGCCATAGGCGTCAAAACCGGGTTTACAAACGAAGCGGGCAACTGCCTCATCGGGGCGGCGGAGAGGGACGGCATGACCGTGATCACCGTCGTGCTCGGATCTCCCCCGCCGGGGCATCAGTACGAGGATACAGTTTCGCTGTTTGAGTACGCATTCAACAACTTCAGAAAAACAGATATATTCACCGCAGAGATCGTAGGGCGCGAGATCGATGTCAACAAGGGCCGGGAGAATACGGTCGCCCTGGAGCCGAAGGAATTGCTCACGAAAGACCTCACGCTTGCGCAGGCCGAATCGCTGGAATACGAGTATGACCTCCCGGAAAGCGTCGACGCTCCCGTCGGGAAAGGCGTCAAAATAGGAAGCGTCAAAGCTATCGCAAACGGGGAGGCTATAGCGGAAACGGATTTGGTATCAACCATAGAGGTGCCGTTGCCACCCACCGTATGGGAACGTGTCAGCTTCGGCAACAGCACAGCCGAAAAAATCCTGAAGATCGCGGCCATTGCCGTTTTGTCAATCGCTTTCCTCTTGCTCATTCTCATAGCGAGGAAGAGTATAATAATGAGGGGCAGACGAAGGAAACGAAGAGGCCGTAATAGTATGGGTACGCGTGGAAAAGTAAAATTGTATGAAGTGAGAGACCTCGGGAAAGTCGGGAGGAAGTGATGCCGGACAGCTCACCCGGAAAGAAAATCGCACTGGTCGCCATCATAGTTGCGGTGGCTACTTGCCTTGTCATAGTGATAGCCGCCAACTTGCTCCCTCGCGACGATGAAGAGATCCCCGAAGCGGCATACGATTTCAAAGTCTTTTTTGGAAGCCATATAGATTCGCTTTCAGTGGCTGCAATGATTGCCGACTATGAGAAGGAGACAGGGCTGAAAGTCGAGCCTGTCTACTACGAAAACCTGCCTGCGGAAACAGCATATCTTGAGAGGCTGCTCGATGGGGACGACCCCGTAGCGGCTTTCGTCGTGGCCGAAGGCCCCACGTATGAGGAGATCCTTGATGGAGGATACATCCTCAATTTGGAAGACAGCGGGAACAGCTTCAGTGGCCGTCTGACCGGAGGAGACCGGATCCTTTGGACGGTGAAGGGCAGAGGTTTCGTCGCAAAGCAAAGTGTGCTCGCCGAGCTGTTTTCCCTGAGTCCCGACGAAGCGTACATAGCCGTGGCTGCTATCAGGGACGCTTCATATGAGGAATGGGCGGACTTCATCATCAAGCTCGAAAACTATCTCGACACCGGGGTCCCGGAGCTTTTCACGCTTGCCGGGCACGTTTTCTTTTTCCCGGAGGAAAAGTCCTCTGCGATAGCGGAAGCTACGGGGGCTTTTGCGATGGCGGGCAGCGACGAAAAAATAATGGGCGACTACACTGCGGCACCGCTCTTCGGAAGCGGCGAAGCCGCGCGCCTTTTGGGACTGAAAGAGGCTATGCCGGAGCAGGCAGCCCTCGCTTTTGACCAGGTTGTCTCAGCATATATAGAAGGCCTCGATATGATGACTTCGCATTTGGCCGGATACTACGCGCCCGGCATCAGAGGCGACTCGTTCATAACTTCGTCGATGTATGGTGTCGACAAAGCGTCGCTCATCTTCGCCAACGGCAAATCGGTCTTCATCCTTGGCGACGAAGCTTTGCAGAGCACGATCACAAGGGCCGGAGGCGAAGTGAAGGAAGAGCTTTTGACCCTGCCGATCAAGTACCCCTATGCGGCGAACGGCCTGGACGAAGCCGGCAGGAACAGGATGATAGTCGGCGGCCCGTCTGAATACCTCTGTATCAATGCAAACGCTGATGAGGAAAAGAGAAAGCAGGGCATTGATTTTGTCGAATGGCTCTGTAGCGACCGTTCAGCGGAAAAGGATTCCATGCAGAGATCCCTGCGGGGCTATGCGATGGAAGGGCTTGTGATGGGAGACCCCACTGTCGCTCCTGCGCCTCTCCCGGATGAGGAAGCCTCAGAAGGCATCGAAGCGGTGGCTGAGCAGGCCGACGTATTTTTCGTAAGCGCCTTTCACAGGGACGATGGGATCAGTGCCTGGTTTGCCGACGCTGTCTGGCTGGCCGAAGACAAGGATGCGTTAAAGGCGCGCCTCGCTTCAATATGGCATGACGGGTAGGCGGAAGACGGGGGATGCATCATGTTCGATATAGAGCAACATCTCGAAGAGCTCCCGAAACTTCCCGGAGTCTACATACACAAAGATAAATACGGTGATGTGATATACGTCGGGAAAGCGACGTCGCTCCGAAGCAGGGTACGCCAATATTTCCGTTCGCAGACAGGGATGGACCAGAAGACGAAAGCCCTGGTGGCGAATATCGCGGAGTTTGAATACATTGTCACGAGCAATGAAAAAGAGGCGCTGATCCTCGAAAACAACCTGATCAAAAGATACAAGCCTCGCTATAATGTGATGCTCCGCGACGACAAGACCTATCCATATATAAAGATCACCTACGGAGAAAAATTCCCGCGCCTGCTCAAGACGAGAGTGCTGAAAAATGACGGGAGCAAATATTTCGGGCCGTACGCCGACGTCACTTCGCTCAATACCACACTTGCGCTCTTGAACGACGCATATAGTTTGAAACGATGCACTCCGGATGATTTCCCTCCGGGGCACAGGCCCTGCCTGAACGGGCATATCGCCCGGTGCGGGATGTACTGCGAGAGCGGTTCCGATACTGACGTGCATGAAGAGTATATGGGGAAGATAGGAGAAGCCCTCGATTTCCTGAAGGGAAAAAATACAGGCCTGGCTACACAGCTGAAAACCAAAATGAAAGCGGCTGCGGATGCCAGCGATTTTGAAGAGGCCGCGCGGTATCGCGACCTCATCTATGCAGCGGAGCGCACGGTCGAAAGGCAAAAGGTCGAACTGCTTTCCTCCGGCGATATGGATATCGTGATCCCGTCTGAAGCGGACCAGGGGCGCATGGCGAGGGTCACCGTGTTTTTCGTGAGGGACGGAAGGCTGATAGGGCGCGAAGTCCATCATTTGGACGCAGACGCCGACAGTGGCAAAGCTGAGATAGCTTCGGCGTTTTTGGAGCAGTACTACATCAACCAGACGAAGCTCCCGAGCGAGATATTGCTGCCGTTTCATATCGAGGATGAAAAGCAGACGGAGGGGTTGCTGTCGGAGGACAAGGGTTCCCGCGTCCGCCTCACTGTGCCGGAGAGGGGCAGGAAAAAAGAATTGCTGAAACTCGCCGAAAAGGATGTCTCCGAGACGGAAAGCCTTCAAAAGGTGCAGATAGAAAACAGGATGGAGAGCCTTGCTGCAGCTGAAGACAAGCTGCGGGAGGCGAGCGGCATCGCCATGCCATCAGGGCTTCCACTGCGGCTCGAAGCGTATGACATATCAAATACAGGCGGCTCGGACAGCGTTGCCGCAATGGTGGTCTTCGTCGGTGGAGAGAAGAAAAGGAGCGCTTACCGGCGCTTTCGTATACGTTCGGAGGATGGCAGCGATGATTACGGCGCGATGCAGGAAACCGTATACAGGCGGCTGCGGAGAGGCCTTGACGGCGATCCGGGGTTCATCCCTCTTCCGGACATCATACTCGTGGACGGCGGCAAGGGCCATGTATCTGCGGTAAGGCAGATCACGGCAGCCCTGAAAACGAGTATCCCCGTGCTTGGCATGGTGAAGGATGACCGCCACCGGACGAGGGGGCTGGTCACCGACGAAGGGGAGATGGATATCTCAAAAACTCCAGACCTCTACCGTCTCATAGGGGTGATACAGGAAGAGGTCCACCGATTTGCCATAGAGTACCACCGGGGCCTTCGCAGCAAGAGGGCGTCCGGCTCTGAGCTCGACGGGATCCCCGGTATAGGGGAAAAGAGAAGAAATGCTTTGCTGGAAAAATTTGGGAGTATTGCCGCTATCTCGGAAGCGACCCTGGAGCAGCTTACGGAAACGCCGGGAATGAATCCGGCTGCCGCCCGGAGCGTAAACGAGTATTTCAAAAATAAAGAACATACAGGCGGGGCATGACCAAAAAAATGTTATACTAATTTTTGTTATTGCTCCGATGGTTATTGCTCCACCAACTAAGCAATAAGAGAGTCGGAACGGATATGCCCCGGCCGGGCGTCGGGGCGGAAATGAGGCAAAAATGACTGAAGAAAGATTTGACGATCACGATGATTATGATGAAGACGAGCCAATGTTCATCACGCTCGAATTTGACGATGGCGTCGAGATGGAGACCGAAGCCATCGGGATCTTTGAAGTAGACGGCAAAGAGTATATAGCGCTTATCCCCGATGATGGCAGCGACGACGTGTATATATACGGATACAGCGAGGAAGGCGAAGAGTTCGAACTTATCGATATCGAATCCGAAGAGGAGTTCAAGAAAGCCGTGGCTGAGTTTGACCGTTTGATGGCAGAAGAGGAAACGAACTAAACCGACGGAGTAGCCATGAGAGAAAAATACGATGTGATAATAGTCGGCTGCGGGGCCGGCGGTGTGTTTGCGTCCTACGAATTCACAAAGCGCAGCAGCGATCTGAAAATCCTCGTCCTTGAGAAAGGGCAGGATCTGGAGCACAGGAATTGCCCTATCACTGAAGGCAAGACTCCCGTGTGCATCAAGTGCGACCCCTGCCATATCATGAACGGATACGGCGGTGCAGGGACGCTTTCGGACGGCAAATACAATATCACTACCGAGTTTGGAGGCGAACTTCATTTAAAGATAGGCGTGAACGAAGCCCTTGAGCTGATGGAATATGTAGACTCCGTCCTCGTGAGTATGGGCGGGAGCGAAGCCAGGCTGTATTCGACGGCAAATTCCGAACTCAAGACGATCGCACTCAGGAACAACCTCTACCTGCTTGACGCCAAAGTCAGGCATCTGGGTACGGACAGAAACAAGAAGATACTTAAAAAAATGTATGAGTATGCCAAAGACGGCGTCGACATCAGGTTCAACGACGCGGTCGTCGGCGTTGAAAAAACAGCAGACGGGTTTTCCGTGGAGACGTCGAAGGGTGAAAGCTTCGAATGCGGCAAACTCGTGCTTGCCTCCGGCCGGTCGGGTTCGAAGTGGCTCGGCGATGTCATGGCCAACTTCGGGGTGGAGCTGAAGAGCAACCGTGTGGACATAGGCGTGAGGGTGGAGCTTCCCGCAGAGATCTGGAAGCATATCACCGATGAAGTCTACGAGAGCAAGATAGTATACAAGACCGATAAATACAACGATGTCGTGAGGACTTTCTGCATGAATCCCTACGGCGAAGTCGTGGCGGAAAACACGAACGGGATAGTCACCGTCAATGGCCACAGCTATGCCGACCCTGCCCTCCATACGAAAAATACGAACTTCGCCCTGCTCGTCACAAACAGGTTTACCGAACCGTTCAGCGACAGCAACGAGTACGGCGAATCCATAGCCAGGCTTTCAAATATGCTGGGAGGCGGAGTGTTGATGCAGAGGTTTGGCGACCTGATAAAAGGCCGCAGGAGCAGTGAGAAGAGGATGGTGAAGTCGTTCACACATCCGACGCTTGCTGCGACGTCCGGGGATCTCAGCCTCGTCATACCAAAGAGGCAGCTCGACGATATCATTGAGATGATATACCAGTTGGACAAGATAGCCCCCGGCACGAGCAACGAGGACACGCTGCTGTATGGAGTGGAAGTAAAATTTTACAATTCAGAAGTGGAAGTGACGGAAAACCTCGAAACCGAAATCCCGGGGCTCTACGCCATAGGTGACGCTTCAGGCGTGACCCACAGCCTTTCGCAGGCTTCGGCAAGCGGAGTCCTCATCGCGCGCCACATCATGGAGAGCAGGTAACGTACAGCCGGTATTTACCCGATAGCTATTAAAAAAGCGCGGGAGTTGGGCAGCCACGCCCTCAGATCTCAAAAAACCTGCGCATGTCTTAGCAGTAACCTTTTTCTACTCAGGGGATTTGAGTGAGCTGACAGGGTCTATCCTTCTAAGCTTCGGCTGCATGATGGTATTCACCACCACGCAGATGAGCATCGTGACTGTCATTGCGATCAACAGCAGGACTCCCCATTCCAGACGCAACGGGAATGAAGCGTCTTCGCTGGCAATAGCGTTGATGACTTGCCGATGAAGGACGATCCCGCCCAAAAGCCCGAACAGGGCCCCTATGAAAGTCAGGATGCTGCTCTCCGAGAAGAAGTAGAGAAAAACTTCACGTGGGCGATAACCAAGCACTTTCAGAGTCGCTATTTCACGTTCGCGCTCTGTGATGTTGATATTTATGAGATTGTAGAGGACCACTATTGCCAGCATCACGGACATCTGCTGGATGAACATGATGACCACATCCATGTTTTCCGCGATATCGAACACAAGCTCTCTCATGGCACTGCTGCTGTATGCGAACTCAACCCCGTCGATAGCCATTATTTCCGTCACTGCCTCGTCCACCCTGTCTACATATTCGGAATTCAGTTTCATCAGTATGCTCTTGTACTGAGGGGGCTTGCTAAATACGTTTTCGTATGCCTCCGAATTCATGTAGACGTAGGCTCCGACGTAGTTCAGGGTGACACCGCTGACGACGGCCTCAGCGGTATTCCCGTCGCTGTCTTCTATCGTCAGGGAGTCTCCGGGCCCGACGTCCATGTGCGCCGCCAGTTTGTCAGTGAGGAAAACGCCGGGCAGCTCTGCCCCGCTGTCGCCCGATGAGAGGTTTTCGATGGACAGGGGTTCTCCCTTCATGGTGCGCAGCAGTATATATTCGTTTAGTTCGGCGGCGTCTTCGGGCACGAAAGCAGAGATGGTGTTGAATCCGTTTGTGTTTATCTCCCCGTTCAGCAGAGTGCAGGAAGTTTCTGAAACAGACAGGCTGTCCCTGCTCCCAAAAACTGCCAGTTCGTTTTTCACAATGCCTGGATCTGCGTCGTCTTTGAGCATCACATAGATATTGTAGTGGTAAATATCCTCGTATTGCCTGTCCGCCATCGAGCGTATGGAATCCTCAATGCCGAAGCTTGCGAGCAGAAGCGCGCTGCATCCAGCTATCCCCACGATGGTCATGATGAGGCGTTTTTTATACCTGAAAATATTTCGCATGGTCACTTTTTGATTGAAATTCAAGTGCTTCCATATGATAGTCGCGCGTTCAAGCAGGACTCTCTTCCCCGCTTTTGGGGCTCTCGGCCGCATGAGGACCGCAGCCGGGCTTCTCTGCTCGTTGTAGCAGGATGCAAACGTGGCGGCGACCGTCACGATCACCCCGGCGACGAGCGCTATCAGGCATATGGCCGGCCGGAGTTCGAGCTTGAACTCCCCGAGGGCATACAGCCCTTCATAAGCGAACCATATAGTTGACGGGAAGATGTTTATTCCTGCCAAAATGCCGGCTACGCTGCCTGCCAGGCTGCACACGATCGCGTAGAAAAGGTATATCGATATGATCGCCCCGCGCCCGTATCCAAGGGCTTTGAGGGTCCCTATCCTCGTGCGGTGCTCCTCCACGAGCCTTGCCATGGTGGTCAGGCATACGAGAGCGGCGATGACAAACATGAAGGGAGGTATGGTGGCTGCGAGGGAGGCTATCCTGGCGGCGTTTGGCTCGAAGGTGGAGTACGCTGCATTATCTTCCCGCTCGAAGATAAAGGCTTCCGGCTCATCCATCTCGTCCAAGTCCTGCCGGGCCTCTGCGATATCGGTTTTGGCGTCCTCTATCTTCGTGCGTCCATCATCTATTTCCGCCTGCGCATCGTCGAGTTTGCTGAAAGCCGCCCATCTCTCGCTGTCGTAGCTTGCCCAGCCCCGGCTGAGCTCTGCCGCTGCTGCGTCAAGCGTGGCTGCGGCTTCTTCAAGTGCAGCTCTGCCCATCGTGAGCTGCGTTTCATTTTGGGCTATCTGAGCCTCCGCTCCGGCTATCTGCGCTGCCAGCCCGTCGTGTTCCGGTCCCGGAGGCAAAGTCTGGAGGAGGAGTTTCATCTGCTCTACCTGTGCCTTTGCGTCTGAAAGGGCCGCTTCCCCGTCGGCGAGGCCCGTTGCGTTTTTGTCATATTCGGCTCTGCCGTCAGCCAGCTTTTGTTCGCCTGCCTGCAGGTCGGATTTGGCTTTGGCAAACTCACGGTTTGCTTCCGCGCGCCCATCGTCCACTTCTGCCTGCCCGTCCCGAAGCTCCTCTTCAGAAGTAGCTATATCCGCTTCGCCGTCCCTCAGGTATTGCTCCGCTTCTTCTCTGATGGATCTGTGCCTGAGCTCGGCGCGTTCAAGCGCGAAATCCTCCAAAAGGTCTTTGGAGCTGTCGACTATATCTTTGTAGGCATCCGAAAAGGCCGAGATCCCGTGGGTCTCTTCCATGAGAATGCAAATCTCTGTGTAGTACGCGGAGTCCATGCCTGCGGGCGGCAGGTATAGGAATGAGTCTATCTCGCCATTCCCGAGTGAGGAGTTCCCCCTCGCATAGGATATGTATTCCGGCGAATCGACTTTGCCGACCACGGTCACGGTCTTCGTCTTGATCATGCCGTACTCTGCGCCTTCGATCTCGTCCGTTATGGTGAGTTCGTCGCCGATCTCTATCGCGTAGGCCGCATCAACGGCGCACTCCCCTGATTTTGCAGGCAGGCGCCCATCCTTCAGCACGAGCCTGTTCAAATATGAAGTGGAGTTTTCGGAAGTGTTCAGAGGCAGGGACTTGATGGAAAATACGCTTGGGATCCCATCCGGCCTTGCAACTTTTGCCGTGAACGAATATCTCGGCATCACCGACTCTACGCCGGGGAGCTTTGCCGCTTCAATCACATCGGCGCTGTCCCAGCCGTAAGTCGAGATCAGGCGAAAGTCAGCCAGGCGTGTTTCGTGCAAATAGATGTCAGCGGAAGCGCGCATGGACGGCGCTGTGTTGCCCAGGCCGGCAAAAAATCCGGCACCGAGCGCAAACATCACGAAAATTGCGAGGAAACGGCCGGGTGAAGACCGCAGATCCCGAAATATTAATTTCCGAATTGTTGGGGATCTCACCACTCGATCTCCGAAACAGGCTTCGGGTGTTCATTCGTATCGACGCCTGTGATCTTCCCGCTTTTCATCCTTATGACGCGGTTTGCGATCTCTGCAATCACTGAGTTGTGGGTGATGAGCATCACCGTCATGTCCGTATTTTTGGCCCGCTCGGTCAGCAGCTCAAGGATGTGTTTGCCGGTCTCGTCGTCGAGTGCCCCGGTCGGCTCGTCACAGAGCAGCAGTTTTGGGTTTTTTGCGAGGGCCCTCGCGATAGCTACCCTCTGCTGTTCGCCTCCGGACAGCTGCGCGGGGAAATTTTTCAGCCTGTGCGAAAGCCCCACGCTCGCCAGCGTCTCAGCCGGGTCAAGAGGGTCTTCCCCCATCTCTGTAGCCACTTCGACGTTTTCGAGGGCGGTGAGGTTTTGGATCAGGTTGTAAAACTGGAAGACAAAGCCTATATCATGCCTGCGGTATTCGGTCAGCTGCTTCTTATTAAAATCTGTGACGTATGCGCCGTCAAGGCTGACTTCCCCCGATGTCGCCCTGTCTATGCCTCCCATGATGTTCAGCAAAGTCGTCTTGCCTGCGCCCGACTGCCCGACCACCACGCACAGCTCGCCTTTTTCTACGGTAAAAGAAGCGTCGTCAAGAGCCCTGATCTCGACCTCCCCCGACTGATATATCTTGTATACGTTTTTGAATTCGATCAGTGCGCTCATTGGCCGGTACGCTCCTCCATCTGTCTGTGTCTCTTCAGCGGTTCTTCCCGTCATTGCCGTACGAAGCCAGGTACCTTTGTAGATAAGCGTGGTCTTCGTCCACGAGATCGTCTTCGCCTGCAAGCGTTTCGATATGATGGCGAAATTCGTGCCGCAGTGTCTTTCTGAGCTCCGTTTTCATTTGCTCGCGGCCTAAATGGGGGAATAACCGTACGAAACTGCCGTAGTATATAGTGATATAGCTTCCAAGCGGACCTCCGCTGTGGTATTCGCCCAGCGTGTACAGGTCGCCTTCGAGGGAGTACTCGCTCTCGTGGGTTTCGGGCAGCAGTATGATACCGCCGTTCAACTCGTCATAGAATTCCTGCGGGAGCTCCTCTGCAAGCTCATCGAGTATATCATGTACTTCGTCAATGGTGATAAGGTTTTTATCTTTAATATCAGGCATCTTTACCTTTCTTTACCCGCACTTTCCCCGATGAGCCCTTTGATGGTATCGGAATTGCCCGGCGGGCAGCCGATGACACATCTGCCATAGCCTGCAGCTCCGAGGCTGGCTGCGCACCTTCCCACAAGCACTGTATTTTCAGGCGAGGCCCCGATCGGTATTTCACTTTCCGCATGGTGGCCTACGAGCGCATATTGGCCGTCCAGAAGGCCGAGCAGGTTTTCTTTTTTCATATCCATCAATACGCTGATGACCGTGTTGCGGCATCCGGTACAGGCCTTGTCGCTCCAAACCAGGTTGAATGAAGGAGGTACGCCTTCGATCGCCACTTCGCTTGACCTCTTAAAGCGTACGCGCACATCGTCGATCTTTTCGCCTTTGACGTCGATCCTGTCCATGTCTTTTTCGCCGAGTCCCCGGCTTGCTGCTGCGACGGTGATCTTTACGTCATCTACCTCATACCCCATTATAAGGCTTGCGACCGCGTCGCACGCGACGACATCCTTTGAAGCTACGATGAGGCCCATCTCTATGGTTTCGCCGAAGATGGGCCCAAGCCCCTGCTGGCCGAAAGTGCCGTCGATCACGGTCAGTACGGGTTTCAGCGCGCTTATGATGTCAGTGACCCCGTCTACGACTCCGAGGAAATGAAAGTTCTTTTTATTCGTGTCGGAAATGAGCCCTTTGCAGTTTTTCATTCCGAGGGTCACTTCGGTCTGGTCGTGTGTCTTCATGACAGGGACGGTGATGATAGCGTCGGCGTCTGCTACGATCTGCCACGTGTCCAGTTCGCTCACAAGCGCCGGGTTTTCGACTTTCAGTTTGGCTGGCTGCTGCCCGCCGCTTTTCAGGTCTATCACGGGAATGCCTTCTTCGCGGAGCTTTGAATATTCGCAAACGAAAATGACGTCTTCGGTATCGACGCCTATCGCGGAGGATTCGGCGATGAACGGCTTGCCGCCTGCCTCAGTCACAGCTTCGCATATCGCTTTGCAGACTTCCCACCTTGTGACTCCGCCTGAAAGCCTTTCGGTGGGTGTCGCCACGAGGTTCGGTTTGACCAGCACTTTATAGCCGGGCCTGATGATGTCAGAAATGCCGCCGATGAGCGACAGAGCCTCATCCACCGCCTCTTTGATGAGAGGGTAGTCGTTTCCTTTCGTCCTGACCACTGACACGGCTACTTCCGGGTTTTTCATTGACTTTGCCTCCTGCCTTGAAATCCAATCGGTCAATTCCATTAACGTCAAAGGTATTGTATAATCAAAATCGCCTGGTATGGCAAAAAATAAGAAAAACAATGGAAAAGAAAATACTGATAATTGACGACAGCCCGTTTTTCAGAGGGCAATTGAAGATATCGCTCGGCAAGGAGTACGATATCATTGAAGCCGGGACGGGAGCCGAAGGGCTTGACATGGTGCGCAGCGAAAAGCCCGATATGGTACTGCTTGATGTGGTGCTGCCTGATTACAGCGGATTTGAGATATGCCGGATACTGAGGGAATCCGAAAGCAACAACCTGATGCCTGTCATAATGATCACGAGCCAGGACTCTCAGGTGGACGTGCTCATAGGGCTCGAGCTCGGTGCCGACGACTACGTGAAAAAACCCTTTAACGAAAGGGAGCTTCTCAGCCGGATCAAAAACATATTCAGGCGTATCGACAGGAACAGGAACGCGAACCCTCTCACGGGCCTGAACGGCAACCTCGAAATGCAGCGCGAGCTTGTGAGCCGTATAGCCAAGGGGTTTTCGTTTGCGGTCATATACGCCGACCTCGACAACTTCAAAGCGTACAACGACGTATACGGGTTTATAAACGGCGACCGGATCATCATACTGTTGGCGGACATACTGAGGGACCAAGTGACGCTGTTTGGGAACAGGGAGGACTTCATCGGGCATGCAGGCGGAGACGATTTTCTTATCGTCACCACGCCTGACAAGGCTGTCAGGATCTGCGAAGAGACCATAGCGGAGTTCGACGAAAAGATCCCCGCCTTCTACAACGAAGAGGATCGCGTAAGCGGGTTCATCACAACCAAAAACAGGAAAGGTGAGATTGATACCTTCCCACTCATGAGCATTTCGCTCGCAGTCGTGACCAACGAGAGGCGGCAGCTCGATTCGCCGGTCGTAATGGGAGATATAGCCGCAGAGGTCAAGAAAAAGCTAAAGACCATGGTAGGAAGCAATTGCTTCATTGACCGCCGTACAGACGAATCGGCCAAAGGGAATTGAGAAGGGAAGACAGTATCCACCGGAAGCGGAAGGTCTTTTCAGGTATTCGAAAACCACAGCACAGCGGACAGGCCGGCACGGGCCGGCAGGCTCGCAAAAGGAAATGACAGGAAGGTGACAGATATGACAGATATTGCAAAGAAAAGGATAGGGCTTGTTTTTGGAGGCCGGTCGGAGGAGCATGAGATATCGGTGCTGTCCGCATCTTCCGTAGCGGGTGCCATTGACAAGGACAGGTACGAGGTCGTCCCTGTATTGATAGCAAAGGATGGTTCGTGGCACCTCCTCTGGGATGGATCTGCGGGCATTGAGGGGATAGGGACGCTTGACGATCCGAGATTCAAAACATTGGTATCGGAAGCCAGACCGGTCACAATAGCTGAGTTTGATGCGCTGTGCGACTTCGCGTTCCCGGCCCTTCACGGCCCATACGGCGAGGACGGTACGATCCAGGGGCTCTTTGAGATGCTCGGCAAGCCATATGCAGGCTGCGGAGTCGCATCGTCGGCCATCACTATGGACAAGATATTTACCAAGCAGCTCTGGGAGAATGCGGGGCTGCCTGTCGCGAAATACCTGGCTTACGCACATCCGAAAGATTTTTACGGAGAAGGCGGTGCCGGGAAGATGGCGGAGATGGAGCGGATTGCGAAAGAGCTCGGCTTCCCGCTGTTCGTGAAGCCCGCAAACCTCGGCTCCTCGGTGGGCATCACGAGAGTCACTGAGTTTGGAGGTATAGAGCCGGCGTTCGAAGTAGCGTTCAGGCACGACTTCAGGGTCATCGCTGAAAAGGGGGTTGATGCCCGCGAACTTGAAGTGGGGCTTTTGGGAGACGCGGCGGATACGAGGGCGAGCGTCGTCGGCGAGGTGCTTCACATAGGCCACGCTTTTTACGACTACGAAAGCAAGTACAGCGACTCGGCCACCGAGGTCGTGGTCCCCGCGGATATCCCCGGGGATGTGTCGGAGACGATCAGGGAGCTTGTCTGCAGAGCCTACCGAGTGGTCGGCGGAGACGGTTTTGCGAGAGTCGACCTTTTCTACGAGGAAAAAACGGGTAATATATACTTGAATGAGTTAAATTCGATTCCCGGGTTTACGCAGTTCAGCATGTTCCCCTCCCTTTGGGGGAAGGCGGGCCTGCCTTACGCGGAGTTGGTAGAATGGATTATAGAAAAGGGTTATGAAAGATATAAGGCTAAAAATAATAGGTAATCAAATACGAGGGCTCGGCAATGAGCCGGCAGGCGAGGACGCGATGGAATTCATCACGGAGGGCCGCTTCATGAAGCGTGGGGACTCGTTGTATTTGATTTATGACGAGAGCGAGCTTTCAGGGGTAGAGGGGTGCACGACGAGCCTCAAGGTATCTGGTGGCAGCGTCAAGATGCGCCGCTACGGGGCGGAGATCGGCTATGATGCGCCTATCGAATTCGAGCAAGGCAAGCGATGGGACGGGTACTATGACACGCCGTTCGGGCCCGTTCCCATGGAAGTCCTCACAAACGAGATCCACAATACTCTGGAAGACGAAGGCACCGGCAGCTTGTGGATAGACTGCAGCATATGCCTGAGAGGCCTCAGCGACAGCCGCAGCAAACTGAGCTTTGAAATAATGCAGTAAGGGACTGTT
>JAISAW010000044.1 GCA_031266515.1 Eubacteriales Family XIII. Incertae Sedis bacterium
GACGGGAAGGCAGTAGAAGCAGGGAGCGTGAAGTTCTCTCCGGGCAATATTGCCCCGGTATCCTACATGCAGTACGATAGCAGGTGGAGCAACATCCCCTTTGCCCCGGGGCATACCATCATCAACAGTGGCTGCGGGACTACGGTCGCCGCCATGATCGTGGCGACATTGCGCGACGCCGCCGCAAACCCCGCGACCGCATCGAATTTCGCTTTGGTGCACGGGTATATGACGGCGGCGAACCCCCATATCACGGAGTCGTATTTCCCTGATTATCTGAACGCATATGGCATATTTGCCGAAAAAATCACACCCGGGGACCTCCGGGCCATGGGTGCCGGCGCGAACCCGTATCACGACAGGGCTCTTCAGGAAATCCTGAACGGCAACTGGGTGATATGCCGGATGGGCCCGGGGAACTGGACTTCCACCGGCCATTTCCTGCTTTGGTACGATCAATCGGGTGACACCGCCTTTATGCGCGACCCGTCGTATGTTGCGACGGATCACACGATGGCTCCCCTGTGGAAGCTGAGAAGCCAGGTCATCACCTACTACGTAGTCCATGTGAACGGTTCTCCCCGGTACACCACGTCTTCGATAAATGTCACGAACGTAAACATGACAAACGGCACTTTCCGGGTACAGCTTTCAGATGCCGGAAAACACAAGGCAAGTTCAGCGAAATTTGAGGTGTGGTCGGAGTCAGGCGGCAAGGACGACGCCATTGTTTACGACGCAGTCAAGTCCGGGGACGTATTCTACAAGGATATAAACATCGAAAACCATAATGGAGGAGAGGGTGGCACCTACCGCATCAACGCCGAAATCGCTTCGGACTATGGGAGCTATACGATAGGCCCCGCATCCACGGTGATTTACCGGATGGCGAATATGGGGATCACTGTTTCCCCTGTCCAGTTGAATGAAGCGCAGACTGCGGCTTACGCCGATATCAGCTGCGAGGGCATGCCAGCCGGTATGGATATCAGGACGGCTGTCTGGAGCGTGGCAGGCGGACAGGATGACCTGGTCTGGCACGGTTCTGAACAGACCCTGGCAGGGAGGCGGTCGGTCATTGACCTCAGCAGGCACCGTGACTCTGGGACGTACAATGCGCATACGTATGCGTACATAGGCGGCACTGCGGTATTCATAGGCGCTTCGGCATTTACGGTCGCAAAGCCACAGATTGGAAGCTTCAGGTCTGAGCGCCTCAGCGACGGAAGGTACAAATTGACGGTCACCGGGCTTAAGGCCCCATCCGGCATATCGAGGGTCCAAATCCCCACGTGGAGCCGAGCCGGCGGCCAGGACGATCTCGTATGGTACGCGGCTTCGAGGGAGTCTGTGGACGATGGAAACGGAGAGGCCTGGTCTGCGATCCTGCAGCCGGGTTCGCATAAGTACGGTACGGGAACTTACGATTCGCACGTCTATATCTACGCAGGCTCGGGAGTGCAGGGAGTATACGGCTTTTCGTGGCAGATGTCTGTCGCGCCGAAGACAGAGGTCACAGCTTCACTTTCTGCGGATCAAAGAGCCATTGGCATTAGTGCGACGAACGCGGGCATGAAGAGTGCGGCAAACAACGTGCGCTTTGCGGTTTGGAGCGTTGCGGGAGGCCAGGATGACCTCGTCTGGTACACAGGGGGCCGAAACGGAGACTACTGGTCTGCCAATGTGAATGTAGCAGACCACAGAAGTGCGGGCGTTTACAACATCCACGCGTACAACGGCAATGTGTTCATCGGTGCCTCGACAGTAAATGTGGCGGCGGCTTCCGCGAGTGCCGTTGGCTCCGAGGCGTTGCCGGATGGCACGTACAGGGTGAAGGTCACAGGCGCAAACGCCGTTTCGGGAATCGCCAGAGTACAGATCCCAACATGGAGCGCGACAGGCGGGCAGGACGACATCATTTGGTACGAAGCCGTGGAGGAAAACGGGGAGTGGGCGGTGTATGTAAAGCCTTCGTCGCATGGAGGGGCTGGCGGTTCGTACACCAGCCACGCGTATATCACTTCAAACAACGGCGTCATGAGCTTCGCGGGCGGAGCTTCGTACACCGTAAATCCCAAGGTTGACGAAACGCCGGCGGCCAAATCGGTCACAGCCGTGGTCGACCCGAGTGAGAGGTTTGTCAGCCTCAAAATTGAAAATCCCTCGTCAGGCTCGCCGGTGAGCGCTCTCAAGTTTGCCGTCTGGAGCCAGGCGGGCGGACAGGACGACCTCATATGGTACAGCGGCCTGCCGTATGGAAAGGGCTGGGTCTCTTCGGCAAGTATCAGCAGGCACAGGACTGCCGGCCTTTACAATGTGCATGTGTATGCGTCCGTCAGAGGGCGCGACACGTTTGTCGGAGCTACGGCATTCACGGTGAAATCGCCTGTGGGGGCACCCGCCATATCAGCACCGGATGCGTCAAACAATTATAAAGTCACGGTCTCAGGAAGTGGGGTAGAATCCACTTCCCCGTCAGGCGTCGCCGCCCTGGAAATAGCTGTCTGGGGCACGGCCGGAGGCCAGAACGACCTGAAGTGGTACGAGGCTTCGAAAAATCCGCTCGGCGACTGGATAGTGGCCTTCAGGCCACAGGACCATCTGGGCGAGAGCGGGACTTATTTTGCGCATGTCTACGTCAACACTGGAAATGGTATCAGGGCCTATGCCGGAGGGGCGAGCGTATCGGTTCCCGGCCAGACTTTGAAGTTCAGTGTTTCGGATCCGAGTGGCACCCAGATGAAGATGAACATAAGCGTGGAAAGGGCTCCGTCCGCCGCGTCAGGCGTGCGTTTCGCGGTTTGGAGTGAAACTGGAGGGCAGGACGATATCGTCTGGTACAACGGCACGAAGAGTGGAGAGGCCTGGCGGGCTACTGTGGATATCACCAGGCACAGGACTGCGGGTCGATATCAGGTCCATGTATATGGCTATATCGGCGGCAAAAACAAATTTCTCGGAGCGACTACGTTTAATATATCGGGAGCATCGAGCAATGGCGCTCTTTCTGCCGCTCTACAGCCCGATGGCACTGTGAGGCTGGCACTGCCTGGTATCACCGCGCCTTCGGGAATCACTGCGGTACAGTTCCCTGTTTGGAGCAGGTCTGACCAGAGCGATATTTACTGGTATACGGCAAAAAAGGAAGGCGACAGCTATGTCGCTTATATACAGCCAGGGCTTCACAAATACTACACCGGCAATTTCAACCTGCATGTCTACGCGACCGGGGCGAACGGCGTGAAGTCGTTCGTCTGTTCGAGGGCATTTGCCATGCCGCAGGTCACGGAAATCGGCGTCGGAGCCACGGTGGGGGCTTCCGACAAGACTGTGCGCCTTTCGGCGGGCAACATCAGCAGGCTCGGCAGCATCAGCGAAGTGCAGTTCGCAGTGTGGAGCAACACGGGCGGCCAGGACGACCTCAGGTGGTATAAGGGGACGGCGATAGGGGAGTACTGGTTTGCGACCGCAAATATAGGCGGCTACCACAAGACCGCCGGGGCATATAGTGTCCATATATACGGCAAAGTGAATGGCACCAACCGTTTCCTTGCGAGCACGACATTCGATATTTCACAGGTCAACCTGCTCGCTGTATGATAAAATACCTCTCTGCATGGGGACGGTGTGCCGGCTTGGAAACAGGATGGCAGAGATGCAAGTCGAAAGATGGATTTTTGCGGCTCTGCACGGGGCGGTGTGCCAGCATGGAAACAGGGCTGCAAGGCGTACTACCAGGGAATTTTGCGGTGCCGGAGCTTCCGTGCGTGGTCTGGTCCCCGCCGTATGATATAGAGTGGACAAAGCTGAATGCTGTGAGGAAGAATTGAAAGAACGGGAAACATATACGAACCCTCTGACCACGAGGTATGCGAGCCAGGAGATGACATGCCTCTTTTCTGCCAGGAAAAAATTTGAGACCTGGAGGCGTCTTTGGATAGCCCTTGCCGAAGCGGAAGCGGAGATGGGGCTGCCCATCACTGAAAAACAGATCGCGGAGCTGAAAAAATACGAGAAGGATATCAATTTCGAGGCCGCCGAGGAACAGGAGCGGAAAGTCCGCCACGATGTGATGGCGCACGTCCACGCATACGGGCTTCAGGCAAAAAGCGCGGCGGGGATCATACACCTTGGAGCGACAAGCGCCTATGTAGGGGATAACTCCGATATCATCGTGATGAGGGAAGCCCTTGCCCTGCTCGCGGACAAGACAGCGTTTCTTTTGAAAGGGCTTTCGGGGTTTGCGCTGAAATACAAAGATACTCCTACGCTTGGATATACGCACTTCCAGCCGGCGCAGCTCACCACGGTGGGCAAGCGCGCCGCACTTTGGATGCAGGATTTCCTGCTTGATTACAATGCCATATCAGAGCTTGCGCGCACTTTGCCTCTTAGAGGCATCAAGGGGACGACAGGCACTTTGGCGAGTTTCCTCGAACTCATGGGCGGCGATGAAAAGAAAGTACGCAGGCTTGAAAAGCTGGTTTTGAAAAAGATCGGGGTCGCGGAGGTGATACCGCTGAGCGGGCAGACGTATACGAGGAAGCTTGATTACACCGTCCTTGCCGCTCTGTCCGGGCTTGCGCAGAGCGCGTCCAAGATGGCGAACGACCTGAGGCTGCTTCAGCATCTGAAAGAAGTGGAAGAGCCGTTTGAAAAAAGCCAGATAGGGTCTTCCGCCATGGCGTACAAGAGGAATCCCATGAGGAGCGAAAGGGTGTCGTCCCTTGCAAGGTATTTGATGGCTCAGCCCGCAGTCGCCGCAAATACGGAGGCGACGCAGTGGTTCGAACGTACGCTTGACGACTCCGCTGCGAGGCGCATAGTCATCCCTGAGGCATTTCTCGCCGCGGACGCCATCCTTGACATACTGGCAAACATAGCGGGCGGCCTCGTGGTGTACAGGAAGACAATCGAAGCTCATATAATGGCTGAACTCCCTTTCATGGCGACGGAAAATATCCTCATGGAAGCTGTGAAAAAGGGCGGTGACCGCCAACAGCTTCATGAAAAAATCAGGATCCACTCACAGGCTGCCGCTGCCGAAGTGAAGGAAAAAGGCAAGCCGAACGACTTGCTTGAGCGCATCGTCGGCGACCCTGCGTTTGGGCTTACGGAAACGGATGCCCGGGGATTGCTTGACCCGAAGCTCTATACAGGGCTTGCGCCAGAGCAGACCGTGGAGTTCGTGAATGCTTACATCAGGCCTGTCGCCCGCAGGGCGAAAAGAGGTCATAAGGAGGATTTGAAAGTATAATGTCAGCAGCGTCCGAAATACTAAGAGACAGCAAAAAAATCGTTATAAAGGTCGGAAGCCACGTGCTTGCCGGCGACGACGGGGTACTCTCATCTGCGGCTGTCAAAAATATAGTCGATACGGTCACCCTTCTCTCGGAGGGAGGCAAAAAGGTGGTGGTCGTAAGCAGCGGCGCGGGGATATCCGGGGCGGCAGCACTTGGCCGCCTGAACAGAAAGAACGACATCAACTATAAGCAGGCGCTGTGCGCGGTTGGGCAGGTGGAACTCATGCTCGAATACAAGAACCACTTTGCCGATTCGGGCCATTCCGTCGGGCAGATACTTCTGACCGCCGAAAACTTCACAGATGAGCTGAGCCTGTTGAATATCAGGAATACCCTTTTCACCCTGCTTGACGAGGATGTGGTCCCGATCATCAATGAGAACGACAGCGTGAGCACTAAGGAAATAAGCCTCGGCGACAATGACCATCTCGCCGCTCTCACGGCAAACCTGTGGAGCGCGGATTTGCTTATCATCATGAGCAACGTCGACGGGGTATACGATTCGAGCCCCCAGGACAACAAAAAGGCCCGGCTCATCCCGGAAGTCACGGATATAGACAAACTGACGGAATCTATCAGCACGGCGGGGAAAAGCGATTTCGGTGCCGGAGGCATGGACAGCAAGATTGAAGCTGCGCGGGTCGTCGGTGCGTACGGGGTCCCCATGCTTATCGTGAATGGGAAAAGAAGAGAGCCGCTTGCTGCTGTGATAGAGGGGGAGCCATTCGCGGGGACGGTCTTCATACCGAAGGATGGGAAATAGTGAGATAATTTGCCGGTAGCGACTGTGGCAGTTGAAACCCCTGTGCGGTAGCGGTGGCAGTTGCGATGGTTGCGATTGAAGCCCGGTTATAGCGTAAGTGGCGGCGATTGGAGTTTGGATTGGGGTTGCGGCTGCAGCGTTTGCGGCGGCAACGGAAGAGAGGTGACATATGGGAGCGAAACTGAATATAGGGTTCATCGGCGCCGGCAATATGGGAGGCGCTATCATAAGGGGGTATGCCGAAGCCAGGAGAAGCGAAAACTCATGCATGAGGCCGACTGATATCTACGTCTACAACCCGAGCACTGAAAAGGTTGACCGTATCATTGGCGATTATCCCGAGGTCAGCAAGTCGGAGTCGTTGTCTGCGCTTGCAGAGGCCAGCGATATCCTCATGGTTTGTGTGAAGCCTCAGATAATAGATGATGTATTTGAGTCTCTCGCCGATACGGACTTGACTGAAAAAACCATCATAAGCATCGCGGCAGGCATAAGCATCGGCTATATCAAGAAAGCCCTCGGGCCTGGGACTAAAGTCGTCAGGGCCATGCCAAACACTCCCGCCATGGCCGGCGAGGGGATGACTGCCCTCGCCGCCGAAATCGATGTCACGTCGACGGGGCTCTTCATGGCGCATCAAATATTTTCGTCGTTCGGGCAGGCCATCTGGGTAGACGAGAGCCTGATGGATATCGTCACAGGAGTGAGCGGGAGTTCCCCGGCTTACGCCTATATGTACATTCAAGGGCTGATAGACGCCGGTATAAAGGGCGGGCTTGCGAAAGAAGCGGCTACGATCATGGCGGCGCAGGCTACCCTTGGCGCGGCAAAGATGGTGCTTGCCGGGCTTGACAGCGGCACCAGCCCCGAACAGCTCCGCATCAATGTATGCAGCCCCGGAGGGACGACCATCGAAGGCGTGAACCTGCTGTCGGACGCAGGCTTTACGGAGCTTGTGGAAAAGGCCGCCGAAGCGTCTGCGGCAAAAAGCCGAAGTGTGAAAAACCTTTCACACGCCGCCGGAGGCAACTCAATCATTTTTGCCTCATGCTGAGATATAGTGCTAAATATCTAAAAATCTTATTGTATGACAGAGATATTTTTCATGAGAAATTTGTTTCTGCAAGCGGCGATTTATTCGACGCAGCTGGGAGTGAAACGACTCACATCCCATGCGTTAGCAGAAATGAGGCAAAAGATATCAAAATAGGAAGTGTAAGCGGCGTCTGAGACGGTGCCGGGAACGAAAGAAGAGTATGGAAGAGTCGCAGATAAAAGTGAGCGTCATCATCCCCGTCTATAACGAGGAAAGATATTTGAGAAAATGCCTTGACAGCATGGTCTCACAGACGCTCAGAGGAATAGAAGCAATAGTCGTAAACGACGGAAGCCGGGACGGCAGCGAGGACATCATCGCAGAATACGCGGAAGCCTATCCCGGGCTGATAATCCCGGTAAACAAAAAGAACGAGGGCGTATCTGCCGCAAGGAACGCAGGGCTGAAGATAGCGAGAGGGCAGTATATAGGATTTGCCGATGCGGACGACTATGCAGCCCCCGATATGTACAGGAAAATGTACGGAAAAGCCGCCTATGGCAAGGCGGATCTGACAGTGTGCCGCCGCTACAGCATCATGCGCCACGGCAAGCTGCTGATCGAAAAAAATTACCGCAGGTTCATCAGGAATATGGTGGAGCACGGGCAGGAAGTGATGGAGGTGAGAAGCAGCGCGGACATCGGACGCCTCCTGGAAAATATCTCGGTCTTCATTTGGGATAAGCTGTTTGACAGGGCAGTCATCCAAAAGGAAGGGCTGACGTTCACTGAAGGCAATGTGTACGGCGAAGATTTCGCTTTCTCTGCGAAATATCTAACTCATGTGAAGAGGGCGGCGTTTGTCGACGAGCCCCTCTATTACTACAACGCTGTAAATGAGCTGTCGACCACGCGCACTATCTCCCAAAGCTGGTACAACATCTATGAGAACCTGGAGGAAGTCCTCGATTACTACGATGCAAAGGGGCTTTTCAGCGATCTGGAAACCAGCCTTTGCGACGTTTCCTTCAGATACTACGACCGCAGGGTGAATTCCCTTCTTTTCTACGGAGGCAAGGTTTTCCAATACCGTTTCGTGAAGTACTCCCAGACCTTCATGTCGAAATGGTTCCCGGGATGGAAAAAACAGATGCTCCTTTCGAGAGAAATCGTCGCGCCCTTCGTGAAGGTCAGCCTCCCGCTCATGGCGGTCTATATCTTCATCCCGAATGTCATCAAGCAGGCTATGGCCATGCCGTTTTTGATTAGAAACGGGTACAGGCCGTTCGAGTCTGAGACGGACAGGGGCGAAGGCGGGCTCAGGCGATAGGTCTGTGTGGCAGGTGCGGCGGTTTCCGTGCCGGAGGCCTTAGTTGGTGTTGGTATCAGGGAATGCTTACGGTGTTGATGAAGTACTGTGGGGAATGTTTATTGCGTTGATGAGTACTGCGAGGAATGTTGATGGTGTTGATGAAGCACTGCGGAAATATGCTTTGCGGTAAAGTCTGTGTGCGAGGCTTGCGCGGAATTGAGTAGAAACGAATGGAGCTAAAAAAGAAGGGAGTCCTTCCCCCGGCGACTCCCTTCATCGATCATTCTGTGAACATCTCTGTTCACTATGTCTATAGTATACCCTTAAAATCGTATTATAAACAAAAAAATTATTGATGATTGTGAAAATGCTATTACGGGTGAAACGATTTGATTTCAATGGGTGTGCGTTGTATCATTGGATGGCAGGCAACCCGACAGGAACAAATGCGAATCCAACCCGATAATTCCTTATTGGGGAGGCGTCCGCGCAAGCAAGGAGTGAAATGAGCCGATTTGCCGTCATTGACACGGAGACGACCTGGGGCGATGCGGTGATGTCAATAGGGGCAGTCATCGCTGACTCGGAAACCTTCGGGTTGATTGACAAGAAATACTACATACTCACGCCGTTCAAGGACCACGGCGGCATGTATGACTACGCCCTTTACGCAGGCGGTATAAAGCCCGACCTCGAATGTCCGCGGGAGGATGCGATGAACGAATTGATCCGGTTCCTCGCCACTCACGATATCGATACAATCTTTGCGTACAATGCCACCTTTGACTTTCGGCATCTGCCGGAACTCCGCCACCTCGACTGGCGTGACATCATGAAGTTGGCGGCTTACAGGCAGCACAACCAGAAGATACCGAGCCATTCCGAATGCTACGGTACTGGCAGATTGAAGCGCGGGTACGGAGTGGAAAACGTTTACAGGATGCTGAGCGAGGACTATGAGTACTGCGAACTGCACAATGCCCTGATCGACGCAATTGATGAATTGGAAATAATGAGGTTGTTGGGCCTTGGGCTCGACAGATACGCCTCGGCAAGGATAGGGTAGCTGGGACTGCTCGAACACGCCTGTAATGCTCATACTTCAACGCACTCTTCGTTCTCGTCCTCGTCGTAGCACCGCTACGACCGTGTTCGAGCAGTCCCAGCTACCCTAAGATAAATCCGCAGGGAGAAATCCATACAGTGCAGAATATCCGCAGTGAGGCTTGTTGTCCCGTTTTGCCACCGTGTGCTGATCGATTTGCGAAAGCGGCAATCACGCCGGGATAGTGCATATCCCAGGAAGTGACACCGCCGTAGCGTCCTTCACGGGACGTGCGGATTGAAATGACATCATACCCCAGCTTGTCCATCGCGGATATGAGTCGCGTCCATCACGGGAGATGCGGATAAGATTTTTTACTGGATATGGTTTTGTTCCTGCTTTGTTTCGGCGGGCAGTTGTACTGTAGCAACAGTAAAAACGCATTTGTTGCTGGACAAGCAAAAAATATGCCGTGCATTTTGTCAGCCAAAAATGGGCACTACTTGCGTTCGCATATGAATCAATGTAGTTGTCCTTTCCCAATCGATCGACTTGGACAAAAGCAAAAGACATAATGATCCATATTGTTATCGCGGAAAAATGGAGGGATCATTATGGATCTTGCAAGAGCAATCAACCAGTATCTGGACTATTGTCAATTTCAAAAGCGGCTGAGCGGAAAGACCGTCAAGGCGTACAAGATCGACTTGATGCAGTTTACGGCGTTTGTGGCGGATTGCGGCGAACCGTTCCACAAGGAAAAAATCTCGCAGTACGTACGGGATCTTCATCTCATGTACAAGCCCAAGACCGTAAAGCGCAAGATCGCAAGCGTCCGTGCCTTTATAAATTATCTTGAGTTCGAAGAAATGATCGATTCAAACCCGGTCCGAAAGATGCGCCTTGGGTTTCGGGAACCCGTGGCTTTGCCAAAATCCCTGTCGCTCAAAACAGTGCGCAAGTTGTTCAGCACCGCCAATATGCTTTTGTCGGCGGAAAGCACGAAGTTCCGCCGTGGTATCCGGCTCAGGAATATGGCTGTGCTGGAATTGCTGTTCGCCACCGGGCTGCGGGTCTCCGAACTATGTTCACTTCATTCCGCTGATGTGAACCTGCAAAACGGCATGGTCAAAGTATGGGGCAAAGGGTCGCGAGAGAGGATTGTATTTGTGGGGAACGCTGAAGTCCTGGCGGTTCTTCGGGAATATGAAAGGGCGCAGGCGCGAGACACCAAGCAATCTGGGTGGTTCTTCACAAACCGTTTCGGCAACCGCCTTTCCGAACAATCGGTCAGAGACATGGTAAAGAGCTATGCGGCAAAAGCCGGGATAGCAGGGCGTGTGACCCCGCACATGCTCCGGCATACTTTCGCCACGCTTTTGCTGGAAGAGGATGTGGATATCAGGTATATCCAAAATATCCTTGG
>JAISAW010000113.1 GCA_031266515.1 Eubacteriales Family XIII. Incertae Sedis bacterium
GATCTCAGTAGGCAAGGAGGTTCAAATGGGCAGTTTTATAGCGAAACCTCATGAGGTGGTGCACAATTGGTATGTGATCGACGCCGAAGGCAAGACGCTCGGCAGGCTCGCATCCGAAGCCGCATCCATTCTCAGAGGCAAGAAAAAAACCATCTACACGCCTCACGTGGACACGGGAGACTATGTCATCGTGGTGAATGCGGAGAAGGTGGAAGTGACGGGCAAGAAGAGGAAGGAAAAGATCTACAAGAGGCACACCGGATACCCCGGCGGGCTGAAGGAGATCACTTTCGAAAAGCTTCTGGCGAGGAACCCCGAAGAGATCATCAGGCATGCCGTGAAAGGCATGATGCCGAATGGCAGGCTCGGGCGCCAGAT
Source organism: Eubacteriales Family XIII. Incertae Sedis bacterium (assembly GCA_031266515.1). GTDB lineage: Bacteria > Bacillota > Clostridia > Peptostreptococcales > Anaerovoracaceae > JAISAW01. Next base: position 379 of record JAISAW010000113.1, read on the forward strand.
GTACAAGAAGCTTAAAGTTTACGCCGGACCGGAGCACGGGCATGCTGCCCAAAAGCCGGAAGTCTGGGAATTTTAACAGGAGGGCCGCATGGCAGCGAAAAAGCAATACCCCGCGACGGGGAGAAGAAAATCGTCTGTGGCGAGGGTCAGACTTACCCCGGGCAAAGGCGAGATCATCATCAACAGGAAACCGCTCGACGAGTACTTTGGGCTCGAGTTGCTGAAGAGGGAAGTGAAAAGGCCTCTGACTCTCACAGGCACGGAAGGCCAGTTTGACGTGATAGCCACGGTACACGGCGGCGGGTTCACCGGTCAGGCGGGCGCTCTCAGGCACGGCATTTCGAGGGCGCTGCTCCTCGTCGATGAAGAGGCGTACAGGCCTCAGCTGAAAGCCGAAGGCTTCCTCACGAGGGACCCGAGGATGAAGGAGAGGAAAAAGTACGGCCTCAAAAAAGCGAGAAGGGCAAGCCAGTTCTCAAAGAGGTAGATACTGGAATGGGGAATGGATTCGGACTTTACGCTTTTGCCTGAGGCTTTGCCGGGGTAATAACTATAAAAGGCGAGCGCCGCCACCTTGGACAGCGCTCGCTTTAGTTTTATTTGCCTTTTCCACCGGGAGGAACACCGTGAATCACCGTGCTCGCTTCAAAGACGCCTTTATCTGTTGCGGTCTATGCAGCTATTTCGCTCCTAACCCGCCGTCTTCTCTATCAGCTTGCACACCGAGTCCGCAAAGTGCACCGGGTCTTCAATGGGCAGCCCTTCGATGAGCAGCGCCTGGTCGTAGAGCAGGCCGGCGTACTCCTTGACAGCTTTGGGATCGTTCTCATAAATTTTCTGAAGGGCTTTGAGCACCTTGTGGCCGGCGTTGATTTCAAGCACACGCTCTGCGCGCACATCCCCGCCTTCGGGCATCTGCCTGAGGACCTTTTCCATTTCGAGCGAGATGCCGCCGCGGCTCACAAGCACCACAGGGTGGCTCTTGAGGCGTTTTGACAGGCGGACCGAGCTTACCTTCCCTTCGAGCGCGCCCGCTATAGCGTCCAAAAGGTCGTGGTATTTCTTCTCGCGGCGTTCAGCCTTTTTCTTGTCTTCATCGCTCTCTTCGATATCGAGGTCGTCCTCGGAGATATTTTTGAACTCTTTGCCGTCGTACTCGTTCATCATCTTGAGGGCGAATTCATCGACAGGGTCTGTGCCGTACAGTATTTCATAGCCCTTGTCCTTCAGCGCCTCGACCTGCGGCAGCCTGTCTATCCTCCCGATATCGTCGCCCGCCGCGTAGTAGATGTGCTTCTGCCCTTCCTCCATCCGTGAAACGTATTCCGCAAGCGTCGCCTGCTTCTTTTCCGACGAGGAGTAATAGAGCAAAAGGTCTTTCAGTATATCTTTTTTCGCACCATAGCTCTCGTACACCCCGTATTTGAGCGTGGCACCGAATGCGGCAAAGAATTTTTCGTAATTCTCGCGGTCGTCCTTCAGCATCTTTTCCAGTTCTGAGCGGATCTTCTTTTCAAGCCGCTGCTCTATGGCTTTGAGCTGGCGGTCGTGCTGGAGCATCTCCCTCGATATATTCAGCGAAAGGTCCTGCGAGTCTACAAGCCCCTTCACGAAGCCGAAATAGTCAGGCAGCAGGTCGGGGCATTTTTCCATGATGAGCACACCGCTTGAATAGAGCTGCAGGCCCTTCTCGTAGTCCTTGGAGTAGTACCCGAAAGGCGTACGCGCAGGCAGGAACAAAAGCGCATCGTAGCTGACGAGGCCCTCGACGCCCGTGTGGATGACCTTGAGCGGATCCTCGAAGTCGGAAAATTTGTCCTTGTAGAAATCCGCATATTCTTCGGTTGTTATCTTGCTCTTTGCGCGCTTCCAGAGGGGAACCATGCTGTTCAAGGTTTCTTCCTCTATATAGGTCTCGTATTTTGGTGCCGCCGCGTCCGCATTCGCGTCCGGTCCCGCCTCAGGCCCCGTCTCTGCATCGACCCCCTGCGCCGCTTCGCCGCTCACGGGGATTGCCCTCGTCTTTTCCATGTCCATTTTGATCGGGTACCTGATATAGTCCGAATACCTCTTTATAAGGTTTCTGATCCTGTATTCGTCAAGGAATTCTCCGTATTTGTTTTCGCCGTCGTCCTCTTTGATCGTGAGGGTGATATCCGTGCCGTTTTCGGGGCGTGCGCTCTCCCTGACCGAATATCCGTCTGCGCCTTCGGAGCGCCATTCGTATGCTGTGTCCGCACCGAAAGCCCTGCTGGTCACGCGTATCTCGCTGCTGACCATGAAAGCGCTGTAAAACCCCACCCCGAACTGCCCGATGATATCGATCTTGGCGGCGGCCTTCGTGGCGGCTTTGGCATCTTCGCCTTCGGCGGCGTATCCGGCTTCGTTTTCGCTGAACGACAGCGAACCGCTCCTGGCGATCGTCCCCAGGTTGTCCTCAAGCTCTTCGCGCGTCATCCCCATCCCGTTGTCGCTGACAGTGAGAGTGCGCATCGCTTTGTCCACGGTGAGTTTGATATAGAAATCGTTCTTCGACAACCCGCTTATCTTTTCCGTCAGCCCCTTGTAGTACAGCTTGTCGATAGCGTCGCTCGCGTTGCTTATCAGTTCGCGCAGGAATATCTCCTTGTGCGTATAGATAGAATTGATCATGAGATCGAGTAACCGCTTGGACTCGGCTTTGAATTGTTTTTTTGCCATGTTCGTATTTCCCTCCAAAATATGTTTATTTTTCCGCGCTTATCCGTGCGCCAGCCCCTGCGCCCTGGCTATCCATGCGCCGGCTCCTGCACCTTGGTTAGCACTCTATCACGCCGAGTGCTAACCACAACAGATAATAACGCTGTGAACCCTTATTGTCAAACTTTCTCATACGGCAGCGATTTCTTCGCCTCTTCCAGCATTTTCATTCAACCTGCATAAACCCTCATTTATTAACAGCCCATGGGATATCTTTCCGGGCATTTTCAAAGAGGCTATTATTACCCCGGCAGCAAATAGCAGGAATAAAGTGCCGAGGATTTCAGCTAATATGCGCGGCGGCGAAACCGCGCATACTGGCAGTATGTAAGGATTTCGCCAACAAAGCAGATTAGCGGAAAGACCGGCGCGACTTCCTGCTATTTGCTGCCGGGGTAATAATACCCTCGTTGTTCCAGCATTGCATGTTTGGGCATTTATGTTCAATATGTTGGATATATTGAAATTTTATGTAGTTTTCGTGATAGTGTGGTTTTATCCAAAAAATCCAGTTATAAACAAGTGTGTATCACATATAGTGCAAAGCACGTGGTTGAAGACAGTACGAAAATTAGCAAAGGGGGTTTTCGGTGTCTGCGGTGCCTGGCCGTTGCGTCCCTAAGGGGCCTGCATCTGGCTGTAGCGCGGTGGGGGATTGGGGAATCCTGGATGGAGGGGCCTTGACGGCCGGCTTTTTGCATCTGCCCTTACAGGTGCAGCAAGACGGCAACTTCAAAGCTGCCGTGGCCGCCGCGGGGCGGGGCCGGATACGGAAGGCAATTATTTTTATGAATTTATGTTTCAAGCCATGGGATTGCGGGTATACGGGTATACAGCATGAAGCAACAGGCCAGACGCGAGGCTAAAGCCGGCGGGCCTGCACCCTTGGCACATAGCTTTGCGGGCGAAAGGGGTCCGCGCCGGGGCAGGAAATAAAAACAGGAAATAAAATATGGAAGACAAGACAAAGACCAAGACTGCGCGGGGGCCCTGCATAATAAATGCGAGGCAGCACACAATAAATGCGAGGCATCGCATAATAGACGCGTGGCATCACATAATAGATGCGAGGCAGCACATAATAGATGCGGGGCAGCACATAATAGATGCGA
>JAISAW010000120.1 GCA_031266515.1 Eubacteriales Family XIII. Incertae Sedis bacterium
GACCTTGGTTTTGCCGCGCACAGCTTCCGGCCTTCCGCCTTCAGCCCCGCGCAGCGGGCTATAAACTCTCGATTTCTTTTCGTTAGATTCTCTATTCGGTTTTCAAGGTGCATTCCACCGCCTTCTGAAAAAAGACAGCTTCACTATATTAGGGCAAACCACCGCCCGTGTCAAGGATTATTTTTCTCAGATTGTTTTTCTCAGATTATTTTTCTCAAACCACCTTTTTACGTCCCTTTGACATCCCCTTGATATTTCGTCACACCTCTCCATCGGCCTCTCCGGTGGCTGCATCCGCTTCCTCTCCGCCGGCCTCATCTACAGAGACATTTGCACCTTTTTCGTTCTCCACTAGGATACCTTCCATGGTCTTCATGTCGAGTTTATAAAAATGCAGCAGGAATAGCCCGAGTAATGGGGCGATTGCAAATGGCAGCAAGTGCGCATCGAAAAGCGTCTTCGCGACCGACTCCGACTGCTCCACAGCTCCGCTGACATAGCCGCCAAACTCAAGCCAATATCCTGTCAGTGCGATGCCGACACCCTGCGCTATTTTTTGAAAGACAGTCATGGCGCTCATGACCAATCCGTAATTGCGTACCTTGAACTTGAAAAATCCGTATTCAACCGTATCAATGAGCAAGGGCGGCAGGTACACGCTGAAAAAACCAGCGCCGAGTCCGATCAGAAATTCTCCGCCTATTACGATCGGCACAGATGAGTCTCCTGTGAGGAGCCTGAGCGCATCGCCTGCCAGTATGCCCACAACAGCAAACTTTATTACCTTCAGCTTGTCAAAGCGCGCAAATGATTTTGCGAGAATCGCGGCGAGGAAGGCGCCCACATAGAACAGAGGAATGAGCACGGAAGCAAGATCCGGCATTTTGAGCCCGTAGATCAAATACTGCGCCAGAGCCGACTGGTGTACGCTCATGGCGACCAACATTATCACGAATGTTGCTGCAAGCAGCATAAAGTATTTGTTTTTCGAGAGTGCTGCCAAAGACTCTTTGCCGAGCACGCCTGCTTTTTCAGTCGGCGCTTGCATCGGTACATTTTCCTTCGCCGTAAACAGGAAGGCCATCGTTGCGACGAACCCAATGCCACCGAGTATGAGAGTCGTCTTCCAGTATGCGCTTATCGGCGTGCTTTTGTTGAAATATGTGATGAGCGGCATTACGGCCGCAGTTGTCGCAATTGCAAATATGTACTGCCCCATATACTGGAATGCAGTCACGCTCACTCTTTCCAGCTGCGATTTAGTGACGAGCGGTATCAACGTGAGGATTCCGAGCACACACGCGCTGAACGCTATATTGACGCCATTGTAAGTGATAAATGACCAGACAAGTTTTCCGGTGCTCCCAAACCCGGGGACGACGAATACCAATATCCCCAGCACGAAAGTCCCGATCGCGCCGGCAAATATCCACGGCTTCGTTTTGCCAAACCGCGTCTCTGTCCGGTCGATCATCGTCCCGAGCGCGGGGTCAAAGACTGCGTCGACCACTTTTGACACAAGCAACATCGTACCCACGACAGCCGGGCTGAGCCCCATCAAATCTGTGAAGAAAATCAGCGCAAACAACGTGACTAAATTAAATACAATCATGCAGCCGCCGCTCAGCATAAAGCCGATTTTTTGTAGCAACGGGACTTTTTGTTCATTCATTTTCTCTCCACCTTTCACTCCTGGCAAATATGTCTATTGCGAGCGAAACCTGAGCGCCTAATTTCCGGTGACTATTCTTGCTGTGCACTAAATTCAAACGCTTTTATCGGCACTTTTCCCTGTGCGTATCATGTCACTTGTTCTTTGATGTCTTGATCTCTTCCACGCCGTCGAAAGCCAGGCCTTCCACGCCTGCCGCCTTTTGCAATATGCAATGATCGAAAAATGTCTTTGTGTAATCCGTTAAAACGCTCCTCATCTCCATAGCATCCCGTTCGCCTCTGAGTGCCTCCTTTGTGTTGGTAAACAAGAGGTCGCAGTAGTCATAATGCATCACCCCGTCGACGGCGAAGTACCAGGTCTCTGCGCTGTTGTTTGCGCCAATCACCGCGTTCATGTTGTAGTTCGGATCTGAGAAGAGCAGCATGAAGGGTTTCCCGATATCGCTGTCGAGGACGCCAAATGCGCCGCTGTCAAAACCGGCCCCGCAGACAAACCTGTCATCGTCGCGGCAAACCATCGCCGACGTAGACCCTCCGTAGGAATGCCCGAACACCCCTATGCCTGCGTCAAGAAGCAACCTGCCTTTGAATATGGAATCCCGTTCCCCCGCATCCATTTCATAAAAACAATCGGCTATATGCCTCACGTCTTCGGCCTGCAATTTCGCATACTTCGTCAACTTCACAACCGACGGCAGCACAAATACGCTGCGGCACATCTCGATGGCGGTTTCTTCATCGGGGCGCATCTCCATCTTGCCGGCAAGCGCCATCACATCCGGATCCGAAGAATACCCCACAACGATATCTGAAAATTCCTTTGATACATTGGACAGGCGCCCATCCTTGCGCTTATACATCCCGCTGTTTTGGTGACCGACGGCTATCACGACATAGCCCGTACTCGCGAGGTCCGTACAGACCACCGTCCCCCGCTCGGGGGAACCGCCCGCGCCGCAAACATAAAACAGGACCGGGTAGCGCCTTTCTTTTTCAGAGAGCGCCAAGTCGTCGTAACACCGTGTCTCGATATCTATTGAGAAAATCGAAAGGATTTCATCTCCATTGGCAACCGCAGTGATATGCGGCAGCTCGCTTAGCAGCTCGAAGGTCTCGGGAAACATATATGTCGACGTAGGCTTGCCTTCGTCGCTGTCGGACGGATAGAAGACAAACGCCGTCAGTTCTCTCTTCGATCGGTCTGACGCTGTGTACTCAAAATCCATCTGGGTTCGCCCGACCTTGTAACTGCCGACCGGTTCTGGAAATGCGTCATAAGTTTTCATTCTCTTGTCCCTCCCTGACTAATAACCGTGACGATTGAAAAAACCAAACATTCCTCCGCCTTGCCTGACGGCGAAATTGCGGCGTGGAATTATCACATATTATTGTTTGGCAAGTCCTTATTTTTTGGCTTTCTCGAAATCGCTCACGATCCTGGCGTATTTGTCGTCGTCAACCAACCCGTGGCCGAAAAAATCCGCAAAGTATTTGCTGATCTTGTTCTGCATCTCAATATCCTTGATACCGTGTTCCCGGAAAAACAAAACCAAATTAAACTGCATCGTCTCAAACATAAAAGAAACCAGTTCGTCGTCAATATCCGGCCGGAGATAACCGTCAAGCCTCATTCGACGCAGCATGTCTTTGATCAAAGCGGCTGTCTCGCCCTTTAGTGCATTCATGTATATATAAAACAAGTTGCCCTCGGGAATGGACAAAACCGTCTCAAGGAATTTGATCTCCAACTCGCTAAGCGGCTCATTCCCCATCCCCATGTCTTCATCAAACAAACCGGTAAGGAAAACCTGCAAAAGGAAGTCCTGGGTATGGTTGTTAAAAAAATCGGCTCTTTTCTGCATCACATTTTGTACCAGGAAACAGTAAAGCTCGTCTTTATGCTCGAAGTACCGATAGTATGTTCCCGGATGTACGGATATTGCGGTAAAAACCATCTCCATATTTATATCCTCGTAGGGGTAATCGATAAAAAGCTGCATAGCGTTATTCACTATTTCCTCACGCTTCGTATCATCCAGACGAAAGAAAGCTTTTTTTGGCATAGGACCCTCCTTGATGGCAGTGCAGTTACCATCGTTGATATTTTTGCGAATCTATTCGCAAATTATTGCGTATCTATTCGCATAATACTGCGGATTAATTCACATGTCAAGTGCAGAGGCAATTGCGTCGTCGAAATTTTATAGAAGTCGATGTATTGGCGGGTCATGCGTGATTTCACGGAAAACTGCTTTTTTGGACTAAGGAATGGCTTGCTTCCATTAGAAAACGGGAGAAAATTTATTTCTTCCTCCCGCTATCCATTCATTTCATTTGGTTATGTGACCGCGCAATCGCCTCGATGGATAGAGCGCCAAAGAGCGCCAGAGCGACGAAGGCTCTGGCGCTTTCCGCTTGCCATGTGTCAATTTATACGTCTTTTTGACACGTTCCCTGACGTTTTGTCACACCTCTCCGTCGACCTCTCCGGTGGCTGCATCCGCCTTTCCACCGGTCTCATCTGCAGGTGCATTTGCGTCTTTTTCGTTCTGGGCGAGGATGGCCTCCATTGTCTTCATGTCAAGCTTGTAGAAATGCAGCAGAGCCAACGCGATTAATGGAGTGACCAGAAACGGCAGCAAATGCGCGTTGAAAAGCGTTTTCGCGACTGCTTCCGACTGTTCCGCCGCCCCGCTGACATATCCGCCAAACTCAAGCCAATACCCCGTCAATGCGATGCCGACACCCTGCCCTATCTTTTGAAAGACAGTCATGCCGCTCATGATCAGCCCGTAGTTGCGTACCTTGAACCTGGAATATCCGTACTCTACAGTATCCATGAGCAGCGGCGGCAGGTACACGCTGAAAAAGCCGCCACCGAACCCAATCAGGAATTCCCCGCCTATTACGATCGGCAAGGATGTGTCACCCGTAAAGAACCTGAGGGCGACACCTATCAATATGCCTGCGATAGCAAATTTCACCACTCTCAGCTTGTCAAAGCGTGCAAGCGATTTTGCGAGAATCGCAGTGAGGAAGCTGCCTGCATAGAGCAGAGGCATGAGCACGGAAGCAAGCTCCGGCCTTTTGAGCCCATAGATCAAATACTGCGCCAGGGATGACTGGTGCATACTCATGGTGACCAGCATTATCACGAGCACTGCTGCAAGCAGCATAAAGTATTTGTTTTTCAGAAATGCTGCCCAGGATTCCTTGACCGGTACTTTGGTTTTTTCATTCGCTGCCTGTATCGGGACATTTTCCTTTGCCACAAACATGAATACCATCGTCGCGGCAAAACCGATGCCGCCAAGTATGAGGCTCGTCTTCCAGTATGCGCTTATCGGTGCGCTTTGGCTGAAATATGTGATGAGCGGCATCACGGCCACAGTCATCGCGATCACAAATATAGACTGCCCTATAAGCTGGAATGCAGTCACGCTCACCCTTTCCAGTTGCGATCTGGTGACAAGCGGCATCAAGGCGAGGGCTCCAAGCGCACACGCGCTGAACGCTATATTGACGCCATTGTACATGACAAATGACCATACAAGCTTTCCGGTGCCTCCAAACCCCGGGACGACGAATACCAATATCCCCAACACGAAAGTCCCGACTGCGCCGCCAAATATCCAGGGCTTCGTTTTGCCAAACCGCGTCTCTGTCCGATCGATCATCGTCCCGAACGCAGGGTCAAAGAAAGCGTCGATCACTTTTGACACGAGCAGCATCGTGCCCACGACAGCCGGGTTGAGCCCCATCAGATCCGTAAAAAAGATCAGTGCAAACATCGTGATTAAATTAAAGACAACCATTGAGCCTCCGCTCAACGCAAAGCCGATTTTTTGTATCAACGGGACTTTTTGTTCATTCATCTTTTCCTCCATTCCGCCGCCCGGTGGCGGCACAAATTCGGCATGAGAAATAAATTTTCAATTCTATTTTTTGCACTTCCTTTCATTTCTTCTCATTATATTGAGCACTATGAAAGGCCTCCCCTTTTCCAGGCGATCTCACCGTTCACGATAGTGCACTGAAGCTGAGCCCCCACATCGATTGCAGGGACGCCTTTGAACAGTGTGATATCCGCGTCCTTTCCTGCTTCGATGGAACCGATCCGGTCTGCAAGCCCGAGGGCTTTCGCACCATTGATGGTGAGCATGCGCAGAGCGTCCTCGTGGGGCGTGCCCCAGCGCACAGCCTCGCCTGCCTGGATCAACAGGATATCGCATGCATATGCGGGCGCGTCCGTGATAAGCGTCACATTCAAGCCCCTCTCTACCAACTCTTTGACACAGAAGATGTCTGCACCCCGCGCCTCGCCGAGTCCGACAGGTATGCCTATGGGGCCGAACATCACAGTGCCGCCGCCGGATTCGAGTTCGTCGTAATAGTCGCAGGCGTCCCACGCGTGGTCGATTGAGTAATTGCAGCCGAACTCCTTTGCTATCTCAATCGCGGTGACTATGTCAAACTGTTCGCAGTGGAACTTGAGGGGAATCTCTCCGCGCAGCGCCGGCAGTATAGCCTCCGACTTAGGATCAAATGGCGGCTGTTTCGCCTTGTCGTCCCCTGCGGCCTCCTTCGCGGCGAGGTAGTCCTGCGCCGCGCGAAACGTACTTCTGATAAGGTGCGCCACAGCCATCCTCGTCATCGGCGCCATGAACCTCGCAGCCCACGAGCGCTTGGGGTTTCCGCCAAGGGCGAGCTTTAACGCACATGGATCCTTCAAAACCATCTCATGGATATCCTTCCCATACGTCTTTGCTGCGAAAGCCTGACCGCTTATCACGTTGAGGCTGCCCGGGCATATGCACGCAGTCGTTATACCTGCAGCGAGCGCGGACTTGAAATTTGCGTCCGAGACGTCAACGCCGTATATGGCCTGCATATTTGGTATGACGGGGTCGGTAACCTCATTCAGCTCCATGTTTCCCGTGGCCGTGTCGAGGCCTCCGATATGCGAGTGTGCATCGACGAAGCCCGGCAAAGCGCAGAGCCCTTCGGCGTCTATCACCTCGGCACCCGGCGCCTCGATGCTTTCCGCCACCTGTATGATTTTGCCGCCGTCGGCCAGTATGTCGCCTTTTTCAATGACGTCTCCGGCCATCGTGTAGATCTTTGCATTTTTTATATGAAGCATCTTTCAAACCCTCCGTTTCCTTCATGAACCACAGTCCCGGCGACGAACTGCCACGCTACCCTCGATTCAAATGTTTCGAGCGGATGCCCGTCATAAACGACTATATCCGCCAGCTTACCCTCTTCGAGCGCACCGGTAAGGCCCTCCACGCCAAGGATGACAGCGTTGTTGTAACTTATCATCTTCTCCACGTCCGCAGAGGCGAAGCCCTCCTGCCGCAGTTTGAACGCGCTCCAGAGCAAGATCTCCCTGCCGCCGAGCACAGAGTCGCCTCCGCTCGTAAGCCCGACAGGTATGCCCTCCGCAAGCAGATCGCTCACCGCTGTATAGTCCGTACCATAGGGTGCGGGAAAACCCATGATATGCGGTTGCCCTAACACTACCGGAATCTTCCTCTCGATTATTTCATCCACGCATTCTTTGGCCTGATACACGCCTGACAGAACAAGCGGCAGGTCAAACTCAGCGGTGATTTCAATGACGCTTTTGATCTCAGTGGCGGACGCGGCGTTTATGAGCAGAGGAACCTCCCCCTTCAAGACCTTGGCGAGGGATTCGTTCTTAGGGTTGTACAGAGCCTCGCCGCTTTCGATGTAGTCCTTTGCTGCACGCAGCGCGTCTTTCAGCATCCACGCCATGGACATCTTTGTCATAGGCGGAAGCCCTCGCATGCCGTAGGTGCGCTTTACATCCATGGTGAAATCCCCTTTCACCGCAGCGAACTCTTTCAGGCACATTTCCTTTATTGACGGCCCCGCCGTATGGTAAACGCCCATCTGCCCTGAGATGATATTGTTAGCGCCCGGTGAAGCGCCGAACGAGGTGATTCCTGTGTAGTAATATTGCTGGCGCAGGATCTCCCTTCTATCCAGGGAGTATTTCACATTCAAATGCGGCGCGCATGGATCGGAAATCTCGTTGTTGTCCATCTGCGTTAAATTCGTGTAATCGCGCAGTCCCAGGCCCGTGCAGGGTTCTATGAAACCTGCAAATACCTCTTTGCCTGCTGCATCGATTGACTGCACGCCTTCAGGATCTATATCATTTCCTATTTTTTTGATATTCGTGCCTTCGATCAGTATATCCGCCTTCTTCACCTCACCTGTATTCAGGTGCAGGTTTCCTCCTTTGATAACTATCATACTTTACCTCCTTGTATTACTTGCTTCATATAGAACATATAGCACACTGTTTTTCATTTAAGCCCATCCGCGACGCCGCACCTGCGAGGGTCGACTGTCGTACAAAGTTCGCCTGTCTCCTTGTCGAGGTAGCAGACCTGAAACGAACCCATATGCATATCCCACACACCGGAAACCTTGATACGGACCCCCATCGAAAGCAATTGCTCCTGCGTCTCTGCATCAATGCGGTCCTCGATGATGATCGTCCCCCCTTCCGTGAGAGAAAGCATGCGCGGTGCACGGATCGCGTCGTATGGTTCCATCCCGTAAAAAATATAGTTGCAGAGCACCTGCGGCACAGTGACATGGACATTTCCCGGAGTACCAAGCTGCATGACAGGTTTCCCGTCTTTCAGCACCATCGTATTTCCTATCGGGACGCGCATGCGTGCGCCGGGAACTTGGCAATAGACCATGGCTGTAGAATAGGCATTTGGCAAAGCGTGGCTTCCGATCATCGGGACTCCACCGACCACCTGCCCCGGTATCCCGCTGCTCTGAAGCGTGTTCATCATCTGCACCCAATTGCCGTTTTTATCCACGATCGAGAGCTCGCAGCTTCCGGAGGGTTGATCCTGCCAACTATTTTGCCGCGTAGTTGGAACCTTTCCGGGAATCAGGCCATCCACGAGCCCTGATCCGACAAAACCTGTCGTCATATTCATATGCGTAGTCATATCCGCTTTCGGTGCCATACCTTTGATCATATCAGCGAGCCTTGCGTGCAGATCCGGGTCGAGATACCGGTTAATATCAAATTCAAACACGACAGGATCGTTTACGAACGAACAAATCTGTTGCGCAAGCTTAAGCGCATGGCCCATGTAGAAGATATGCTCAGCCGAGTAAGGCGATATACTATCAATTCCGAGTTTGTCGAGAATCCCGAGGACGAGGGCGATGTAAACCCCTTGCGACTGAGGAGGCGCAAGGGATACGATTTCGTATTCGCGGACTTTGAAGCGCAGGGGTTCGATCCAGCGCGGCGGATTTGCCGTCATGTGGCCTTCCGTGATATTCCACCCCATCGAGTTTGCCTTCTCAATGAACTGCGCCGCCCATTCACCGGTGACCATATAGTCAGGGCCTTCTTTCGCGACCTTGCGCAGGGTTTCGGCCATCTTTTTTGACCCGAACCTGTCTCCGACTTCAGGAAGGCGGCCTTCGGGCATATAGAACGCGCGGCCTTCGGGGAAAAAAGTTATGAAGTTTTCCCCGAAATCGTTTACCGACGCTTCGAAAGATGATACGTGATGACCGTTTTCCGCCCACCAAATTGCCTCTTCACAAAGATAAGCCCAGGGCATTGTCGCAAATTTCCCGTGAAGTTCCTTGAGCCCCGGCATAAACCCGGGTATCACCGACCTCGGGGGTATTGCCGAATATGCGCCCATTCCCTCGGGCACGGGCATATGCGGAGGGAGATCAGCGGGGAAAGTCCCCATCGAGTCAAGCTGATAGTACCTGTCCTCCGCCGCACTGTAGTACAGGAAAACAACACTTCCTGTGAGATTTGTCATAAAAGGCTCCACGGCAGCCTGTAGCAGGCAGCCGGCGATACCGGCGTCCACAGCGTTTCCGCCCTCTTCCAGGATCTTTAGCATGGTATGGGTCACGACAGCGTTGTCCGCGCTTACAGCTGCTTTGACGCCTTTTACCACGGGTTTCTCCCCGGGAGACCATTTTTTGTCCGACAGATTGATTTCTCTTGGATTCATTTTCATTTTGACTTTTCCTCCTCTTCAGCAATTTCAACATTCAAATTCTCAGTAATGACAGCAACGACAGCAGCCCCTGCGGCGCCGTAAAGCTCCGCGCGGATTGCAGGCATCTGCTTTTCTGTCTTTGAAAAAAACCGGATAAGAACTCCGGCTATCGGAACTATTACATTTAAGATAAACAGTGAATCGAGCGTTTCAGGCGCCTGAACCTGGCGCAGCGCGTCATACCCGGCAAAGCAGGCCACCATGGCTATCGCAGCCGTTTTCTGCTTTCCGAATTTTGTTATGAAAAACTTTACGAAGAAAACCGCGATCGCGGCAGGGGCGAGCTTGCAAGCATTAGAGTGTCGAGCAAATAGCAAAATAACATGAGCACGCCATAGATGGCGGTCATGATCGGATAAGACAGGGGAGGGGTATCGCTGTTCCTGCCCGGTGCAAGAGCCGATCTTTTTTCCCGGGCTCAGCCGGAGAATTTCCACGGGGGGGGGGTATTCAATTTTTTCATATCAACACATCATTTCATTTAAAAATTTATCGTTTTGATGAAAGGGGATCTCCACAGCCCCTGTCGTACGGTTTTGCCATACATTTCACCGCGTTCTTTTGCAAATTTCACGGCAAAGCCGCACTGCAGGGGTTTTCCGAAGTTCCCGGATTGAAATTTATCGCTCTGCTTTAACGCCTCCCGGGTTCCGCCTGTTTTAACGCACCGGTGCTCGCCCAAAGAGGAAGCTTCAGGCCGAGCCCTTTTTCAAGGGCGCGATCGAAGATGATGCGGGCGCACATTATATCTTCCACAGCCATCCCTACATTATTAATGACGACCAATTCGTCATCGGACTCCCTCCCGGGCACAAGGCCTGCCGCCAAAGCGCCTGTTTCGCCTGTGGCTTCGGGAAGCCCGAACGGATAGTAGCCGTAGTCGATCAGCAGCTCATGCTGCTCGACGCTGTCCAGGTAGTACTTGTCCGCACGCTTGTAGACGCTGTCCTCATATACAGTATGGCAATCGAGGCATACGAGCGTCTTTCCTTTCCCCACCCACGCATCCTTTACAGGCGGCTCGGGTTTATGCGCGATAGGAAGCGCCGATGTTATAACTTCCGCACTCGCGACGACTTCCTCGTATCCTGCGCATTTGACGATCTTCGCGTTGACGACAGGCTGGCACTGCTTGACAAGCGCATCCATTGCGGATTCATGGAGATCATAGACATAGATTGTTTCCAGGCCTTTAAGGATATTTTCAATCATCTTGACATTTGATTTGCCCTGTATCCCGCACCCTATCATCCCGAAGGTCTTCGCGCCGAGGTTCGCACCGTATTTGATTCCCACGAGTGCCGTCGCCGGGGTCCGGACTTCAGTGATCCATGTCGCATCCATGATCGCGAGGGGAAGCCCGCTTTCGACGTCGTTGTAAATGATCTGGGCGTTTGTCGGCGTGATACCCGGATATCTGTCTCTGTTCGTCGGGAAGTTTGCACCCCACTTGATCCCGCAGGCGTACTCATTCGGGAGATACGCAGGCATGGCATGCATCAGTGAATCAGGCTGCGGGTGCACCCCTATCTTCGCAGGCATCTCCACTTCCTTTTTCGAATATGCGACCATAGCCTTTTCTGTCGCATCTATGATCTCCTGGACGGTGATTCCGGTGTTTTTGCAATCCTGTTCGCTCAAATAGAGGATTTCATTGCCGATATCCAGATGTTTGGAGTAATAACTTCTGGTTTCATTGCCCGACATAGCGAGTTTCCTTTCATTTTATTATTTATGGCCGAATAGCTATATATAAATTACATAGCTGATTATATAAGGGGGTTTACAGGTAATTCTATCGACAGGAGGTTTCGCAGAATGAAATATTTTTCGATAAAGTTTCTTTAAACGAAACTTACTGTGCTTCAAAGAGCATTCTAAGGGCAGTATAGGGGAAAACAACCATTTTCACGCTATAGTCTACTCTTACGAAACATCGTATCATGCACTCTTCAAAAAAATCCTGCTTATTTCTGAGCACCAGGCATCGTGCCCGCCTAAACGAGCCTGAGCCCTGTAAAGGAATTGTATTTCTTCATGATCTTGACATCGTCTTTTGTCAGTTTCAGCTGCTCCACAAGGGCTTCGTCTTCCGCCAGTATGCCCGCGGAAATGATACAGCGGAAGGATATGGGCATGATCGGGTTTTTGGATATTCCAGTAATAAGCCCCCACGTCATATCATTTTTGCCGAAGGAGTTCATCGCGATAATGCTGCCCTGCTCCATTTCGATCACCTGGTTTTTGAAGAAAATATTTGTCACGAGATCATATGACGCCAATGTCCCGTGGTAAAGCAGGCTGCAATCCTTATAGCGGTCAAAACCCTTGATATCGCCATAGAACGTAACCTGGGTCACACCGGTGTTTTCATCGAAGAACAGCTGCAGGAATCCACGCACAATACGGCTGACGCGGCCGTCGTAATAATAGAGATACAGGTCGCTGTTTTTAAAAACCCCGTGCGGAGGCTGGTACTCATGCAGTCGCTTCCGGGGCTTGAAGTCAATCAGTTGCGTGATGGAGACGTCAAGCGCCTCCGCGATCTCACAGAGCGTACAAACATCAATCGCAATCGCACCGTTTTCGTATTTGGATACGGTCGCCTTGCTCTTATAAATCCTCGCGGCAAGCCCGTCCTGGCTCATCCTTTTAATCTTGCGGTAAAGGCGGATCCTCTCGCCGATGTATTCTGTCACTTCACTCATCCTGGTTCTCCAATATCTGCTTCATTCATCTCAATGAGCAGGTCTGCGAGAGCCTCTTCCTCAACGGATATATCTTTGTGCAGCCACGACTCTATGACAGCTGTATTGCCAAATACCTTATAGGTCAATGAAATTTCCTGCCGCAGGCCCTCCGAGGAAAGAAGGATATTTTGCCTTTCGCCCAGATAGTATTCCTTTACCATATCCCATGTGTGCGCACGAAGGCTGTTCGGGCCGGATTCCTGGCACAGATAAAGGTAAAGGTAGCGGTTTTCCCTGAGATAGCGAAGGAATTCGATCATCGATGCCCTTTCGCCCACTTTTCTGGTGCGAAGATGGGATTCCACGTGGAAGAGGATTTCCTCGTTCATGCGGTCCTTTATCCGGCGCATCAGATCATATATGTCGGCGTAGTGCGTATAGAATGTCGCCCTGTTGATACCCGCCGATTCGCAAAGCTCTTTTACCGTGATTTTGTCGAGTGGCTTTTCGGCCAGGAGCGAAAGCAAGTGTTTTTCCAGTACCTGGCGCGTGTACCTGACACGAAGGTCATTCTTTTTTTGCTCTCTTCCGGACATATTCAGCCCCTCTGTCGCCTTTCTTTGCAGACCTCGCAAAAATGTTGTTTTTCCAAACAAACCCCGGACAATCACCTATTGATTTGCTTTTGCCATTGTAACATAATGAGTTCACGGCTGCGGTCTCAAGCCATCGAAACGCCGGTATTTCGCCGATGTATTCGGGCAGGGCCGCGATGGCGATTGCGGGCGCAATTCTCGCGGCCACTGCGGCCATATTGATAATATTGCATATATCCGGTTGTGAAAGAGTGATTGGAAAAAGCTGCAATGGACATGCTAAGCGAGATGCAGTGGGTCAGAATCAGTGAATTTTTGTTGGCCGTCGGCCGTGTCCGGGTGTGCAGGGAATTTGGTGTGGAAATCTCCCGCAGGATAGGCCAGCTCATACCTCATGACCAGTCCCGCGTTTATTTTATCAACGACAATGGCAAGATTTGCGACGAAGAGCTTTTCGGCGTGAAAAAAGACTGGAGCCTTGCATATTTCAACTATTATTCAAAGATAGACGCCGGCAGATGGAACATTTCCGACCGGTCAAACATGAAATATTCGGGCGGGCAGGCCTTTGTCGGCAAGATCGACTGGACGAAAGCCATCGGCCTTGATGAATTCACAAAGTACTATGTAGAGCCTCAAAGGATCCGTTCCAGCATGGGCCTCGGGCTGCGCGACGGCGCGAATCTCAAATGTGTCGTCATACTGGACCGTACAAGCAGGCACGACTTTTCCGAAAAAGATCTGTACACCCTGCGCATCGCCCAGTCTCATCTCGACAACCTGTACGCAAATCTATACGTGGACAGCAGCCAGGAGAAGGTACTTCATATGCTCCTGGAGCCGGATTTGCCGCTAACCGCGCGCGAATCGGAAATAGCTGGACTGTTGCGCGACGGCCTCACGCCCACATCCATAAGCAGGCGCCTTTCGCTGAGCCTTGCGACCGTGTACAAGCATATATCAAATATACATGGCAAATTCCACGTATCGAACCGCCAGGAACTTATGCTGAGACTGCTCGAAAAATGAAACGTGTTTACACTTCGGTTTTGCCAGCTGCAGTGACACCGGCACCTGCCGTAAGAAGTATAGCGGAAACAGAAGCAGCGCTTTGCAGAGCCAGCCGGGCGACCTTTGCGGGATCAATGATTCCGGCGAGTGCCAGGTCGACATACTTTCCAGACATGGCATCAAACCCAACGCCTGCCGGTTGCTTCAAGGTGTCCGCCACAACGGCATCCCCTTCAAACCCTGCATTTTCCGCTATCTGGCGAGCGGGCTCTTTCAACGCTCCACGCAGGGCCTCCGCACCCGTTTTCATATCGCCGGAGAGCGTTTTGATATAGGCATTTACTGCGGGAAGGATGTTGATGTAGACAAGCCCTCCTCCGGGGACCACTCCCTCTGACACCGCCGCTCTGGCTGCATGAAGTGCGTCTTCTACCCTCGATTTCTTCTCTTTCATCCCGGCCTCGGTCGCGGCTCCGACGGCTATGTCAGCAGTCCCGCCGGCCAGTTTTGCGAGGCGTTCTTCCAGTTGCCTTTTTTCAAAATCGTAATCGGATTTTTTGATGAGCGTTTTTATGGCGTTGACCCTTGCATCCACATCACTTTTGCCGCCGGCACCTTCTATGATGACAGTCCTGGACCTGTCGACTATGACGCGCCTGGCGCTCCCGAGCATATCGATCGTCGTCTCCCGTATATCCCTGCCCATATCCTGCGAAATGAAAACCCCGCCGGTGAAGGCCGCGATGTCCTCCATGCGGGCTATCCTTCCGTTTCCATAGGCCGGAGGGTGGACAGCCAGGGCATTCAGCAAGCCGTTCATCTTGTTGACGGCCAACAGCGCCAATGCATCTTTTTCGACGCTGTCGGCTATTATCAGCAAAGGCCTTCCCGTCTCAACCAGTAGTTCCAGCACAGGCACGAGTTCCCGGGCGCTCGTGAGCTTACAGTCGGTCACCAGGATATATGGATCGTAAAGCTCTTCGGACAGCGCCTCCTTATCTTTCATCAAATTTGCGGAGACGAACCCTTTTTCATACTGCATGCCTTCCGCTATCCGCAGCGTTGTTTCCATCGTCTTTGACTCATCGACGGTGATGACCCCATCAGGGCCGACTTTTTCAATCGCCTCCGCAACCAGCCTGCCAATATCCTCGTCGCCTGACGACAACGAGGCTGCCCGGACTATATCATCCCGGGTTTCTATTTTCTCTGAAAGCTTTTTTATACCTGCGGCGGCGACCTGCGCTGCGCCTTGGATGCCCTTTTTTAGTTCCATCGGGTCAGCGCCGGCCGCAAGCATCTTGTACCCGCCCCGAATGATGCTGTAAGCCAACACGATGGCTGTCGTCGCCCCGTCGCCTGCCAGGTCCTTTGTCCTGGATGCGGCTTCTTTTATCAACTGCGCACCCATATTTTCGATTTTGTCTTCGAAACCGATCTCCTTTGCGATAGCCCAGCCATCATTTGTGGCCAGCGGCGGAGCGGGTGGTTTTTGAATGAGGGCGCACCGCCCTTTAGGCCCCAGCGTGACACTGACGGCTCTTGTAAGCTTATACGCACCGTTTAATATTTTTCTTTGGAAGCCTTCGTTGCGGGTGATTTCTTTTGGCATATGCTGATTCCTCTTAAACCCCGTTGCTGTAATTTTCTCCGGTAAGCGATATAACATTTTTCGCACTGTTTTCAAATACACAGAATTGATAGTCTTTCATCACGAGCCTGTACAATAAATACTCAATTCTGGGTATTTTGCGGCATACAGGACCCTCATATAATCGTAAATACAAGGAACACCTCTCCCCGCCCGCCTGAGGCGGCAGTAGTTTTACGTTTCAGAAAAACGAGTGAAAGGAAATATGGAATATGGAAAAAGAACCTTTAATGGACAAAGAATCTTCATTTGAAATCACCGCCGACCAATTAGAAGATGTTAAACCGCTTGATGAAATTTTCGACCTGAGTGGCAAGGTGGCAGTCGTCACGGGCACGGTAGGCCTGGCACTGCATATAATAAACCGCTTGTCAGAGGCGGGTGCAAAGGTCGTCTTTTCAGGACGAAGCGAAGAATGGGGGAGGCT
>JAISAW010000060.1 GCA_031266515.1 Eubacteriales Family XIII. Incertae Sedis bacterium
ATCCTGTCTATGGCCATCTGCTCCGCGCCTTCTACGCCGCGAAGCCAGTCGTGCCAGCCGACGCCGTCGAAGCTCAGGAAGAAGTCAGGATGGACGCCTCGCCCGTCAAGCTCATCCAGCAATGCTTCATCCACCAACAGGCCATTGGTGTAAATCCTTGCAATATTAATGCCTTGCTCCGTAAGCGCGTCCACCAGCTCAAGGAAATCTTCCCGCACCAATGGCTCCCCTCCGCTCAGCCAGACCGAGGGTACGCCGAGTCCGCCCATCTGCCTGATGATGTCCATACATTTGTCGTGTGACATCTCTCCGTATTTCGCCTGAGGGGCGGACATGAAGCAGTGGCGGCATCTCATATTGCACCTTCCCGTTATCGACCAATAGACATTGGCAACAAAGCGTGTGGGAAACACGCGGAGCCTCTGCTCGGGAGACAACGGGCGTTTTGCCTCGCAGGGCTCCACGGCCTTTCGCGCTGCGAAAGCGCCTATGGCCGCTCTGTACATATCCGGGATCAGAGGGCTGTCCACATCCATGACGCCATTGCAAAACGAAAGAGCGCGGAAAGCCGCCTCATCCAGGAATGACACACTCCCGGCCTTCAAGTCCTGCAAGGCAAAAGGATGGTCGTCCCACCCCCGGAGAGCCAATCGCTCATTCAGGCGATACTGCATACCCGCTTCATTTCCTTTCTCCGCTCACCTTTGTGCCGCATCAAAGGGCTCGTTTAGCTTTATCTTTTTTATTTTATTCTCTACGACCTGTTTTATTTTATTGAGAAATTCTTCCTTAGAGAATTCATCCATAGTGGATGAGGTGCCTTGCTCGAGTATGGACGTGCCACCGGCCACCACCTCCAATTCCTCATCGGACAGCTCATAGCTGTCAAGGAAGGATTTCAGCTCCTCATCGGACAGCTCCCTGCCATTTGATTGCTCCAAAAGCCCCTCGTAGAATTTTGATACTTTACTCATGGTTTCCTCCATTTTCTACTAAAAATTTTTAAACAATATTGCCCCACCAACTAAACACCCGTGTTTTCCGGCGGGACAATAACATACTATTATCCATTCACCCTCTCGCCGCTGCCGCCTTCAGGCTTCAGCCGGGCATACGGCTCGGCGATGCGGCGTATCCTGCCTTCCCAGCCGCCCTTGAAGAAGGCGCAGGTATCAGGGTCGACTCCGAGGTAGCCGTCGCCGTTCGCCTCCAATACCGGACAAAAAGGGGACAAAAAGGGGACGGTTCTATTTTGTCTCCTAACACTCCCCTTTGTCATAAGCGGGATCAAGGCCGCCGGCTACGGCTTGCAGCTCTTCATCGGACAATTCCCTGTTGCTGAATTCAATCAGCTCTTCCGCCGTGAATGTATAGCCCTCCTCTTCGGCAAAAGCGATAATCGCCTCGGCTTTGGCCTGTTTTCCCGCCTCATTGAAGGCTTCGATCCGCGCTTTCGCTCGCTCCTGCATCGCCTCGTCCTTTGAAAACGCCTCATAAAATTCCGATACTTTGCTCATTGTTTTTCCGCCTTTCTTATTTGACATTGACATTGCTTTTTCATAAACCCTTCAAACTTGCGGCAAGAAGGGGATGGTTCCACCTGTCTCGCCATTTTTGCCTTGTCCTCACCCTACCATCCCGGGAAGTACTTGTTGAAGAAGCCGCCAACATCTTCTTTAAAGAAATCCACAACATCTTCTGTAAAAAATTTATCAAGCGATTTGCCGATATCCCCCCACCCTTTGCCGAGCCGTCCCATGACGACAGTAGTGGTAGAAAAATCAGGGTAAACACCTCCCGCAATGAGTGAGAGCTCTTCGTCGCTGAGCTCTGCACCCGCCTCCTGCCTGAGCCCGGCGCGAAACGCCAGTAGCTCGTCAATAGAGATATTCGCGCCTCTGGAAGCGAACAGTTTCTGCGCGCTCTCCGCGCTGTCCGTCTTGCTTAGCTCCAGGAAAAAATCCTTGTCGTTAATAAGTTCCAATGCTTTTGCATCCGCCACAGTAAATCTCCTTTTCCACATCACCTGAGCCATCTGCTTCATCCATCTGCCGAGACTCCCAGGAACCCCTGACAGTAGCTGCATCGTATAGTTATACGGTTTATATGGAAATATACTACACCTGAATCAAAAAAAATATAGTCCCGCCTCACGATTCCGCCGCCTCAGGCAGGGACAATCCCCGCAACCGGGCAGCGTGTGTTGCATTTCATCAACTTGCCTTCTATCTTGTAATTTACAGCCAGACAGCTCAGACAGTACCGCCCAAGCCCGCAGTCCTTGCATGGCTGGCCGGGCGAATCCTCTATGTTCCGGATTTCATTCAAAGTCTCCGACCGGGCCCAGTACTCCCCTATGGTTTTGAATTTTTCCGGAAACATCAACTGCCTGCACGGCGTGAAATCTCCGTTGACGTCAAGCGACATCATAGACCTTCCCGCCGAGCATCCTTTCTGAATGCCTGTGTTGGCATTGCCAAAGAGAAAGGATCTCCCGAGCCAGGCCTTCAGGGGCGAATAGCAATTCTCCACCCCGATGTTTACTTTTGAGTGCAGCTGCGCCTGCTTTATGTCTTTCACCAGCCTTACGGTCTGCTCCGCGTCCGGGACGGTGTCCAGTTCGTGCTTTGAAGTCGGCTTTGCCGCCATGACCACCAAATGGCTGACGCCGTATCTATCGCACAAGTCCACCATGTTCAGGAAATCATCGCAGTTTGCATCGTGGGCGACGAAGTTCACTGCTGTCCTCGGGAAATCCGCCTCTTGCAGCAGTTCCAACGCATTCAGCGCATACCCATACCCGTCCCGCGTGTGGGCGTTTATCTCCTCGGTCGAACCGTTGAGGGAGACAAAAATAGCGTTCACCCCCGCTTCGATAAGGCGCCTCACGACGGCTTTGTCCACCCCGTAGCCGCTGATCGCTATATTTCCCGATACTCCCAGCTTCGCGCACTCTTCAAGCAAATCGTATATGCGCGGATAGAGCATGGTCTCGCCACCGCTCAGATTCACTGTCAGCAAACCATGCTCCGCCCCGTCTTTCAGAACTTCGACAGCGCGCCCGAAGTCCAGATCCTCTCCGTGCTCCAAAGAGCAGTAGCACTGCGGGCAGCGAAGGGGGCATTTTGTCGTCAGCTCAAAACTCATCTGCACCGGGAACGGCAGCGCATCGCGAAACTCACGGGGCGCAGCCATCATATCTCAACCTCCTTGCCGAACAGACGAAAAAAAGATAGCTGTAGGTCCTCTCGTAATACATCTCATACATGAGCATGAAATCCTCTTCCGAGACGATAGAATCGATCACCGTTTCTCCCCGCAAAACCGGCGCGGATATCTTCCGAATATCCGTCAATTTGCCTCTCCGTCGTCGAGCGTCTGGCGCTTTACAAGCTCCGCAAACACGCCGCCCGTGGCTGTCAGCTCTTCATATGTCCCTTCCTCGACGATTTTGCCCTGGTCAATGACGACGATCTTGTCGCAGCTGCGTATGGTAGAAAGCCTGTGCGCTATGACGATACGCGTACACTTAAGCCCTTCAAGCGAATCGGACACCTGCTTTTGCGTCAGGTTGTCGAGCGCGGAGGTCGCTTCGTCAAACATCAATACTTTCGGCTTTGAAGCGATGGCGCGCGCGATGATGATCCGCTGGCGCTGCCCTCCGGATATGCCTCCGGACCCTTCGCTGATCATGGTGTGCATGCCCATGGGCATATCCCGTATGTCTTTGGCGATCCCCGCCATTTCAGCGGCCTCCCAGGCTTCGTCGAGGGTGAGCGTCGGCGCGGATATCGTGATGTTTGAAAATATGTTCCCCGAAAACAGCTTGCCGTTTTGAAGGACGACGCCTATATGCCCCCGAAGCGACTTAAGGTCGACTTTGGAGATATCCTCGCCGTCGAAGTAGACCGCGCCTTTTTGCGGCTTCTCAAAACCGAGCAGCAGGCGCATGAGCGTGGACTTCCCGCACCCTGTCTTGCCGACTATCGCCACATACTGCCCGGCGCGGACTTTGAGGCTCAGATTGTCTATTACGGCCGGGGACTCCTCCGAGTACCCGAAAGTGACATTGTCCAATTCGATCGAGCCGTTCAGCTTTTGCACGATCTTTTTCCCTTCGTCGACTTCGGGCGCGGTTTCGAGGATCGGCTTAGCCATCTCAAGTATCGGTCCGATATTCGCAAAGGAGCCCGCCGTGCCGACAAGCGACAATATTGCCCCGTTTGTCATGCCAAATGCCGTACTGAATGCCATATACTGCGCGAGGGAAAGGCCCGACCGGGCTGCGACGTAGTAGATGAGCAGCATGCCGGCCATGGTTGCCACTCCCTGGATCGCCGCCTCTATTTTCAGGAAAACCACGGGGTCATACGCGAGTTCGGCCCGCATCCTGTACTTTTCGGCCCACCTCGTAAAAGCCCTGTTTTCACAGCCCCCGAGCTTGATTTTTTGAATGCCTGAAAAAAGGGAGAATATGATGCCGTTTACTTTCGTCTGCACCTCCATCCCGGCGCGCATCTGCCTTCTGGCAAAAACGATGCCGACGGCAAAAATGCCCGCCTGCAACGCTATGGTGGCAATAGCCGGAAGGGCAAGTGACGGCGCGATCGTGAAAATCTGCGCAAAGTATATAAATGAAAAAACCCCGGTCAGCCCGACCCCGAAAAAGATCTCGCTAAGCAGCGTACAGAGGCCGCTTACGGAAGACATACGCGTTGAAAGCTCGCCGGCGTTGAATTTGGCGAAGAACTGCGTCGGCAGGTTTATCATACGGCTCATGACGGCGCTTTGCAGCGCCACGTCGAGCTTTGTCGTGACCTTTGTCCGAAGGAGGTTTTTGGTTATGCCCGTGAGGAGCGAGGCCACAGAGACGCCGAAGAGCAGGAAGCTCACCGATATTACAAGCATGCCCCTTCCCGAGGGGATGATGTCTGAAAAGATAAGCTGGGTGATGTATGGCATGAACAATCCGAGCATGGAGATGGCAAGGGAAATCGCTCCGATAACAGCCAAGTCGGATACAGCCATATTTTCTTTCATGAAATTGGCGATATCCTTGATGGTCAGGGCCCTGTTTGGCAGGGCCTTGTAAAAGCAGACCGCGTCGGGCTTCACCCCTTTTGCTGTAACGGGGTTCAGCTTGACCCGCTTGCCCGTCCCATAGTCGAAATAGCTGTATCCGCCGAACCCTGGCATGAGCGCGACGACAGCGCCGCCCTCTGTCTCTCCGAGCAAAGCGCCCGTGCTGTCTTTCCACCAGGTGCCGTCCAGTGTGATACGCCTGCGCATGATGCCTGAAGGCCTCAGCAGATGTTCAAGCTGCTCGTTTATGCCTTCGGCATCCTCGTTCACATCGCCGATGGGCACTTTGTAGTATTTGCATATTTCCTCGACCGCGCTTTTGGTCTTCAAATGTTCGCTGCTCAGGACTTTCGCATTTTTTTTCTTCCCCATCACGATGGAAGAAAGGTCGTAAAAAGACCCAGCGACGCTGTCTTCGTCCCTTTTCAGCCTATCCTGGATCTGACTCTCAAACCAACCCATGCTGCCCCTTATTCCGTCGTGATCAGTTTCGTATACAGGCCGCCCGCTCTGTACAGCTCTTCATGGGAGCCTCTTTCCACCGCCACGCCGCCGTCCATGACTATGATCTCGTCACAGTCGCGGATGGTGGACAGCCGGTGTGCGATGATAATGCAGGTCGCCCCGCGGTCCTTGATCGCCTTTGTCACCTCGTGCTCAGTTTTGGCGTCGAGCGCGGAGGTGGCTTCGTCGAGTATGATGATGGTGGGATCCTGCGCCAACACCCTTGCAATCTCGAAGCGTTGCCTCTGGCCTCCCGAAAAGTTCTTGCCGTTTTCCGCGACCTGGCAGCTGTAGCCGCCGTCCCGCAGCATGATGTCCCCGTGTATCTGGGCGTCTCTGGCCGCCATGATCATCTCGAAGTCCTCGATAGCGCCATCCCACATCTTTATATTGTTCGATACGCTGTCCTCAAACATGATGATGTCCTGGTCGACGACGGCGAGGGAGCCGGTGAATACAGAACGGGGGATCTCTTCCTTCTTCTTCCCGTCGAACAGTATCTCCCCGTCCCAGGGCTCGTAAAGCCCGGATATGAGCTTTGCGAGCGTCGACTTGCCGCAGCCTGACGAACCGATGAACGCGACCTTTGAGCCGGGCGTGAGGGTCATGCTGAAATCCCGTATGACCGGGTCCGACAGCCTCGAATACCCGAAAGTGATGTTTTTCAGCTCAACGGCGCCCTTGAGCTTTTCCAGCTTCACATCCTGCAAACCAGGATCTTCGCTTTCGCTCACGTCGGGCTTGTACTGCATTACATCGTTTATCCGCTCCATGGCGGTGCGCATCTCCTGAAAACTCTGCCCTGTCGCTATCAATGAGTTTACAGGGTTCAAAAACGAACCCATGAAGCTCTGGAAAGCGAGGAGCATGCCTGCGGTGAACTGCCCTCTCATTATCAGCCATGCGCCAAGGGCGAGCACGGCTATGCCGGAAACGCTTTGGAAAAACACTGGGAGTGCCCCCAGGAACTGGTTTGTCTTTGCAAACTCTACTGTCGATTTGTTTACCATGGCGTGATAGCCCGCCCATTTTTCAAAAACGCCGTTCTCAGCACCTGACGCCTTGATCGTCTCCACCATTTCGACCGCGCTTACCGTCGTTGAACTCAGGTTGCCCTGGTCGCGCATCTGCGCCCGAGTGATGTTGATGCGCTTTTTGGAGATAAATTGCGCGAGGCCCATATTGACCCCGACAGTGAGAAGCCCGACGATAGTGAGCAATACGCTGTACCTGAGCATGACGACCAGATAAAAGACAAGCAGGGCCAAATTTATAAATATCGGCGCGATCTGTGCGATGAGCGTTTCGGCTATCCCATCGTTTGAGCTTTGCCGCAGGGCCAGGTCGCCGGCCATGCGCTGTGAGAAAAAATTCATCGGCAGCCTGAGCACATGCCACATGAATTTTGAATTTGACACTATGGCCATTTTGCCCCTTATCTTGAGCAGATAGACACCGCTGATCACATTTATGACAAACTGAAGCAAGGCCAGTGCGGCAAAGGCAAGCATGAACGCCGGCAGCCAGTCGATGTTTTCGCCCGACAATATGTTATCGGTAAATACCCTTGTGAAAACCGGAGCCAATATGCCCGTAAAGGAAGCAAGCAGGCAGGCGACCATCACGAACAAAACAGGCTTCAACGTACCCTTGAGGCTTTTTTTGATAAATTCCAGGACGCTTTCGGGTTTGCCGCCCGTCTCAAACGCTTCTCCGGGCGAAAACTCCAGGCAAATCCCTGTATAGGCTTTGTCAAGCTCCTGCTCGGTTATCTGCACTGTCCCTCTCGCGGGGTCGTTCAGTATTGCCTTGCCGCCCTTAAATCCGCACAGTACAACAAAGTGGTTGAAATTCCAATGCAGTATGCAGGGATATGACGCTTTCTCCTTCAGGTCGTCGAGGCTGTGCCTGTAGCCTTTGGCAACCATGCCGTAGGCCCTCGCGGCCTTCAGCACATTCAGTGCGTTGCTTCCGTCGCGGGAGACGCCGCAGTCATACCTCACCTGTTCGAGTGAAATCCATTTCCTGTAATACGCCAGTACCATCGCGAGGCAGGCCGCGCCGCATTCGAGCGCCTCCATCTGCATGACTACGGGGGCTTTGATGCGCTTTTTCCCTTGTCCTGGCAAGCGAGGGGCGTTTTTGTTCCATATACCCATATGTTGCGGTCCCGTCACCTGTCTAGTTCAGAAGCCAGGAAACAGGTTTGACTTCTTCGGTGATGATGGTAATGCTTGCGACCGCGCCGTCGGTATATTCAGGGTTTCCTGAGATGTCCACCGTCACGGCATAGGAGTATTCTCCCGTCACGAGCTTCTGCGTCACCCAGTCGCTCTCGTATTTTGTGGCAATTTCCGCCGCCGAATACGGAACCGTGCTCACATCCGACACAAGGCCACTGTAAGGCCCGTTACCGGTGCCGGAGACCTGTACCTTGCAGCCCATTATATCTTTGTCGAGCGCATTCACATCAACGAAACAGATGGCCTGCCCGTTTTCTTCCATCACCCCGTTTACTGTGAGCGTCTTGGGCAAGGTCCCCGTGAAGCCCCAGACCAATACGGAGGCGCACAGCACGAGGAGAGCCACCAGCACAAGCCATATACCCGGGTTTGATACCTTGATATATTCGTCGAGGTGGTCGGGGGAAAGAACCCGGTCGAGGCTTTCCTGCCGAAAAATACTTCTCTTTTCCATGGGACGACAAGTCCCTACACGATGGTCAGTATATCGGAAAACCCTGTCATATCAAACACTTCCATTATGACGCTGCCGACGTTTCCTAACGTCATAGTGCCCTGTTTGTTCATCTGTTTCTGGGCAGCCAATATCACCCTCAGACCCGCTGACGATATATAGTCAAGCTCCCCCAAATCAAAGTGCAGTTTTGTCACATCCGTGAGCGAGGAACGCAGCTCCGCTTCCAGTTCCGGCGAGGTGATGGTATCGAGCCTCCCGACAAGGTTTATGGTAAGCTCAGTCCCATCCAATTGTTTGTTTATAACCATTATGGCGATCCCTCCATGTCCAAAGATTTAATGACACGCCACGCTCCAACTTGTTCTCTTCGCCAAAAACAGATCCTCTGCCGCCAACCATATCGGACAAACGCCGGGACGGGCTTCGGAGCAAATAAAAGACTGAACAGTTGCATGATGTCACGCACTGTTATTCTACAAGATAATTTATATTTGTACAAGATAATTTATGCGTGAAGGGGCTCGTGAAGGGGCTCGTCGGTCTTCCTCCTATTTAACCCAACCCAGGCGCCTGGCCTTTCTTTCCTTAAGGTCGTAAAGCTCTTTCATTTCAACCTGTTTCGCAGGGGGCCAGCTATCGAATTAAAAAAGCCAGGGTTTATTTTTTCGGAAGGCACGGGGGGGGGGGGTAAAGGAAAATAAGGAAGATGAACCGACCGATACGGTCACAGGGATAAATCCGAATGGCTGCCGGTCTCAAGCAATTGCAGAACCAGAACATCTTCGCGAACACGGTATATCAAAATCCAGTCAGGTTTGACGTGGCAATCGCGCTGCCCGGTACGGTCACCCGACAGCGCATGGTCTCGATGTCTTTCGGGAAGAGCCTCACCTTTTTGAAGCATATTGACGACTTTGCTCATCGAACCCATATCCCAACCACGCTTACGGCATTGCTTAATCTGCTTTTTGAACAAATTGGTCTGAGCGATTCTAAGCATTAATTACTTTGCCCTCACTGGCAATTTCCTCGTCAATTTCTTCGAGCAGTTCGGAAAAATTACTGTAGGTTTTTGCAGTTCCTCCATCAATCGCCTCGTCTAACATTGCTATATCGCGACGCTCGGCATCACTCATGGGAAAACCTCTTGCTACCATAAAGGGGAATCCCTGGAATTCGTTGAACTTTCGCACAAAAATACGTATCGCAGCAGAAGGCGTCATGCCGAGGGCTTCTGCGGTTTCAGCGAATAACTCTTTTTCCTCAGCGGGTAGCTTTGTGTTCAGGGAAGCGGTTTCGGTCATGCTCATGGCTACCTCCTTTCAATATATCCTAATATACCACAATAGAATACTTTCGTGCAACACCAACGCCTCTTCACTGTCTGTTATTGCCTGACTCCGTCAGAACTGCGCCCTGTATGACTCAAGCTCGC
>JAISAW010000127.1 GCA_031266515.1 Eubacteriales Family XIII. Incertae Sedis bacterium
CGTGAACAGGTAAATCGAAGATCGAAGGTTGAATATAGATCGAAGATCAAAGGTTGAATATCGAAGGAGGAAAAAACTATGAGTATCAAAGATGAAGCGCTTGGAATTCTGAAAACGAAAGCGTCGCAGATTTACAAACGGGACAAGGACACGCTCGGAGAAGCGACGAGCTTCAAGGACGATCTTGAAGCGACATCCGTTGACTTCGTACAGCTGAGCGCGGCTCTTGAGGACGAGTTCGAAATTGAAATCCCGTTCATGGAGTTCAGGCAGAAGGAGACCTTCGGGGAAGCGGCTGCATGGGTCGCGGGCATGCTCGGAGAGTAGCCCGGAGTGATCGGGACCCCGGCGCTTTTGGGCGGGCAAGCGATAACCCAAGGCAAAAGCATTATGCGTTGTAACTGAATAAGGTGCAGGAGATCTGCTCAGACGACTCTATTCCTGCACATAAGGAGAGGATTATGGAAAAGAAAAAACAGAACAGCTGGATCCCGAATTTTGGCGGCAAGGGCTGGCTGATGGTGTTGCTTGGCGTCTGTTATTACTACATCTATATGAATATGTTTAACATCGACCTCAACACGTTATACGGGGTTTATGAAGAGCAGTACGGATGGACGACGCCGCAGGTGTCGCTGGTCGTATCAATCGGCGGCTGGATAGCCGCTCTCGGCGTTATTTTCTTCGGCGCCGTCTGCAAGAAAAAAGGCCCTAAGTTCGTCAGCGTGACCGGGCTGTTTATGACAGCGGTCGCTCTTGTGATCGCGGGTGTAGCGTCGAACTTCGCGCTGTTTACCATAGCGGTCATACTGTTCTTTTTCTCTGCGATCGCGTTTGGCATCATCGGTGTCGCGCAGTTCGGAGCGAACTGGTTTCCCAGGGGCAAAGGCCACTACATGGGATGGGTCACGCAGGGTATCACCATAGGAAGCGCCACGCTAAATCTGGTGCTCATCGCGGTGTTGCCTCACGGCGGCCTCAAGACATACTTCTTTATATTTGCGGGAGTCTCTGTGGTGCTCGCGCTGTTCACCCTCCTGACGAAGGACTATCCGGAGCAGGCGGGAGTTTATCCGGACAACGATAAGAGTTCAGACAGGGCGGAGCTGGACGCTCAGCTCGCGGCGCTCGAAGCGTATAAAAAGCAGAGTCCCTGGACGGTTGGCAAGTGTCTTAAAACCCCGGCGACCTGGCTGATCATAGCTGGTTGGAGTCTTCCGATGTTCCTCGCCACAGGTACGATGGCGCAGCTCGTCCCCGCGCTCATTTCGTTTGGCCACAGCCCTATGTTTGGCATCGGTCTGCTCACCGCGCTTTGGCCGTTCGGAGTGCTCGGCAACTATATCGGCGGAGTCATCGACGCAAAGTACGGCGCCAAGCCCTCGACGTTTGTCGTTGTGGCATTCCTTGTCGCCGCATCGCTCGGCCTGTCCTTTGCGGGAAGCAATCCGGTGTTGGCGACGATCGCGGTCGCTATGTTTATGTTCTCGATTTCCGTCTGTACGAATATGACAATGTCGATAACGGTACAGGTGTACGGGCGCGCGGACTTTGAGAACGCATGGCCGGTCGTTTCCTTCGCCCAAAAGCTCATCATGAGCGCGGGCCTCGTGGTGATCGCTCTCGTGGCTTCGGCAAGCAGCTATAAATTGGCGTTTATCTTCATCGCAGCCGTAGCGGCCGTAGCGGGTATCTTTGTTGGATTGACGCCGAGCAAGCAGATCACGCCGGACGTGGACGCGCCGAAAGCTGTTGAGGCTGAGTGATAGATAGCCGCCAGGAAACGCTATGTTTAGTTGGTGGAACAATAAGGTTTGCCAAATGATTGTAGATTATTTGTGTGGCAGTTAAAAGATCAAGACATTATAGTATGGTGGAAATATTTTCCATGTGAAAGTTGTTTTGGAAAGCAGCGATTCACTCGCTGCAGCCGGGAGCATAGCGACTCACATCCTATGCAGCCGGGAGCATAGCGACTCACATCCTACGCGGTAGCGGAAATGAGGCAAAATATGTCAGGTTTGATAGACAGGCTTGTAAAAAAAGCAACGGAGTCGCCGAAGAGAGTGGCGCTGCCCGAGTGCGACGCGCCGAATACGCTCCTCGCCGCTGAGCAGATATTGCGGCAGGGCGTGGGGTATCCGGTATTGATCGGTAGCATCTCCGTGATAGAGGATGCGGCGGCTCAGGCGGGAGTGCCCCTTGAAGGCATGGATATAGAGGATATCGAGGACGAGGCTGTGGCCGACGCCTTGATCGATAGATATATGGAAAGCGGCGAGAAACTCCTCTCCGCGAAGTCGTACAGGCGGAAGATAAAGGACCCTGTGTACTACGCGATGGTTCTCGAAGCGGTCGGTGACGTGGATGTCACCTTTTGTGGCCATACGAACACAACGGGCGACGTGCTGATGGCGGCGCAAAACGTCATCGGCCTCCAGGAGGGAGTAGATGTACCTTCCATTTTCGCCCTCCTGGAAACGCCCGGATTTGAAGGCCCCGAAGGAGATACCATAGTCTTTACCGACTGCGGTCTCAACCCCGAGCCGACGGCCGGTCAGCTCGCGAGCATAGCGATCGCCTCGTGCGACAATATCTCGGCTCTCCTCGGATGGGAGCCGAGGGCCGCTTTCCTCTCGTTTTCGACGGACGGCAGCGGAAGCTCTGCGAGCACTGAGCTCATAAAAGAAGCGCTCGCGATAGCTCATAACCGTAGACCTGATTTGAAGATAGACGGCGAGTTTCAGCTCGACACGGCTATAGACCCAAAAGTCGCCGCAGGGAAGTTGAAACGCCATTCGGACGTGGCGGGCAGGGCGAATATCCTTGTCTTCCCCGACCTTGATGCGGCAAACATCGCCATTAAACTGGTGCAGCGCTTTGCGGGCGGCAGCGGATACGGACATACGCTCAGCGGTTTTAAGAAGCCGGTGGCGGATTCATCAAGGGGCGCGACCGTGGAAGAAATGGTAGGGGATATCGCCATGCTCGTGATAGCCGCGAGTGGTGCGGAATGAAAGGAATGAAAAGGTAACATGAATTATAGTATATTTACGCTGAGTCCGGGTTCGACGTCCACGAAGTTCGCGGTCTTCCGGGACGGCGAAGCGCTGCTAAAACGAAACGTGACGCACGACCCCGAAAAGCTGAAGGCCTTTGCGAAGGTAAACGACCAACTTCCTTACAGGCTTGAAGCTATCGAGGCGGCGCTTGGTGAAGCCGGTCTTTCACTTGACGATATGGACGCGTTTTCGGCGTACTCCGGAGGTTTGGCCTCGACGGAGGGCGGGATCTTTCCCGTGAACGATCGCGTACTCGAAGACGCGGCAAGCGGCAGGCTCTTTGAACACCCGGCGATCCTCGGCTCTCAGATAGTAGCCGCATTCGGTGCGAAAACCGGTAAGCCGGCGTACCTGGTCAATCCCCCCGACTCGGACGAATTTGAGGACATCGCACGTATCTCCGGCCTGAAGGGCGTCTATCGCGAAAGTCACGTGCATGTGCTGAATCAAAAGGAAACGGCGATGAGAGCCGCATCTGAGCTTGGGAAAGGCTACGAAGATATAAACCTCGTTGTGTGCCATGTCGGCGGCGGGCTTTCAATCTCAGCGCACAGGAAAGGAAAGATGATCGACGGCAACGATGTGCTGAACGGGGATGGGCCGTTCGCCCCGAACCGCTCGGGCAGCGTACCGCTTCTCCCGGTGGTAAAAAGGTGTTTCTCCGGCGAGTATACGCAGGACGAAATCCGAAACAGCATTTCAAAGACCGGTGGTTTGCTGGGTTTGCTCGGAACTGACGACGCGAGGGAGATCCTGCGCAGGATAGAGGATGGAGATCCGTGGGCGAAGCTCGTGTACGACGCATTCGCATACACCCTCGCAAAGCATATAGGGAGCTACGCCTGTGCCATGAAGGGTGATGTGGACGGCATCGTTCTCACCGGCGGCGTAAGCAACGACAAATACTTCGTAGCGCAGGTCAAGCCCTATGTCTCGTGGATAGCCCCCGTCATTGTGTACGGAGGGGATTTCGAGATGGAAGCCCTGGCTTCAGGCACCCTGCGCGCGCTCACCGGCGCGGAGAAAACGAAGGAGTACACAGGCGTACCCGTATGGGACGGGTTTGAATTTGAATACTGAGCGAGCCAAATCTCTGGCGTATGTTTGAACAATAATAACTGAAGAAGTATTGTAAGATATTAATGAAGTGTTATGATTGTTAAATGCTGAATAATGGAGGGCAGGTCAATGAAGGTAGGAATATTAGGCGCGGGCGCAATGGGGAGCTTCATCGGTGCACACTTGGTCAAAGGCGGCGCGGACGTCACCCTCGTTGATCCGTTCGCAGCGCATATGGATGCGATTGCGGAGAACGGCCTCAGCGTTACGATAGGCGAAGAAACTGAAATTGTCAACGTCGCGGCGGTCAAAACCCCCGATGAAGCGGGTCCTCAGGACGTCATAATAGTCCTCGTCAAAGGGCCGTTCACAAGATCGGCGCTCCAGGGCGCGGGCGCGATGTTCACTGACGACACCATAGTCCTCTCATTTCAAAACGGAGTCGGCAATGTGCCGATCATAAAGGAATTCGTTCCCGGTGAAAGGGCGGGGTATGGCACGCTTGCACTCACCGCAATGCTCCTTGAGCCGGGAAAAATATCGGGGACGAAAGGGCTCGGCGCAAATATACACTTTACGAACGAGACGAAAACATTTGAAGGGAACTGGAAGGAGCTTGCGGAAGCGCTTACCGCCGGCGGTTTTGAAGCGGAGTTTACGGATGATACCGATGTCATGATCTGGACAAAGCTCATGGTGAACTGCTGCAGCAACCTGCTCTGCGGGCTCATCCGCATCAAAGCCGGCCCTGCTTTCTACCTCCCCGAAGGCTACGATATCCAGAGGCATATTGCAGAAGAGCTTGCGGCTGTCGCGAACGCTATCGGCATTCCGCTCAAACTCGAAGAAGCCTGGGATGCCTTTGAGAATGGCTTGATGCCAAAGGCGAAGGAGCACTATCCGAGCTCTGCTCAGGATGTTATCAATAAGAAGCCGTCCGAAATAGATTTTCTCAACGGCGCTGTTTGGAAATACGGCCAGGAAGCTGGCGTACCGACGCCTTACAACGAAGTCGTGACCAAGCTCGTACACCTGCTTGAGGCGACATACGATATTCAATTCGGAAGCAATAAATAGGCGATTGCTCGGGGGCACACCGCTCGGGCGTGAGCATCTCGCGCAAACGCACGTCTATAGTGTTTTCTGATCACGGGTAAATGCGCTATGATTTAGCGAGGACATTCTTGCTCTATCTGACCATCTGAGACCTCACTCCTTGCGTACCACCAATTGGTCGAAGAGATTTTTGTATTTGAATATTTGAAAAGTCAGCTGTATTTGGGCGATGATATCGGCCGATCTGAAGTCTGTCTGCATGATCTCCCGTATCCTGTCGAGTCGATAGTAAAGAGTGTTCTTGTGAATAAATAGTTCATCGCAGATGACGGATAGCTTAGATGGTTTCTCGATGTATTTGTACAGCGTGTAAACAAGCTTAGTGCCATTCGCCTCGTCGCTGTCAATGAGCCTCTTGAGCGGAGGATAGCAGTATTGATATAGATCCGTTAAATCAGGCATGTGCGCCACCACATCCGCAAGCCGGTATTCGTCAAAACAATATATCGGATTTTCAGGTTCAAGCTTGAGTCCGATCGAAATGACGCGCTTCGCTTGATTGACGCCGGTACTGAACTGCGGCAGTTCCTCAAACACCCCGCTCACTCCAAGGCGAATTTTCATAGAGCCGATAATGTGCCGCCATTCCTCAAGTTCCTCCTCTGCGAAAAAAGAGCTCCCCCTGCGGCTTGTGAGGTAGAGGATCCCTCCATCGCGTATGCAGTAAAGGCTGTTCTTTATCTTCAGCCGAAATTCGCCTGCAAGGGATTGCAGCTGCGTCACTTCCATATACTCGTCGCCCAAATCCACGAAAACGACATACTTGTACTTTTCGAGAGAGTATCCGAAGATGGAAAGCCTTTCCCTGAATATCTCTTCGTCTATCTTGAGTTCGGTATCGAGAAGCTGCGTCAGCAGGTGAGTAGCCTGCGTTGTTTTGTTCAAATCATAGAAATCGCCCTTTTGTATTTCCAGACCCAAAATTTGCGCGATTATCGGCAGAAGCGCCAGCCGGCCTTCCGGTATCACGACGCCAAGGTCGAAGATGCTGAATGAACCTATAGGAGTATTGCCCTGATAAATCAATGTCAGATAGTTTCTGAATATTGGAAGCTCGGAAACTTCT
Organism: Eubacteriales Family XIII. Incertae Sedis bacterium; assembly: GCA_031266515.1. GTDB lineage: Bacteria > Bacillota > Clostridia > Peptostreptococcales > Anaerovoracaceae > JAISAW01. The sequence continues at coordinate 6,304 of JAISAW010000127.1, forward strand.
GTATCAAAGTACGCTGTTTGAATGCGCTTGCTCCTTGGATTGACTATCTCTGACGACATGAGCCTGTTCTGCACCCTGATATCGAGGAAACCCCTTTTTATATCATCCCTTATGAAGCCTGCGGTTTCCGGGATGTTATCCGACGCCGCCAACACGGAAAAGGAGCTGTCGATAACTGTCGCCGGGGCATTGTACATTTCCGCTATTTTGTTGGTGATAGCCGTAAGACCTCTGTTCGCAGCCACGAGCGTGAGCAGCTCATTGATTTGCTCATGGAGATCCTGGATCGCGATGAATTCTGAAAACAATTCCCGGTAACATTGGAGGAAGTTTTTTTTGCTGCGGAATACCGCCAGATTGACATCGTCAGGCAAATCGATACCCTTAGCTTCCGCAACTGGAATATAGAGTACAAATGCTGCCCCTGAGCGTATGTTTGAGGAAAGCCCATCGAATTCCCGCCAAGTCAAAAACCAGACGACTGAGCTTTGGTTAATGAGTGCCTCATCGGCAAACATGGCCGCTGCGTGGTAATCGGCGTTCGCCCCCCCCCGTGTTTCTTTTTGAACCGCTGTACAAAAGCACGAAAGGTTTACTGCTTCTTTCCACTTCATAAGTCGTCCACCTAAATATGCGTAACTGTCCCGAATTGATTGATGTATAGGGCATTATGATACATTTTTGATACGGAAGTCAACTTCAGAGAAGCTTTTTCGAAATAGCTAAATGGATAAACCAAGCGAGTTAATCATACTTTCGTCCAATGACATAGGCGCCTGTCCCTTTTAACATCTTCCTGTTGGCGTAGCTCTGGCTCCTCATTTAACAGATTCATGTAAATGAGAGGCAGTCAAAGAGAGAAGAGCAAACCGGAATGCGGTGGATCGATTCATTTCGGAAGGAGGTGAGAGTGCGATTCAAACTTCAGCGGATTTATTTGGTAATGTACATATCACTATCAGTTGATAAGGAGGACGCTTGTGGCAGATGATCTGAAGAAAAAGAAAACCGGCATGTGGAACCTCGGCACGAGGGGCTGGGTTGTCACAATTATTTCAATGTTTTATTGGTTGTCCGGTTCGTCACTCATGACTGACGGACTGAATACGCTCGTCCCGATACTCAGCGAAACGAAAGGATGGGACAGCACGCCCATGATGCTTGCCGCGACAGTCGGAGGTTGGGTATCAGTCGTCGCCATGATACTGTTCGGACGTTTGGTGAGAAAATTCGGGGCTCGAAATATTATTCTGATAAGTTGTGTGGGTATGGTAGGCGCCACCCTTTTGCTCGGGCGCGCTGACTCTATAGCGATGTATACGATAGCCGTTATCGCCTACTACTTTGTCGCGGTTGGCGCGAGCGGTATAGGGGTACAGGTGCTCGGCGCAGAGTGGTTCCCTCGGAAAAAGGGGATGTTCATGGGTATTTCCACGATTGGCATTACGCTTGGCGCGATGACGATCAACATCTTTATAATGAAAGTGGTCCCCGCCGGCGGGATGGCTCTCATGTCCTACTACTATTCGGGATTCATCGTACTCATACTGATTTTGACTCTCCTCTTCGTGAAGAACACGCCGGAAGAAGCCGGGTGCTATCCGGATAACGATCCGACGGTGCCAAAAGAAAAGCTTATAAGGCTGCGTGAACTCGGAGAAGAATACAGAAAGACAAGCGAATGGACCATTGGCAAGCTTCTTAAATGTAAGCAGACATGGATGATCACTCTGGGTTGGGGCTTTCTCATGATGTGCGCTGGAGGCATCCTCACTCAGATGGTCCCCATGCTCATGTCCATGGGACATGAGATGACATTCGGTGTATACCTTTTCACCACGCTCGGGCCGACCGGCATATTGTTCCACCCGATAGGCGGCGTTATCGACGCTAAATGGGGTACTAAAGCCGGTTCGTTCTGTGCGGTCGGACTGCTTGCGCTTGGAACCATACTTCTTTTATTCGGAGGATCAAGCAAAATGGTGGCTGCCGTTGGCGCGCTGTTTTTCCTCGGTGCCATGTCGATGGGCAGCAATTTTACCATGTCCATCACGACGAGCGTCTGGGGCCGCTACGACTTTCCAAATGCTTGGATCATTATCGCCATTACAACGAGAGTGTTCATGTCCAGCGGGATCGTATTGATCGCGCTCATTGCGAACGCCACCCATAACTACACGGTATCGCTCATTTTTATGCTTGCTACGGCGGCGCTTTCCGCAATTTTCATCGGGCTTACAAATGCAAAATGTATCGGCAGGACCGAGGCGGAGATGAGCGAGACGCTGCTGAATGAAGCGGCGGAACTCGAAAATTTATAGCAAATACCACTATCACTTAGATCAGGAGAATTTTTCGGGATCGGACTTCCGTCGCCGCAAAGCGGAGGTTCGGTCCGCTTTGAAAAATCCACGAGAACGGAAACAGGAGGGAACACATGGATATCAGAGAGGAAATCATAAGCACGCTTGCAGAGAGGGCCGCCCGGATGTTTGCGATTGACAGGGACGGGCTCGGGCCAGATACGAGGTTCGAGGAAGATCTTAACTCCACATCAGTCAACATCGTGCAGTTCACGGCTGCGCTTGAAGACATATACGAAATAGAGGTCCCCTTCATGGAGTTCAAGCGCAAGAGTACGTTTGCCGAGGCCGCCGACTACGTAGCCGGGCTGTTGGGGCTGTGAACAGATGACTGATCAAACATTATCAGGAAATGCAAAGGCAAAAGTCCTCATATCGCTGCTTGCAATGAGTTCAGTCATGATGGTGACCGCGCTCGTCATGCCGATCCTGAGTGAGATAGGAAGGAATTTTCCAGATGCTTCGGTCTCACAGGTGCAGGTGGTGTACAGCATAGCTTCGCTGGTATCGCTCCCGATCATGCTGTTGTCCGGTGTGGTGACGACTTTTTTCTCCAAGAAGAAGCTTATTGTATTAGGGCTTGCGCTCTCCCTGGGCGGCGGGATATTCCCGCGGTTTTTTCACGAACATCTGTGGCAGCTGTATCTCGGCAGCGCAGTGATCGGCGGCGGGATAGCAATCGTAAACATACTGAGTTCGACTCTCATCTCAGACTATTACGACGGAGTCGACAAAGGGCGGGTCATGGGATATCAAAGCGCGGCTCTGTCGATGATGGGCGGTATATTTTCCGCAGGCGCAGGCAAGATCGCAGTCGAAAGCTCCTGGCCCAACGCGTTTCTCCTCAGCCTGTATATCGCACCGATCATAGCTGTCGTTGTATTTTGCCTGCCCGCCGACAAACCTGCCCGCCGCGAGAAAGCTGTTGAAATCGAAGGTCGGGTATACAGTAAAAAACTGCTCGGATGGGGAGCGCTTGGATTTCTGTGGAGCATATTTATGTTTGCCATGAATACCAACATATCCATGTATATCGAGGCTGAAGGCTTCGGCGGCGCAGATGTCGCGGGGTATGTCTCTACGATATTCATGCTCATCGGCATACCGGGCGGCATACTTCTCGGCCCGTGTATGAAGCTGATGAAGCGCCATGTCGTCTGCATCATGTGCTATGTGACGGCCGCAGGCATGATTATGCTCTACTTCGCTCACAGCCTGACCGTCGTGTTTATAGCCGCGTTCATCTACGGTCTTGGGTTTGCCATACGAAATCCGGCGACTATCACCTTTACGGCGTATCTCGTACCGAAGAGAGGCACGGCGCAGGCGATCGCTTATGTACAGGCTCTCGGCACGGTAGGAGGGTTCATTTCCCCGTTTGTTGTCAATGCGATATCGTCGCTGTTCGGAGGGAGTTTCAGAGTGGTATTCGGGGTCTGCGGTGTCGCGCTGCTTGTCCTCTCCGTGGCGTACACTTTCTTCAATCCTGTGAGAAACAAGGACATTGAGGCCGGCGCGGGCTGAGCGAATTAAGCATGGCCGGCGTCCGGCGTGCTGTGGAGAGGTTCG
>JAISAW010000085.1 GCA_031266515.1 Eubacteriales Family XIII. Incertae Sedis bacterium
CAGGGCGAACTTCACCACCTGCCAGGTGTTCTGCCTGGCGGTCATGGCCTGGGGCTGCGCCTTATAGTCGTCCTTCATACCTTTGCCTCATTTCCACCGTCATGTTCCCAAACCTTCACTCTATGCCGAACATGCTCTGCAGCGCTTGCATGATGCTGCGGATGACGTGTTCGTTGTCGCGGGCGTTCTGCTCGCCGATGAAGAGTGAAAACCGCTTTTTGTAATAGCTGCAGGCAAACGAAAACTGCATGCTTACAAGCTGGTTGTCAAGCAGCCAGGCCAGTATCCCTGCGTCGATGTCCTCTCGTATCTCGCCTTTTTTCTGTGCATCCAGAATCAATTTGGTATACGCGCCCACAGTGACGCCTTCTATTTTTTCGGCGATCAGCTCGGCACGCGCGTCGTCGTGCTCGGCGGTGAAGACGCTGTACAGCTTGATAAGGCTGGGATCGCTTCTCGAGTAATCCTGCGCCAGTGTCAAAAGCCGCTCTATCCTGGAGAGGAAACGGATGTCGGCGTCCACTACCTCGTGGATCTGCCGCTCCATGGTGGCTTCCGCCACATCGACGATGTAGAGGAAAATATCCTCCTTGGTCGCAAAATATTTGTACAGTGCGCCCACGCTGATGCCTGCCATCTCGGCGATCTGGTTCACGTTGGCACCGTCGTAGCCATTCGTGGCGAATTCCTCCACCGCTATGCCCAGTATCCGTTCCCGTTTTTCCTCGTCTATCCTCAAAAACAGTTCAGAGGCGTATGCGCTGTGTCCATCGTCCATCGTGTGTTCTTGCCCTTTCACAAAGTATGCGGGAGCCTCTTATGCTTGCCGCTTCGCGCTCTTCGTCCATTGCGCGTTCTTATCTTTTCACAAAGTATGCGGGAGCCGCCTGTACTTGCTGCTTTGCCCGCTTTGCACGACTTACCTGTTGCATGCTCCTTTTTTCGTTTGCGGCAAAATTGAGTTGTCGCTCACTTTTGCCTGATTATACTTGTGAGGCGCATGAAATACAAGGCTTTATATTGACATTTTTCGGTGCTTATGATAAAAATTTCGTACGGTGAGCAAACACTCACTCATCTGCTTTGGAAAGGACGGACGGCCATGGAACAAAAAAAAGCGCTGAAACGCTATGTGGACACAAAAACTGTGAACAGAAAATTGGACGAACTTATAAAGCTGCCCATTTATTCCATTTCCGATGAGGCGCTGCGCAGGTATGAGAGCGGATACTTTGAAGCGAAGTGCGCCGGCTCCAAAGAGCGGATCACAAAGGCGAAGGATGTGATACCGGGCGGCGTACAGCACAACCTGGCCTTCAACTACCCATTCCCTCTCGTGTTCACAAGCGCCAAAGGCCATACCCTCACCGACATAGACGGCAACGAGTACTATGATTTTTTGCAGGCGGGCGGGCCCACCGTGCTGGGGAGCAACCCCGATGCGGTGCGCAGCAAGGTGATGGAGCTGCTGGACGAATGCGGGCCTTCCACCGGGCTGTTCCACGAATACGAATACAAGCTTGGCGCGAAGATAGCGGAGTGCGTGTCCAGCGTGGACATGTTCCGCATGTATACCTCCGGCACTGAGGCGTGCATGGTGGCAAGCCGTGTGGCACGCCTGGCGACCAAAAATAAATTTATAGTCAAGATGGGCGGTGCCTATCACGGATGGAGCGACCAACTGGCTTACGGCATCCGCATCCCCGGCACAAAGGGGCTGCAGTCCCCGGGCATCCCCGGCTACAATTTCAAGCGCACCCGCGAGTTCTTCCCCAATGATTTGAGCAGCCTTGAGAGGACGTTGCGCCTCAATTCGCTGCATGGCGGCACGGCGGCTGTTTTCATCGAGCCCCTCGGCCCTGAGAGCGGCACACGCCCGCTTGATTTCGATTTCAACAAAGGCGTACGGGAACTGTGCGACAAGTATGGCACGCTGCTGGTATTTGATGAGGTGGTCACGGGCTTTCGTGTGGGGATGGGCGGTGCGCAGGGCTATTTCGAGGTGACGCCTGACCTCACTGTTTTCGGCAAGGTGATCGCCGGCGGCTATCCCGGTGCAGGAGGGCTTGGCGGCAAGCGGGAATATATGAAGTTCCTGGGCGCAGGGCTGGACGGCGGAGGCAAGAAGGCGCTCTCCGGCGGCACTCTTGCGGCAAACCCATTGAGCTGCGCGGCCGGATATCACACGCTCTGCGAGATGGAGCGCACCGACGCCTGCACCAAAGCCAACGATATGGGCGACTATCTGACCGACGGGCTGAACAAACTGATAGACAAGCGAGGGCTGCCATTCGTGGCTTACAATGTCGGCTCTATCTGCCATCTGGACACCCTTGGGACGATGCACTACTCCATCAACTGGGGCAAGCTGTGGCAGTTGCCGGGTATCCTCAAAGCCACTTCTGCCCGCAAAGCGGAGATGGAGCACATCGGCGCGGCTTACATGGCTGAAGGCCTTGTGACTTTGGCAGGCAACCGGCTGTACACGAACGCCACTTATACGAAGGAAGATATCGACGATGTGCTGGCCAGGTTTGACAGGGTATTTGAGCAGGTTGAAATCAAAGGTTGAAAAAACTGTTTCGCCTTGCAACTATCCCTCTCTTTTTGAAAAAGATATGTATGCCTGAACAGCAACGAAAGAGCCTGTAAAAATCGAATTTTTGCCGAAGAAGCGTGGCAAAATGCTCGGCAAAGACGTGCGGCAGGGGTTTTTAGAGGTTCTTCCCTTGCGCCAACGGATGAAGACAAAACCTGAAAACCCTTGGGCAGGTTACGGCAGGTTCTTTCCTTGCGCCAACGGATGAAGAGACGGAAATATTGGGCGGTATTGTCGTCGTCGCAAAATACGGCCTGCCGGGCACGAAGAAACTGTGCCGACATGTGGAGGCAGCTCTTGAACGAGGCTGTTCCGCTGTGCTGATGGAAAAGCACGGGGCCCTTATTACGGGCGAAGACAGAGAGACGGCTTTTAAACTCGCTGGGCTACGGCAAGCCTCCCGTCCTCTCCTTCTTCGACAGGAAACTGATGCGCTTTGTGTATGAGATGAAATATTCGAAAAAGAAATAGCGGCGGCTTTCTGTGAATCAATGTTGACTCCGCCCTGCATCCAAAAGACGCAGGGCGGAATTTCAGACTAACTCAGAGCAGCAAGGGCTGCTTCCCGGGTCTCAATTGAATTAAGCTCACTTCGCCTCTGATATCGCACCATCGACTTTCCTGTTCTTGATGAGGTATCGGATGCCGCCATAAGCGAGTACGAGGGCAAGGACCACGAGGACCAACGCTATGATCGCGCGGATGAATCCCCAAAGCGCGCCTTCGCCGCCGCCAAAACCGAGTATGAAATTCGACTGGATCGAGAAAAACAACGAAACTACAGTCACTGAGAGCATGAATGCCATCGGAATGAAGAACATTTTGTTGTTCTTGCCCATTTTCCCAAACCAGGCTGCGATACCGAGCAGGGCGATCGCTGCGAGGAGTTGGTTTGCAGCGCCGAACAGAGGCCAGATATTGGTATACCCCGTCATGCCGAGGCCTATGCCGAGCACGACGGTGATGATCGTCGCGAAATATGGGTTTATGAGGACTTTACGGGCACCTGTGACATTTTCGACTTCCTCGCCTTCCTTCAACCAGAATTCCTGAAACATATAGCGTGCGAGGCGGGTCGCCGTGTCGAGGGATGTCAGGCAAAATACCGAGACCGTCAGCACCAGCAGCGAAGTCAGCACTGTCTGTGCGCCTGCCGTCGAAAAAGCGCCGATGCCGTTTCCGAGCATCTGCGATATGCCGGAGGCGAACGCCTGCGGAGGTGTCATGGCCGTGCCGGCCGCCGCCAGTTCTTTATACTGCACCCAGATGTATCCCACCGCGATGACTGATATGATCGCAAGCAGGGATTCGATGAGCATGCCTCCGTACGCGATCGGGCGTGCGTCGCTTTCGCGGTCAAGCTGCTTAGCGGTGGTTCCCGACGCCACCAATGAGTGGAAACCGGAGACCGCTCCGCAGGCGACTGTGACAAAAAGTGCCGGGAAAAGGAACCCGAGCCCCGGATCTTTGAAGCCTGTAAACGCCGGGATGTCAAGCGAAGTGCCGCCTCCGACAAAGATCCCCACAAGGGCAAGCGCCATCATGCCGTAGAGCAGAAATGAGCTTAAATAGTCCCGCGGCTGCAACAGTATCCACACCGGGGCGACCGAAGCTACGGCGATGTACAGCCCCACGATCCACATCCATGCACTGTAGGGCAGATAGATCGGGTGCCAGTTCACGCCAAGGGCGATGACGGCGACGATCGCGACGACGCCGATCACGCTTGCTATCCCAAGCGGTGCATTCCTTCGATATACGAGAAATCCGAAGACTATAGCCATGACGATGAACAGCATGGATATGATCGCCGTTGTGGCGTTCGCCTCGCGCGCGCCTTCCGCCACTTCAATGCCGGCAGCGTTCGTTGTGCCAAACGTACCGGCTACGATGGATGCAAACGCTGCTATGACAAGCAGCAGGGCCAGGAAGCCAAACACGATAAACAGCCTCTTGAAGGTGCCGCCGAGCGTAGTGCTTATGACCTCGCCGATGGATCGGCCCTTGTTTCTCACCGATGCAAACAGCGCTCCGAAGTCGTGCACCGCCCCGAAAAATATGCCGCCGATCAATACCCAAAGAGCCACGGGCAGCCATCCGAAGACAGCGGCCTGGATGGGCCCGTTGATCGGGCCTGCTCCGGCGATTGACGAAAAATGGTGTCCGAGCAGCACCGGGGCTTTTGCAGGTGAATAATCCAAGCCATCCGTCATAGTGTGGGCAGGGGTTTCATTGTCGTTGCTTACACCCCATTGTTTTGCCAGCCATCTGCCATACGTGAGATAGGCTATGACCAGCACTACAATGGCAACAATTATTAACAGTATTGCATTCATGGTCGTCCTCCTTTTCAAAAAAAAATAAAAAAGTAAAAACATCTATTTATTCCGGCCACGCCCTGCTGCTGAGCCGGAGATAAATCTGAATACGGAATAATAATTTAAATGTATCGAGCTTTTTTGTATCCCTTTACGACTTCCTGTGCAGCGGGGTTTCCAAAGATAATCCCGTCTTCCAAGTCAAATAGAACAATTCGGCATAAACAGTAGCCGCGGATTGACAAAAGATAATTTCTGACGTAGCGAAACTTCCTCACCGCTCTGCGGGCCTCCTCGCCCACACGCATTTCGCTTATGAAAAGGCCCGTGATGAAGCTATACATATGGTCTTTCATCGGATAGGGTTTGCCTTCGCGGACAAACCCGGGCTCAATGGTTTCGTCAATTTGGGATTTGAATCTGTACAGGTCGTCTGCGAGAAATTCGTCAAAAACGCGAATGAAAGTGTGCTCGAAGCTGTGTGCGCGGTAAAGCTCGGCTTTTTTGACGAGGACGTATTTCGCGCTCGTGACGTCAAACCGCGCGTAGGCATCGTAGGTCGTATTCCCCACCTTGAACCAAGGCGACAAATCGTAGCTGCCCATATGTGACCTGATCAATTTTTCGCGAAGCTCCGGCCCATTCACCGCTATCCCTCCAAATCCAACATACGCAACCGTCAGATAATCGTTCCCTGGATATAGTTTAGCACTAAGAGGGCCATCGTCAACACGTTTGTACAAAATATCCCGCATAAAAATTCCCAAATTTGCCACTGTCCAGACAGCGTGAACCGCCCCTCTGCCTATGTCTGCCTCTGAGACAATATCTTGAACAGTTTGGTTAAGCGAAAAGACTGACGTGGCGGTCAGGGTTTGGAAGATGGAAAGTCTGTCGCCGGTTTATTTTTCACTGGCAACGAAGATTATTAATTGCGCATTAACAAGGGATCGCAACCGTCGGTTTCTGAAGAAAAGACTTGGTTTTGTTATTTGCCCTGGCATCATTATATATATCAGGGGAGGGGATGGAATTGGCCGAATTCGCTCCCGGCACAGGCTTGGATAAGGATGTTCTTTCGGAAATAGAAGGCTCTTCATGGTAAAATGAAAAACAAGTCAATTGGAGGTATGGAGAATGAAGCGGCATGAAACAATTGAGCAATTGCTTAACGCGCCGGAGGGAGAGCATTACCAATTTAAAGAGTGGAAGACAAAGGACAGTTTCACCGAAACGGTGAAGATTTGTTGTGCGCTTGCAAACTGCGGTGGAGGCAAGTTGGTTGTAGGCGTGTCAGATAAACGTCCACGGCAGGTGGTCGGTTCAACTGCTTTTCTCCAGCCAGAGCGTGTCCGCGCAAACTTGATAGACAAATTGCGCGTTGGAGTCGATTTCAAGCTTTATGACTACAATAGCAAGCGTGTGCTCGCTATTGAAATCTCAAGCCGTCCTCTGGGGCTGCCTGTCCAGGTTGATGGCATTGCGTGGTGGTATGTCGGCGACAGCCTTGTCTCTATGCCGGAAGATGTGCGCCGAAGTATTTATGCCGAAAGTGGTCACGATTTCTCCGCCGAAATATGCAATGGAGCGACAATCGCCGACCTTGATATAAACGCGATAAAGGTGTTCCGGCAAACATGGGCGACCAACAGCGGGAATAAACGTATTCTAAACATGTCCGTAAAACAGCTGCTCCACGATTGTGGCGCAGTCACCGATGAGGGTGTGACGTATGGTGCATTGATATTGTTCGGGACACGCAAGGCGTTGCGGAAGTATCTGCCGCGAGCGGAAGTTGTGTTTGAGTACCGTTCATCTGAGACTGCCGGGCCTGCTGCGCAGCGAGAGGAATTTACGGAAGGGTTCTTCAGCTACAATGACCGCATTTGGGAACTTGTTAACCTCCGGAACGATAAACAGCACTATCAGGAAGGGTTGTTTGTGTTCCCGATTTACACGTTCAATGAGCGGGTTGTCCGCGAAGCTTTGTTAAACGCTATAACGCATCGTGATTACCAGCTTGCGGGCAGTGTATTCGTGCGACAATACCGAGACCGCCTTGTTGTGGAAAGCCCCGGCGGCTTGCCTTATGGGATAACTGTGGAGAATATCCTCGACAGACAGTCGCCGCGCAATTTCCTGATAGCGCAAATCTTTCAATTATGTGGACTTGTAGAACGTTCCGGGCAAGGAATGAATCTGATATATGAACTCGCTGTCCGCGAAGCCAAACCACTTCCGGATTTCAGTGGCACAGATGCGTATTTCGTAAAGCTGACACTGAGCGGGACGATACTGGATGAACGGATGCTCTCCCTTATCAAGAAAATTGGCGACGAACGCTTGGATGCGATGACAACAGATGATTACATCCTCTTGGCCAATTTGTTCCAGGACAAGGGGATTGGCGGCATTAAGCCAGCGAAGTTTGACCATCTTGTCGAGCTGGGGATAGTCAAGCGAACTGAGAACAGCATTGAGTTTGCCAATGGAGGGATGGGTTTGCTGGCAAGGAGCGCAAACGGAAAAACAAGCGATTGCCAAGCGATTGCCACAAGCGATTGGCAGTCGCTTGAAACAGGCGACAGGAAGAAACAAATAGTTGCGTTCTTCACGAATGATGAAAAAGTCACTTCGTCGCAATTGGCGAAATATACCGGACTTACGCAAGGGCGTATCCGTACAATTTTGCAGGGGCTTGTGAATGATGGCGTAGTAGTTAAAGTTGGTGACAATCGCTACGCAAGCTACAGACTGAATAACAATGGGGAGCAAAGCTCTTGCTGAAAGGGTTAAGTGAAAATGTCAGCGCGACGGTTAGGATTCGGAAGAGGGAAAGTCTGTTGCCGGTTTATTTTTCACTGGTTTATTTGAGCCTGAAATTTCGCTATATAGTTTGTTTTATGATAATATGGGTATATATTAAGGATTCCCGATAGCTTGATGGCAGGCAGGAAGTGTTGCGCCATGGCTCCAAGGGTAAGTGGAAGCAGGCTGATGTGAAAGGTATAGAGAGGGGATAGACCAATGCAGGCAATCGAAACAGCAAAATCCGCCAAACGGGGGGGGGCAAACCCGTAAAGTAGCTTCAGGCGGGCGTTCGGAATTAAATATCGGCGAAATGACGGGCACGGATATCTTTGAAGTGCCTGTTTTGCGAGGCTTCAGCCGCAGTGCAAAACAGGACAGCGAAGCGGGCGCAAGGCGAGCGGAGGAGGGAGCGAAGCGGGCGTTGCCTTTTTTGCGCCCAAGATGCGCCGGGGCCAGGCGGCACTATGCCGTGCGGGCGGGATTCACTCTCGTCGAAGTCATAGTCGTCATCGTCATCATAGCGATCCTCGCTGCGATAGGGGTGCCGGCGCTGACCGGGTATATCGACAAGGCACAGGACAGGAAATACATAGCCGAAGCCAGAAATCGTATGACGGCGCTCCGCGTTGTCCTTGACGAAGCTTATGCAGACGGAGAATTCAAGAGCACCGTTGCTGCTGAGACATATTTCCTGGAAGGTGATCCTGCTTCACAATATGTTAATGCATTGACCAAGATTTTCCGGGTCACTAATTTCACAGCTGCTGTCCTTGATGACACAGATCTCAGCAATTCCAACAGATTTCTTTATTACAGGCGAGCCGCTGCGCTCATGGCTGAAGATTATCCTTCTGATAACCTTGCTCCCTCCAGTAGTTTTGATTGGTATTGGGCAGCTCATATCATTGGCCCCAGGAATGCGTCAACTACGTTGAACAATGCCGATGGATTTGTCTATATGTTATTTCCCGAAGGGCTTTCAAATGGCAAACCGGTTGTTTGGGTTACTTATAAGTTGAGCCATCTGGCTCCAACGGCTGATACATTTTCTGCATTGGATGTTGCCGAAAGAAAGGCGTCATACGATCCAAACGCCGGGTATGAGGTCTATCATTGCATATATTAGTAAATACACAAGTGCCGTATCAACCTGGCCGGTGACGTTATCACTCGTTTTCCCGTGAAGACAGGGACGGATGATGATCTGTCTTGTGAAATCGCAGGGACAGATCATCCGCCCCTCTGCCTGTCACCTCTGTCTATCAAGAGATATACAAGCTGTTTATATTTATCAACGGGCCAATTTTTCAATCAAAGCGTCCTTCAGGGTTGCGGAAAAATTTATATTCTTGCGCTCCGCTGCCTGATTGAGCCAGGAAGGGATCGTAAGCGTCTTTTTGACAGGCGCATAGTCATGGTTGGCTTTCATGGCGTCGAGGTCAATGTACAGCAATGACACAAAGCCGGCGTCATCATCTGCCGTTATGTCTTTCATGTCGCTTGCAGGCGGGAAAGCCTCTCCATCTTTAAGCAAAAGCAGCAGCCTGCCGGCTGCGGCATCGGAAGCCATGTATATCGCGTCGGGCAAATCGTCGCCGAATGTTGCGAGGCCCAAATCGGGAATTTCAACTGAGTAGCGCCCGTCCTCTTCCTCATAGAAACATGCCGGATATATATATCATGTCCAAACCATCCTTTAACAATTACATTCCGCAAGCCGGCTGGCAATTACATAAGTTTTGCCTGCTTTTTGATCGAATTCTCAACACGTTTCGGGAGATCGCCTTTATGAAACGGTATCGTCACTTTTCCAGGCTTTGATTTCGTTGCCCACCCCCGTGCGGTTCTGTCAAAAGCACGGTATAATAAAGTGACGAGAGAAAAGCTATCGTTTCCGGCTTTAATAACCCAAAAGGAAAACCAATGAGCAACGATATTATTTTATATAATACAGAAGACGGCCAAACGAAATTAGAACTTCATTTGAAAGATGGGACGGTTTGGCTTTCACAGCTTGAAATCGCTGAGTTATTTCAAACAACGAAGAACAATATAAGCCTTCACGCCAAAAACATTTTAAAAGATAGCGAACTGGACGAGAGCGCAACTGTTAAGGATTACTTAACAGTTCAAAATGAAGGCGGCAGAGAAGTCAGGCGCACACTAACGGTCTACAACCTCGACATGATCCTTGCCATAGGCTACCGGGTGCGTTCGGTGCGCGGCGCACAGTTCCGGCGCTACGCTTCCACCGTGTTAAAAGGTTATTTGGCGAATGGCTTTGCGATCGACGATGATAAAGTGCTGCAAGATTTAACGTACTTTAAACGACTGCAAAAACGCATTCGGGATATTCGTTCAAGCGAACGCTTATTCTATCAGCAGGTATTGGATATTTTCGCGACAAGCGTCGATTATGATGGGAGTAGCGAAGTGGCACACGAATTTTTCCAAACGGTACAAAATAAAATGCTTTATGCCGTCACCGGCCACACAGCGCCGGAACTGATCTTCATCCGTCTCGACGCGACCAGGAACGACTTGGGCCTCACCACCTATAAGGGTAATTATCCGCGCAAATCCGATTTGAAAATTTCTAAAAATTATTTGGACGCGCAAGAACTCAATCGTTTGAACCTGATTGTTTCCGGGTATCTGGACACGGCGGAATATCAAGCTGAAACGCAGACGGCAATGACCATGAGCGACTGGAAAGCCGAGTTGGATCGCTACCTGACATACCAGCGGGCGGATATTTTGGAAGGCCGCGGCTCGGTCAGCCGCAAAAGCGCTGATGAAAAAGCGAATCGCGAATACGAAAAATATCAAACAACCCATCATGAAATAACGAGCGTTGACGAGGATTATTTCAAAACGCTTACGCAGGATTTCAAGAGGTTGGAAAAGCAAAAGGGTTAAGTGAAAAGGCCAGCGCGACGATTGAAGTTTGGGCAAGGGAAAGTTTTCAGCCGGTTTATTTGAGCCTGAAATTCTGCCATGTGTGGTTTGGTTTGTGATAATATGGGTATGTATTAAGAGTGCCCGATAGCATTACGGCAGGCAGGAAATGCTGTGTCAGGGCTGCGGGGATAAGTCGAAGCAGATTGATATTAAAGGTGAAGAAAGAGATAGATTAATGCGAGCAATTGAAACAACAAAATCTGCCACGGGGGGGGGCAAAACCATAAATTAGCTTCAGGCGGGCGTTCGGAATTAAATAGCGGCGAAACAGCGGGCACGGATATTTCTGACGTGCCTGTTTTGTGCAGCTTCAGCCGCAGTGCAAAACAGGACAGCGAAGCGTGCGCAAGGCGAGCAGGCTTCACTCTCGTCGAAGCCATAGTAGTGATCGCTATCATCGCGGTCCTCGCGGCAATAGGAGTGCCTGCGCTGACGGGATACATCGACAAAGCCAGGGACAAGCAGTATATATCGGAGGCGAAGAATCACTATGTGGCTGCCCGTACAGTGATGGATGAAGCATATGCAGATGGAGAAATCACTGAGGATTCCAGCAGTGTATCCACTGCCAGGGGGGATTGGGTGCGCTGGGCCCTGGCTGCATTAAGTGGTGAGGCTACAGGTGATGATTTCCAATTTAACAAAAATGTTTCGGACTTGCTGGGCGAGGCATATGTTGAGTCTGGTTCGCCCGGCCACTGGAGGATTATGGTTTATGGGGATAGGGATGACACCCTGTTTAGTGCCGATGGCTTCTCGTGGCGGCTTGACCTTGAGGGTGAGAAAGGCGGAGTCGGAGGCCACATTGTCGTTACCTACAGGATGGATCGAATGGACGAAGCTTCTTTGCCCTCATACTCAAGTTTTAATTCCAAAATCCTTGGCAGCAATAGCGGCGTCTATAACCCCAATGCCGGTTATGAAGTCTACCATTTTCAGTCTTAGGCGAATTTTAGCCGCTGCATTTATTACCCCGGCAACAAATAGCAGGAAGTCGCGCCGGCCTTTCCGCCAATCTGCTTTGTTGGCGAAATCCTTGCATACTGCCGAGTATGCGCGGTTTCGCCGCCGCGCATATCAGCTGAAATCCTCGGCACTTTATTCCTGCTGTTTGCTGCCGGGGTAATAACAGGGACGGCAGATTGTGCTCGTCCCTGTGTCTACCCTCAAAAATCGTAATGCGTCCAAAGACTGATGACCTTCACTTTTTTTTCATCTTCGAGGACTTCATAGACAAGCCTGTGCTTAACATTAACGCTCAAGCTGGTTGGGGTGCCAACACAGGGACAGAATGAGGTATAATGACTCCCATGGAGAGCTTTGTACTGGCGGCAAAGGCCGTGTTTCCAATGTTTTTTTGGATATTGCTCGGGTTCGGGATTAAGAACCTGTTTCACATTAGCGACGAGGCCGTGCGGAAGGGCAACAAGATCGTTTTCACGTTCCTTCTGCCCATAGCGATATTCAACAATGTCACTGCGGCGCACATAGGCAGCGTCGTGCAGCCGGTCCTCATCGTGTTCACCGCTTCCTCCATATTCATCATCTGGGGCTGCACGTGGAAGTACATCAAGGCGACCGAACCCGACAGGACGAAGCACGGCGCTCTCATACAGGGGATTTTCAGGAGCAACTTCGTGCTCTTCGGCATGCCCCTTGTGAGCAACATATACTCCACAGGCTCCGCTGGCGTGACGAGCTTCATGGTTGCGATCGTCGTCCCCATTTTCAACCTTCTTGCGATTTTCACGCTTGAGACAAACCGCAGGGACAGGGCACCCGGGAGGATGAAGGTGAGATCTCTGTTGGTGGCGATTGCCAAAAATCCGCTCATCATCGGCTCTGTGGTCGGCATCGTTTTCCTGTTCGCGGCGATCCCGATCCCCGAAGCTCTCAGGGACCCGCTCAACTTGTTTTCGAGGGCATCGACGCAGATCGCGCTTTTCATAATGGGCGGCGCTTTCACGCTGAAAAATATAGCTACCGACCGGAAGAGGCTCGTAAAGGCCGTTTCGCTAAAACTTGTCTTCTGGCCTTTCCTCGTCATTTCAGCGGCTGTACTGATCGGTTTCCGCGATGTCGAGCTCGCCACGATACTTTCTTTCGCGGCCGCGCCGTCTGCGATCAACTCGTACACGATGGCGGACATCATGGGCAACGACGGGCCTCTCGCAGCGGCGATAGTGGTATTTACTACGCTCTTCGCAGCGGTCACCGTGTTCTTGTTCGTCTTCGGCCTGAGCAGCCTCGGCTTTATCGGCCGTGTGAACTGAGGTTTTTCTTCTCCGCGCCTTTCGAAAAAACCATGCTTATGCACGAACAGTAATTCCTATTCGGTTACTGTCCACGCATAGGTAGAATTCCTCAGAACTTTTAGGATTTGATCTGGATTTATCCAACAATTGTGTGAGAGATTTGCAGCCCAAGCCTCGCGCCGTCTGCGCGGAGTGAGTGCGCACGCAGTAGCACGAAGCGGAGTCGCAGCAAGCGAGGCTTGGGCTGCAAATCTCTGGCGTACGTCTGAACAATGACCTTACTTATCCGAATATTCTGAATTTTCAGTATCTCTCTTGACAAGTCGGCTCAAGTAGGCTTTAATAGTCGGATGATGATTTGTTGAAACCGAAATTGCCGACACCATTGCAGACAGCGGAAGGTTTTGTGTAGCGCAGACGATTGCATTGTGATGAAAGAAAGGAAAGGAACCCCCGATGAGTGAGAAATTTGATCTCCTGAAAGACTATGAGAAGGACGTTTTTACCTTGAAAGTGATGAAAGAAAGGC
>JAISAW010000095.1 GCA_031266515.1 Eubacteriales Family XIII. Incertae Sedis bacterium
TCGGTGCACGGCAGAGCAGGCTGCTTTTGCGGCTTGTCGGCGATACGCACGATTTGCCATACACCGTTTATGCACGGAAAGCCTGGCAAAATATCCGTATACAGCAGCTCACCGAATCATACCTGGCTGGAAAGAATTTCATACGCAGACTGCAATACTTATAGTAAAATGGATGTGCATGAAGCTGCCATCATTCGTCTCGATTTTCTTTCCCGATATTGAAATTTGAATCCCGTTGTGGCATAACGGTTTAAATGGTTGAACAAATAAACCGTTGAGCGAGGAGGGAATATGGACGACAAGGCGTTACTCGATAAATTTTCGGCTTGCAGAAAACTGCTGGTAGCTATCGGCAACGAAACACGGCAGGGGATCATCGCCGCTCTTGCCTGCGCTGATTGTGAAATGGGTATGCGCGTGGGGGAGATTACTGAAAAAACCCACCTGTCGCGCCCGGCGGTATCCCACCATGTCAAGATACTGCGCGACACGGAGGTTATCGGCCTGTATCCGCAAGGCACGATGAACTACTATTACCTGAAGCTTGGCGGCGCCTGGGGAGAGCTTGTAGCGCTCGTAAATCACATTGAAGGAATGCGCGGCGAATGCGGCGAGGAGGAAAACTGATGCAATATCGACTTGACCCGAAATCGGGAAATGAACTGTCCGCGCTGGGATTTGGCTGTATGCGGTTTCCACGCGGGATCAATATCGACCTGGCAAAAAGCGAAAAACTGGTGGTCGAAGCTGTCGAAAAGGGCGTGAACTATTTCGACACAGCCTATATTTACGGCGGCAGCGAAGTCGCGCTCGGCGAAATCCTGCTCAAAAACAATCTGCGCGGAAAAATCTATCTGGCAACCAAGCTGCCTCACGGCAAATGCAAAAAATACGAAGATTTTGACCGTTATTTTGACGAGCAGCTTCAGAGGCTTCACACGGATTATATCGATTATTACCTGATCCACAACATTGCGGATATGGACGCCTGGCAAGCCGTGGCCGATATCGGAATCGAAAACTGGATTGCCGAAAAGAAAGCGGGTGGACAGATCCGCAATATCGGTTTCTCTTTCCACGGCATGCAGGCAGAGTTTCTGCGGCTTTTGGACGCCTATCCGTGGGAGTTTTGCCAGATCCAGTACAACTACATGAACGAGAATTACCAGGCTGGGCGGGCCGGGCTGCAAAAGGCCCATGAGAAAGGCCTGCCCGTCATCATCATGGAGCCTCTGCTCGGCGGCAAGCTGGCGAATGGAGTGCCGAAAGAAGCCGTGAAACTCTTTAGCGGGGCAAACCCGGACATCACGCCCGCAGCCTGGGCGCTCAAATGGCTTTGGAACCAGCCGGAAGTGACCGTCGTGCTGTCGGGGATGAACGCGCCTGAGCAGCTCGCCGACAACCTGGGCGTGGCGGAGGCCATGGAGGCCGGAGCGCTCACGGATAACGAACTTGCAGTCCTGGAAAAAGCCAAAGCTGTGTTTGAAGAGAGCTATAAAGTCCCCTGCACAGGCTGCAATTACTGTATGCCTTGCCCCAACCGCGTGAATATCCCCGGCTGTTTTGCCGCGTACAACGCTTCTTACGCCAATGGCTTCGTCACAGGCATACAGCAGTATATGACAAGCACGAACGTATTGCATGCAGGCGGGTCAAAGTCGTCGAACTGCGTGAAATGCGGGCTGTGCGAGGAAAAATGCCCACAGCACATAAAGATCTCCGAGGAGCTTACAAATGTGCAGAAGCGCCTGGAGCCGTTCTGGTTCGGCGCGCTCCTGAAGATTGTCGGAAGGTTTTCGTAAAAAAACAACCGGGAGACACTTCCGGTTGTTCGTGGTGTTTCGAACTTACACCTGCGGCGCGTAGCCGCCATATTGTGGGACGGGTGAGCCTTTAAGCCTTAAAGGCTTTGTTGAAACGGACGGAGAGGCGCGAGATCTTGCGTGCGGCGGTGTTCTTGTGAATCGTACCCTTAGCCGCAGCCTGGTCGAGCTTCTTCTCGGCTTTTGTAAGCAGAGTTTTCGCTTCGTCTTTTTCTCCTGCCGTCACAGCTGCGTCAAAGTCTTTGATGACATCCTTCAGGCGCGTCTTGATGCGCTTGTTGCGGTTTGTCTTCGTGTTTATAACGCTTATCCGTTTCTTCGCAGATTTTATATTTGCCATTTATTCACCCACTTTCTGCAAATATTTGCCGACATCCATTCTAACGTCCCAATGGTTCCATTGCAAGGAGAATTTTTTCCTATTATAATCAATCAGACGTTACTGTTCACACGTAGGCAGAATTCCGAGGAACTTTTAGGATTTGACCCGGATTTATCCAGCAATTGTGTAGCTGCGAGGCAAAGCCGAGTCTCATCCTATGCGGGAGATTTACAGCCCTGGCCTCGCGCCGTCTGCGCGGAGTGAGTGCGCACGCAGTCGCTTTGTATGAGACTCGCTTCGCTCGCAGCTGCACGAAGCGGAGTCGCAGCAAGCTAGGCCAGGGCTGTAAATCTCTGGCGTACGTCTGAACAGCAACAGTCAAGCACATAAAAGACAAACGGCGGAACGAGGTAAAATGACAGACCAAAACAGAATCAGGAATTTTTCAATAATCGCACATATCGACCACGGCAAATCGACGCTCGCAGACCGCATACTTGAGCAGACCGGTGCCGTATCTGCGCGCGAGATGAAAGAGCAGTATTTGGACAATATGGATCTTGAGAGGGAGCGGGGGATCACCATCAAGCTTCAGACCTCGCGGCTTTCGTACAAGGCGAAGGACGGGAACGAGTATATCCTGAACCTGATAGACACCCCCGGCCACGTCGACTTCACCTACGAGGTATCGAGAAGCCTTGCCGCCTGCGAAGGCGCGGTGCTCGTGGTGGACGCTACGCAGGGCGTCGAGGCCCAGACCATGGCGAACGTCTACCTGGCTATGAACGAAGACCTCGAAATACTCCCGGTGCTGAACAAGATCGACCTCGTAAGCGCCGACACGGACAGGGTGAAGCGCGAAATTGAAGATTTGATCGGGATTGACGCCGAAGAGGCACCGCTTATTTCAGCGAAAGAAGGGATAGGCATTGAGGATGTCCTTGAGGACGTCGTGAAGAACGTGCCGCCTCCA
Source organism: Eubacteriales Family XIII. Incertae Sedis bacterium (assembly GCA_031266515.1). GTDB lineage: Bacteria > Bacillota > Clostridia > Peptostreptococcales > Anaerovoracaceae > JAISAW01. Next base: position 3,119 of record JAISAW010000095.1, read on the forward strand.
TCGGGGGATCCCGGCGGGAAGCTCAAGGCTCTCATATTTGATTCCTACTACGACAACTACAAAGGGGTCGTGATATACGCTCGCGTATTTGACGGAAAGGTGAAAAAGGGCGACATCGTCCGCCTTATGAACACGAAGAGGGACTATGAGGTGACGGAAGTCGGCGTCTACTCCCCCGAGCCTGTCGCCACGGAGGAGCTTTCTGCGGGCGAGGTGGGCTTTATATCCGCAAGTATAAAGCAGGTGCGCGATGCCCGCGTGGGCGATACGGTGACGATCGCAGGAGAAGAGACAGACACCCCACTCGTCGGTTATAAAGAAGCGCAGCCGATGGTGTACTGCGGCATATACCCCGCCGATGGCGAAAAATATGAGAATGTAAAAGACGCCATCGAAAAACTCCAGGTGAACGATGCGGCCTTCCGCTTTGAGCCCGAGACGTCAACTGCGCTCGGATATGGGTTCAGGTGCGGTTTTCTGGGATTGCTCCACATGGAAATCATCGTGGAGAGGCTCGAAAGGGAATTTGACCTCGGGGTCATCACCACATCGCCGAGCGTCATATACAAAATAGCGCTGCTTGACGGCAAGGCCATGATGATACAAAACCCCTCCAACCTGCCCGATCCCGCCCTCATTGACCACATTGAGGAGCCTATAGTCAAGGCGGATATAATGATCCCAAGGGAGTACGTAGGCGCTATCATGGATCTGTGCCAGGACAGGAGGGGGATCATGCAGCACATGGAATACGTGACTGAATCGAGGGTGCTTCTCCATTACGAACTGCCGCTGAACGAAGTGATATACGACTTCTTTGACGCGCTGAAGTCCAAGACGAGGGGATATGGCTCGCTTGACTACGATTTCCTGAGGTACCAGCCGTCGAAGATAGTGAAGCTCGACATCCTGCTGAACAAGGAACAGGTGGACGCCTTTTCGATGCTTGTACACGAGAGCAAGGCTTACCAGAGAGGGCGTTTCGTGACTGAAAAACTGAAGGATATCATCCCGAGGCATCAGTTTGAAGTACCCATCCAGGCCACGATAGGGCAGAAGGTCATCGCGAGGGCAACTGTGAGGGCGTACAGAAAGGACGTCATTGCCAAGTGCTACGGAGGCGACATCTCGCGCAAGAAGAAGCTGCTTGAAAAACAGAAAGAGGGCAAGAAGCGCATGCGGCAGTTCGGCTCGGTCGAGGTGCCGCAGGAAGCGTTTACTGCTGTACTTAAGTATGACGACAATAAATAGCTGGCGAGTAGGCAGAAGCGGCGTGAATACAAAAAAGAAACTCGGGCTTTACATACACATCCCGTACTGTGTCAGGAAGTGCTCTTACTGCGACTTTGTTTCGTTTGGTATCGATGAGCCGGCGATGCACGAGGCATATGTAAACAAGCTGATTTATGAGATAAGCCATAAAAGGGACCATCCTTCGAACGATTACTCCGTCAATAGCATTTACATAGGTGGCGGGACCCCGAGCGCCGTCGCGCCGGGCTTGATCACTGAAATCCTCGATGCCGTGTACGTGAATTTCAGCTGCGAAGCAAGCGCAGAGATTACAATTGAAGTAAACCCCGGAACCATAAATAGCGAATCTCTTCGCATCTATCGGTCGTCAGGCATAAACAGGGTGAGCATGGGGGCGCAGTCGTTTGACAATGCCACGCTGCGGACCCTCGGGCGCATCCACAGCGCAAAAGAGGCGTATGAGGCTTATGGAAAGCTGCGCAAAGCAGGCTTTGATAACGTCAATATAGACCTCATGTTCGGCATCCCCGGGCAGACGCGGGGATCGTGGGAGAAAGACATAGAGACGGCTATCAGGCTTTCCCCTGAACACATCTCGTACTACAGCCTCGGGATCGAAGAGGGTACGCCTCTTGCCTGCGCCCTCGAAAGAGGGGAGGTTGAGCCGCCGGACCAAATTGATGACAGGCTCATGTATCGGCAAGCCTGCGCGGAATTTGAACGTGCGGGGTATGTGCAGTACGAGATATCAAACTGCGCCAAACCGGGACTTGCATCCGTGCACAACCTCAAATATTGGTCAATGGACGACTATCTCGGCTTCGGCGTCGCTGCGCACTCTTATTTCGAGGGCTACAGGTTTTCAAACACGTCCGACCTCCCCTCGTACCTCGGATCCATCGGAACCGGCGGAATGCTCGGCCACACGCAAAAAAACAGCCGAAGCGACGATATGCAGGAATATATCTGGCTCGGCCTCAGGCGTATCACAGGCATAGACACCGGGGATTTCAAGGCGAAGTTCGGGGCGGATTTTTGGGAGCTGTACGGGGATGAGACCAAAACCCTCATAGGCAGGGGCCTGCTTGAACAGGAAAACGAGCAGCTCCGCCTGACAAAACTCGGTCTCGACCTTGCGAATGTGGTGTTCAGGGAATACGTGTAAGAGTGAAAGAGGAGAAAAAACGCCCAAAAGGACATTTTTCCCGGACCGGATTTAAGTTTGCTCACAAAAAGTGAAAACTGTGATATGTTATTACCCCGGCAACAAATAGCAGGGGTAATAATTGATGCAGCCAGGATTGGCTGCGTTTTTTCAGGCAAGGCGGTTACCTATGGCTAACGATATAGGGCAACCCGGAGAATAAAGATATGAAGACCGATAAACGAAAGCTTCGTGCCAAAGATCTGATCACTACAGGCATTTTCACGCTTCTGTTCTTCGTTGTGGTGACCATCTTTGCAATGCTTTTCACTACAATTCCGCTGCTTATGCCCTTTATTTCCTGCGCGGACGCAATCGTCGGCGGCGTCATTTTTCTATACCTTGCGACAAAGGTGCGTAAATTCGGCGCGATTACTATCATGAGTGGCCTCATAGGGCTGGTTATGTGTCTTGCCGGGCACTTCTGGCCGTGCATTATTTTCGGAACAGTTTTTGGGCTGTTGGCGGATTTCCTCTGCTCGCAGGGTGGGTACAAAAAGTTCAGCTGGAACACGGCGGGTTATGCGGCGATGATTCTCGGCCTTGCGTTGGATGGCTATTCGCCCATGCTCTTCTTTGAGGACGCGTTCCGCCGGAGCAGGCTTGACATGGGCATGAGTGCGGAGATCATTGATAAACTCATTGCCGCAATCCACGGCCCGTTGATTGTCGTGGCGTTTGCGGGTGCCGTTATCTGCTCTATAATCGGGGCGTTGATTGGCAGGGTACTTTTGAAAAAGCACTTTGAAAAGGCAGGTATCCTTTGATGGTGCGATTCGACCCACGCACGAAACTATTGGTTCTCGTGTTGATAAATGTCGTGATATTTGCATCGCCCGATATACGTACGGAATGGCTCTGTATGGGCATGGTCGCCGTACTGCTTTTGGTTATGGGCTGTCTGCGGCAGCTCTGGTACGGGCTTCTCATTTATGCGGTGTTGATGGCCGTGTTCTATCTCTGTACGTTGGCTGACAACTTCTTCACCGCATTTGTAAGCATGACCATAATCTGCATCCGAAAGATCATGCCGACGGTATTCTTCGCTTCCGGCCTGATGGCGACGACGAAGGTCGGGGATTTGGTTTCCGCAATGCAGAAGCTGCATATTCCGAAAGTGATCGTCATCCCGTTCACCGTCACGCTGCGGTTTTTCCCCACGGCTAAGGAGGAATTCGCCGCTATCCGTGACGCGGCGCGATTGCGCGGGTTGCGGTTCAGTATGGAACGGACGCTTGTCCCCATGATGCTGCGCTGCGCAAATATCGCTGAGGAGCTGTCCGCAGCGTCGGTGACTAGAGGGATTGAGAGCATTGGAAAGAGGACTTCCATGCGTGAATTGAAATTCGGCTTGCCGGACGCAGTTATGGCCGCAGTATTTCTTGCGCTTGGCATTTTTGCCGTGATGGGAGGTGTGCCTCTGCTCTATGGTTAAAATCGAAAACGTAACCTTTAATTATGGCGAAACTTCGGAGCAATGCCTGCGCGGTATCTCTCTGCGTATCAAAAAAGGCGAATGCGTTTTGCTGTGCGGAGAGAGCGGCTGCGGCAAGACCAGCGTCACAAGGTTGGTCAACGGGCTTATTCCTCATTTTTATGAAGGGGAATTCAGCGGTGAGGTGGTCGTGGCGGGCCGCGATGTGTCCGTGACGACGCCCGATGCGTTGGCGGGCATTGTCGGCTCTGTTTTTCAAAATCCGCGCAGCCAGTTTTTCAGCCTTGACACCACCGGGGAAATAGCTTTTGGCCTCGAGAACCTCGGCCTGCCTTCTGCATATATTCGGAAACGTGTACGGGAAACCGCTGTCGCTCTCGGCATAGAGCGTTTGCTCGGCCGTGACATTTTCGCCCTTTCAGGCGGCGAGAAACAGCTTGTCGCCATCGCCTCGGCCTATGCGCTCGCCCCGAAGATATTCGTGTTTGACGAACCGTCGTCGAATTTGGATTGGGATGCCGTGGTGGAGCTTGCAGGGATCATGCTTAGGCTGAAACAAGAAGGCCGTACCCTGATCGTCGCCGAACACCGGCTCTACTGGCTGTCAGGGCTTATAGATCGGGTGGTCTGTATGGAGTCCGGACAGATAAAGCACGAGTGGCCGGCAGATGAATTTCTCACAATGCCAGAAAGCGAGCGGAGAGGATTGGGCTTGCGCGTATTGAACCCAGGCGAACTTTATCCCACTGCAAGTATAGTGGATCCGGGTGGATTTCGTTCCGAAGCAAGCGCTGCGGTTTCGGGGTTCTTTCATCCTGAAATGGTTATAGCTAATCAAGACGTGCTTCATCATGAAGCAGTTATACCGGGTTCAAACGCGCTACGCGTCGACGCGAAACCGCAGGAACAAGCAGCCCCGTATTTGAAGGTTGCAGGATTGTCCGCCCAATACGGGCGAAGGAATCATGTTTTGCATGACATTTCCTTTGAGGTTTCTCCCGGCGAAGCAGTCGCCATCCTCGGAGGAAACGGCGCGGGCAAGACCACAATGGCGCGGACGCTGTGTGGATTGCACAGTAAATCGTCCGGTGAAATATCACTGTATGGGATAAATCTGCCGGCAAAGGCGAGGGCGGGACCGTTCTATCTGGTGATGCAGGAATCCGGCTATCAGCTTTTTACCGACAGTGTTGAGAATGAATTGCTGCTTTCAAAAAACAGGCGGAGCCGTCCTGCTAATGAGAAGGTGGAAGATATTTTGGAATCCCTGTCCCTTACGGACTTTAGGGAACGCCACCCCATGAGTTTGTCGGGAGGGCAGAAGCAGCGCACGGCTATAGGCACGGCAATGGCGCATAACGCGCAGATCCTCATCTTTGATGAGCCGACGAGCGGATTGGACTATCGGAATATGCAGCGGGTGGTCGCTGTGATCGAACGGCTTCGCGCCGAAGGTAAGACGATATTCATCATCACCCACGATTACGAGCTTCTGCTCGCTGCCTGCACACGGGCGTTGATTCTTGAGGATGGCAATGTAAAAAGCGATTTTCCTGTAACTTGTGAAAACGTAAATAAAGTAAGGGAGGTTTTCTCATGAACACAAACAAGCTGAGGGCGAAAGACCTCATCACAATCGGAATTTTCAGCGTGGTGTTCATCCTGGTGTACATGGCGTGCGCATTGCCTACGGGACTGATTGTGCAGCTCTACCCGTTCTGTGCGGGGATAGCGATGATTCCCTGCGGGATCGTGTGGGCGTACCTGCGCACGAAAGCGCCAAAGCCGCTGGCGACACTCATCCAGGGGGTATTGTTCGCATTGATAGTGTTCATCATGGGATCCGGCTGGTTTGTTTCGGTTGGAGTATTTGCGGGAGCTGTCCTTGCAGAGCTGTTCGCGAGGGCAGGCAGGTATAAGAGTTTTAAATTGAACACAGCAGGATATGCCGCGTTCGCTGTATGCCTCAATTTGGGTATGTTTGGGATCATTCTGTTTGCGAGGGACTACTACTACAATTTTTGTATTGAAAGCGGTATGACGGCGGAGTATATGGAAGAGCTCATGAACTTCATAAACGGTCCGCTCCTGGCATTGTCCAGTGCGCTTGCGGCCATGGGTGCAGTCATAGGGATGCTGCTTGGCAGGACATTTCTCAAAAAGCATTTTATCAAAGCGGGCATAGTATAAGGCGATTTGAAAAACAGCGGCGGTGCGCATAGCGGGAAGTAAACAGCGGCAGCGCACCACAGTGGAAAGGAAAGGGCACATGAAGAAGGAAGTAAAACAAAAGACAGGCATGCTGCGTTTGCTCGAGCTCAGTTCGCGCAAGAAAGGGCTTATCGTATGCTCCTGCATACTGGCTGTCCTCAGCGTCGCAGTGTCGTTTGCGCCGTTCGTCGCCATTTACTATATCATCAAGGAGCTTGTCGCCCACTTTGCTGATCTTTCGGCGCTGGATGCAGCGTACATGATCGACCTGGGATGGCTTGCGGCCGGAAGCGCGATCGGCGCTATCCTGCTCAATTTCCTGGCGCTGATGTGCAGCCACCTCGCAGCGTTCAAGACTCAATATGAACTCAAATTGGAATACACTGCGCATATCGCCTCGCTGCCCCTCGGTTTTCATAATGCGAACTCAACGGGCAAACTGCGCAAAATAGTGGACGAAAACATCGAGAAACTGGAAGGGTTTGTAGCGCACCAACTCCCGGATTTGGCGGGCTCCTTCGCAATGCCCGTCATAACGCTGGCGGTGCTGTTCGCCTTCGACTGGAGGCTTGGGCTGGCGAGCCTCGTCCCCATCATAGCCGCATACCTTATTCAAATGGCGGCGATGGGTTCGGGGAAATCAAAGAAATTCATAAAACTTTATCAGGACTCCCTTGAGGACATGAACAACGCCGCAGTGGAATACGTGCGCGGGATTTCGGTGGTAAAGGCGTTCAATCAGACCATCTACTCATTCCGCACCTTCCACGAAACGATCACGGATTACGGGCGTTTCGTCAAAAACTATACGATGTCGTTTGAAAAACATATGGCGGCGTTCATGACTATCATAGGACATGTGTACGTATTTTTGATTCCCGTGATCATCCTTATTGCGGGCGGCACGGAAAATTACAGCCGGTTCGCGTTGGCTGCGGTATTCTATATATTATTTTCATTTTCACTTGCAACGCCGTTTACCAAACTCATGTATGTGTCGCAGCTCGGCGCGCAAATTTCTGACGGCATTGAGCGAATGGATGGTATGTTGGCTGTACAGCCTCTGCCCGAAGCGAAGGAGCCCCAAACGACGGCGGAGTACTCCGTATCATTTGAGAACGTCATTTTCTCATATGAAAACAGGGAAGAAAGTGAAACAACAGCGTTGAACGGCGTGAGCTTTACCGCCGGCCAGGGCGAAGTCACAGCGCTTGTGGGCCCGTCCGGGAGCGGCAAGTCCACCATCGCCCATCTCATCCCGCGATTTTATGACATAAAC
>JAISAW010000005.1 GCA_031266515.1 Eubacteriales Family XIII. Incertae Sedis bacterium
GGATCAAGCTGTTCGACAAAATCTTTCAGGGCCTGATCGACGCTGCTTGCGTAAATGGAGCCGCCCAAAAAGAGAAGATCGAGCGGTTCGGTCAGGGCTGCAGAGCAATCCCTGGCCTCTACGCCTGCCGCTTTGGCAATCGCCTCTGCTACTTTTTTGGTGTTCCCGCCACGCGAGAAATACCTTACTGCAATATTCATGACCAAATCTCCTTTCTCACTATTATAGACTTCAAAGCGTATTCGACTTTTTCTGGAACTTGAAATAAAGCGGCAGCGGCAAGGATCGCCAATATGAAACCTTTTTGCTTAGTCGTCGGGACAAATAATACATCCGCTTTGCCCTCAACCAAACAGCATCCCCGAAAGGTCTTCCCCTTCGAGCATCATCACAAAATTCCGGACCATCATGGCCGTCAGGCCCCATATGACATAACGCTTCCTCGATGAAGGGTCTTCGTAGTCGTAGACGAAGACCGTATGCAGCGAGCGCCGCCATCTGTAGTTTTCGTCTATCCCGACCTGCCCGTACGGGAAATTTTCATCCACTTCCATGACCACTTTGTTCGTGTATACGTCGGGTTCGGTTTCGAGGAAAAATTTCAGAGGGACGAGAAAAATTTCTTCGACCTCATCCCGGTTCGGCACCGCATCCGCGAGGGTTTGTTCGCTGAATGTCCCGAGCATGCAGAAAATATTCGACCCGTCGTGCGACGATATGTAGTCGAGCTCAGCGATCACCTCTATTTTTTCAGCGGGGATCCCGAGTTCTTCCGAAGTCTCCCGTACCGCCGCTGCTGCCCGGCCCTCGCCATCTTCGACACCGCCGCCGGGGAAACTGATTTCGCCCGGCTGTGCCTTCAGCGAATGCGCCCTGACCTCAAACAGGATGTGGAGCCCGCCATCGATTTCAAGCAAAGGCAGGAGCACGGATGAGTACCTGAACTTCCCTATCGGCCGTGCTTTGCGCCCGCTTGCTATTTTGCGAATATCTTCGAACTTGTACTTGCTTTCCATTGCGTGTAAATTATATACCATGAAAAAGGAAATTAAACTGATAGCGACCGACCTCGACCGTACCCTGCTTGACAGCGAGCACCGATTGCCTGAAAAAAACCTGCAGGCGATAAAGCGCTGCATCGAGAACGGCATAGAGGTGGTCATTGCCACAGGCAGAGTGCTCCCGTCGATACCCGAGCAGGTGCGGGGCATCGAAGGCATAAGGTATTATATCACTGCGAACGGCGCGAAGGTATGGGATGTGGCCGATGGCATAGAGCTGTATTCCCGGTATCTTTCCCCTGAAGCCTTTGAGAGCATAGTCCCTCTCATTGACGACGCCACGCATATGGTGGAGATCTTTACAGGTGACAAACCGTATATCAGCAGGGCGGCCTACGACGACCCTATAAGCTTTGGGATCCCGGAATGGTTCGAGCCGTATATCAAAGCTACGAGGACGCCGGTCGAGGATTTCAAGGCGTTCGGACGAGAACACTATGACAGCATAGAAAACATCAACTTCATTTTCAAAGACGACGAAGGCGAGCAATATTTCCGGGACAGGCTGACGAGGACAGACCTGTATGCCCTGACCCAGTCCTTTGCCTTCAATTTTGAAATCGGCGGCAAAGGCGTGAGCAAAGCCGCCGCGCTTGAGTTGATATGCAGCCGTGTCGGAGTGGATCCGAAACACACGATGACTTTCGGCGACAACCTCAACGACGTGAGTATGATCGAGTTTGCCGGCGTCGGCGTGGCTGTAAGCAATGCCGTGCCTGAGGCGAGAGCCGCCGCAGACTATGTCACGGCCGCGAGCGAGGACGGCGGAGTGGCGGACGCCATAAACAAATTTATTTTTGGAGAGTGACAAGAATTCTGCGCCTAAGCGAAACAAAGGCTTTGCTGCCTGGCATACTGCTCTGTGCGGCGATAGCGGTGCCGGCCTGGCTTCTCGGCCAAAAAGTCCCCGTGGTGGGCGGGCCGGTTTTTGCGATTGTTGCGGGGATTTTCATCGCGACGGCGCTGTTCCCGCGGATCAGCCACTCGGCCATCGATAAGGGCCGGCAGTATACCGGCAAAAAGATCCTCCAGTACGCGATAGTGCTTCTCGGCTTTGGCATGGACTTCGTGGCTGTGCTGAAAGTGGGAGGGCAGTCTTTCCTCATCATGGCATTCACTTTCGCCGCCGCTTTCCTGACCGCATGGGCCGTCGGGAAATTGCTGAAACTGCCGGGCGAGACCACGATACTCATAGGCGTCGGCACTTCTATTTGCGGCGGCTCAGCGATAGCTGCGGCAGCTCCCGTGATAGGGGCAAAGGATGAAGAGGTTGCCAGGGCCATCTCTACGATTTTTCTGTTCAACGTCGCAGCGGTGTTCGTTTTCCCTGTCATCGGCAGGGCACTCGGGATGACCGACATGGGGTTCGGGCTCTGGGCTGGAACGGCCGTCAACGATACGTCTTCAGTCGTGGCCACCGGCGTGGCATGGAGCTCTTTTGCCGGGAACAATATCGCGCTCGACTACGCGACCATCGTGAAGCTGTCCAGGACCCTTATGATAGTCCCCGTGACGCTCGTCCTCGCCCTCGTCACCGCACGGAAGGCTGCGCGGAAAGCGCAAAAGGGTATGCGGGAAAACATGCGGGAAAGTACGCGAACAGATGTGGGCAGCCCCGTCGGCGGAGTCGCGGAAGAAACGGGAACGGACGGCGCTGCACGTTTCAGTTTCATCAAAGTCTTCCCGTGGTTCGTGGCCGGCTTCCTCGCCGCCGCCCTGATAAGCTCCTTCACCGGCTTGCCCGAGGGGCCGGCAAATTTTCTCGGCGGGGCCGGCAAGTTCATGATAGTGATGGCGATGGCTGCGATAGGGCTCGGCACAGATCTGAAAAAACTGTTCGGAAACGGCATCAGGCCGATCGTCCTCGGGCTGTGCTGCTGGTTTGCGGTCGACGCCTCTTCCATCGCCGTCCAAACCTTGACAGGCGGGATGTAAGGCGGCAGCTTATCGATACAACTTTATCGAAAACAGTTGACCTGCGCATTGAGAAAGGTTATCATTGCTAATATCGATAAAAATATATCGAATAAGTAAATCAGCTTACCAGTATACAGGAGAGGGATAATGGACGATCAAATGAAATCGGGGAGAGCCTTATCGGTACAGACCTTCAAACGTTTGCCGGACTACTTCAATTATTTGCGGGAACTGCAGCGTGTCAAGATCAAATACATCGGGGCGCCCGCCATCGCAAAATCCATGGGCCTGGGCGAAGTGCAGGTCCGGAAAGACCTTGCGTCCGTGAGCCCGAACCCCGGAAAGCCGCGCGTAGGCTTTGAAGTCGAGGAGCTTATAAAAAGTATCGGGAACTACCTCGGCTACAACAACACCCAGGATGCCGTGCTCGTAGGCGCGGGAAACCTCGGCAAAGCCCTTCTCGGCTACCCGGGCTTCGAGGGGCAGGGCGTCCGCATAGTGGCGGCCTTTGACAAGGACGAAAACCTTGCGGAGACGATGGTTGGCTCGAAAAAGATTTTCCCCATGGAAAAGCTTTCGTCAATGTGCAGCCGTATGCATATCCATATAGGCATCATCACCGTCCCAGCGCCGCAGGCCCAGGAAGTTTGCAAACTGATGGTGGAGAGCGGTATACTTGCTATATTGAATTTCGCGCCCGTACATCTGGAAGTTCCGAACGATGTCCTGGTGCAGAATGAAAATATGGCTCTGCAGCTCGCTATCCTGTCACGTCATCTTGCAGAGAAAATGGGGCAACGATGAACTCTGGCGCTATCATGGCACTTCCGGCCATGGCCCGGAGGGAAAAGGATGGGGGATATGAATATAGAATATTTGAAATACGTACTGGAAGTGGATCGTGCCGGCTCTATTTCAAAGGCTGCCGAAAATCTGTTTATGAGGCAGCCAAACCTAAGCAAGGCAATCAAAGAACTCGAACTTACTCTGAATATCACTATTTTTAACAGAACGTTCAAAGGGGTCGAAATCACACCTAAAGGCCGTGAATTCCTGCGCTACGCCAAAAATATACTTATGCAATACGAAGAGCTCGAAGCCCTGGGAAGGGAGGACAACAGCGACGTCCAGAGCCTGCGGCTGTCCGTGCCCCGCGCGAGCTATGTGGTGGACGCCTTTACGACACTGCTGTCGGGGCTCGACGCGACAAAACCGATCCATATAGATTTTTTCGAGACGAACGCCCTGCTGTCTATAAGGCACGTCACTGATGGCGTTTCGGATATCGGAGTGGTGCGCTGCAAGACGGATTTCCAAAACTACTTCACGAGCATGTTCCAGGAGAACAACCTGATCTGGCGCCCGCTGCTCGAATTCGATTACCTGCTGCTGATGTCGGAAAAGCATCCGCTCGCGAGGAAAGATATCGTTGACGGAAAGGATCTCCACCACTACACTGAGATCATTCACGGCGATACGGCGATGCCGCATCTGCCTGCCAGTATCACGGAGACCGAGCGCGACCCGACGCCGGGAAACAAAAAAGTGCGCGTATACGAGCGCGGCAGCCAGTTTGACATACTGTCGCGGATCAAGGATACGTATATGTGGGTGTCGCCCATGCCGGAGGACCTCCTGACGAGAAACGGGCTGGTACAGAAATACTGTACGCACAGCTCCAGGTTCAACGACATAATGATACGCAGGGACAACTACGAGCTGAATGACCTGGAAAAGGATTTCATCTTCCGGCTCGACTACATCGTCACAAACATATTATCCGTAGACGCAATAGGTGCCTGAGTTTTTTGTGTAGTTGAGCGGGAGTTGGGCCGTCGCGATTCGCTTGCTGCAACGTTCGCTTCGCTCACTCCTTCGCTCGCCTTGCTCGCTTCGCTGTCCGTTTTGTCAGCCAAAGCAGAGCTTCGGGACAAAAAGGCGACTCCGCTTCATGCAGCTGCGAGGCAAAGCCGAGAACCGGGCTGCAGCGCAGCCTCACATACGAAGCGCTCATCCAAAGCAGCTGCGAGGCAACGCCGAGTCCCATCCAAAGCAGCTGCGAGCCTCGCATCTGCGCTTTTCGAAAAAAATTCTGATTATCTCTGAATATTGGCTTTCTTTCCCCCACGTCTATATGAATATCGGTATAGACCTATAAAACCATTATCGATAATTATATATCGATATTCCAACTATATATTTCTCAAAACTTAATTCACCTGATACATTTATTATCGCTCCGATAGCCAATTAAACACCTGTGTTTATTGGCTGGACGATCAATACACGGCCAAAATGGGGAAGCAAGAACAGGCCGTCGTAAAGGGGTTGGCCTTCGGGACGAAACGAAAAAGTTCGAACGGTTTCATCCAAAACGTGAATACGTGAACTTCGCGCAAACATCACAAAGGGAGCACCTTGGGAGGGGATGAGGTGACAGAGTATCTTGAGCTGAACGTCAACGACTGCAAACACTGCTACAAATGCATTCGCGATTGCCCCGTCAAAGCTATTCGTTTTTCGGGCAATCAAGCCACTATAATGCAGGAAAAATGCGTTCTTTGCGGCAAGTGTTTCGTCAGTTGCCCGCAGAAAGCCAAGCGTATCCGAAACGACCTTCCGAAAGCCCAGGCCCTCGTGGCAGGGGATGCCCCTGTCTACGCCAGCCTGGCACCGGCCTTTGTGGCAAACTACCCGGGGCAGGGGATCGCGCAAATGGGTGAAGCGCTTAAGTCTCTCGGGTTTGCGGGAGCGGAGGAAACGGCTATCGGAGCGACCATAGTGAAGCGCAGGTTTGACGCTATGGTGGACGCGGAGGAAAAGCCCGTCATCATCGATACCTGCTGCCCCACGGTCAACATGCTCGCAGAAAAATATTTTCCGGCAGCACTGCCGGATATGGCGCAGGTCATTTCCCCGATGCAGGCACATGCGCAGAGCATACGCATGGGGCATCCCGATGCAAAAGTCATTTTCATAGGGCCCTGCATATCCAAGAAGGCCGAAGCCGAAGACTACCCGGGCTATGTGGATTGTGTGCTCACGTTCAGGGAGCTCAGCACATGGTTCGCGCAGGAAGGTGTCGTCCTGCCCGAATCGGGCGGACCGGCGGATGAGGAGGCTTCGGGAAAAGCCCGGCTCTTTCCCACATTGGGCGGAGTCCTGCGTTCGATGGAAAAGAAAAATCCGCACTACAGCTATATAGCGGTCGACGGCATCATCGAATGCCTTGCGGCCTTCAAGGATATATCGGAAGGGCATCTTTCGAATTGTTTCATCGAAATGAGCGCCTGCAGCGGCAGCTGTATAGGTGGGCCAGCTATGAGCCACGACACAGGCCGCGTCAGAGGAAGCTCGGCGATCAACGCTTACGCCACTGAGGGCGATTTTGCCACCGTGGACATCCCCGTGGATGAGATGGCAAAAAAACTTGAGTTTGACGTCCAGCCGGATCCGAAATTCAGCGACGAAGCGATCACCGAAACGCTCAGGAAAATCGGCAAAGCAAAGCCCGAAGACGAGCTGAACTGCGGAAGCTGCGGCTATGACACCTGCCGCGAGAAAGCCGCCGCCGTGCTTACGGGGAAGGCCACCCTTGAGATGTGCCTCCCGTACCTGATGAGCCGGGTACAATCCTTCTCCGATACGATCATCAAAAACATGCCCAGCGGCATCGTGGTCCTGAACGAGGATATGGAGATACAGCAGATCAACAACGAGGCCTGCAGGATTTTCAATGTGAAGAAAGCAAGCGACGTCGCAGGCCAAAACGTGGTCTGCCTCATGGCGCCCACGCTGTTTTTCAAAGCGCTCGATGGCGACGGGAAGGTGTTTGAAAGCAGGCAATACCTCGCCGAATACAGGCGTTTCGTACAGATCACGGTACTCCACGACAAAGAAAACAGCCTCATCATCGGCATCCTGCGTGACGTCACAGAGACTGAGACGGCTCTGGTCGCACGTCGCGAAGCCGCCGAAAATACCGTACGCGTCACCGACGAGGTGATCGCCAAACAGATGCGCACAGTGCAGGAGATCGCGTCGCTTCTGGGCGAGACGGCGGCGGAGACGAAGATAGCCCTCACAAAGCTCAAGGAGACTCTGAACGATGATTGAACAATACATGCAGACATCGCGGAGATCAAATCCCATGACAAGCCTTTGCACCGAAGTGGATTGGCAGAGCCTGAACAGGGACGGCGAAGAGCTTTGCGGCGACAGCGTCGAGATATTGCGCCCTGACGACTGCACTACTGTCACTGTCCTGTCCGACGGGCTCGGAAGCGGCGTCAAGGCCAGCATCCTGTCGACCCTCACTTCAAAGATCATATCAACTATGATCGCGAGAAATATACCGATAGAGGAATGCGTCTCGGCCATCGTGGCGACCCTGCCCGTGTGCAGCGTACGCCAGATTGCATACTCGACTTTTACCATCCTTCGAGTGACGGGCAACGGACGCGCGGAAGTCATACAGTTTGACAACCCGAGAGTCATCTTCCTGCGCGATGGGAAGCACATCGAGTTTCCTGTCTCCACGCGGACCATAGAGGGGAAGACGATCCACATCTCCGATATCACTTTGCAGGAAGGGGACACCTTTATCGCTTTCAGCGACGGAGTGGAGCATGCAGGCGTCGGCCACCTGCTGAACTTTGGCTGGCAGCGGAGCGACATCGTCCGCTTCATGGAAGGCCTGTACAAGCGGGAGTATACGGCGCATACGCTGACAGGGGCCTTGCTCGACCAGTGCGACCTTCTCTACGAAGGGCATCCCGGCGACGACGCTACGGTCTGCACTGTGAAAGTCCGTTCCCGGGCACCGGTCAGCCTGCTCATCGGGCCGCCATGTGACCCGGACGACGTGGACAAGATGATGAACCTTTTCTTCGCGAAGGCCGGAAAGCACATCGTGTGCGGCGGCACCACCGCTATCCTTGCCGCAGAGTATTTGGGCAAGACTGTGAACGCGAACCTTCCGAAAGAGAGGGACGACCCCTCGATACCGCCAATGGCATATATCGAAGGGGTAGACCTTGTGACCGAAGGGGTCATCACCATAAGCAAGGTGCTCGAATATTCCTACCAGTACCTGCGGGGGAAATACAACTATTACGCGCTCAGCCACAAGACTGACGGTGCGTCGAGGATCGCCCTCATGCTCTTCGAAGAAGCGACAGACATCGGGTTCTACGTGGGCAAGGCGATCAATGCGAGCCACCAAAACCCGCATTTACCGATAAATTTTTCCATAAAAATGAGGCTTGTCCAGGAGTTGACCGAAAACTTGAGGAGTATGGGCAAGCACGTGAAGACAAGCTATTTCTAGTACATGTTTGAAGGAGGAGCCATGGAGGAGACTAAGGCGAATACGAAGAAAGGCGCCGCGACCGACACAGACTTTGATTACAGCGTGATCGATGAGATCCTCACGCGCCACGGGGCGCAGGAGAGGGCTATCATCGCGATACTGCAAGAGGCGCAGGAACGATATCGTTACTTGCCGGCAGAGCTGTTTCTCTATCTGTCACAGAAGATGAAGGTGAGCGAAGCGAGGCTCTATTCGGTAGCCACATTTTATGAGAATTTCTCGCTCGAGCCAAAGGGGAAATATGTGATCAAAATTTGCGACGGGACTGCTTGCCACGTGCGCAAATCGATCCCGATCCTGGAGCGTATACGCAGCGATCTGGGCTTGAGCAGCGAAGTGGTGACCACCGAGGACCTCGGATTCACGGTCGAGACGGTCAGTTGCCTCGGCGCATGCGGGCTGGCACCCGTCATCACGGTAAATGACAAAGTATACCCGACCATGACGCCGGGCAAGGCAAACGAACTGATAGAAATGCTTAAGGAGGAACTTAAGGGGGGAAATAATGCAAACGACAATGCTTGAAAATCGGCGGGATCTGCAGCGTTTCCGCAAGATCTGTGGCAAAGCTGCCAAAGCCGAACCTCAAAAAATACTCATCTGTGCGGGTACAGGCTGCATCGCCAGCGGCGCGCTCAAACTCTTTGACCGCCTCCACGCTTTGATGGAAGAAAAGGGCATACCTTGCAGTGTGGAGCTCGGCCTCGAGCCGCATGAGCATGTGGATGGCGGGCACACAGTCGGTATGAAGAAGAGCGGCTGCCACGGTTTTTGCGAAATGGGCGCTCTGGTGAGGATAGAGCCGCAGGGCTGGCTTTACACCAGGGTCAAGCCGGAGGACTGTGAAGAGATCGTGGAACGTACCATAATGAAAGGCGAGCATATCGAGCGCCTGGCCTACACGAAGGGCGACATCGTATTCAAAAAACAGGAAGAGATACCGTTCTATGCAAAGCAGACGCGTCAGGTGCTGGCGCACTGCGGGCACATCGACGCTACATCGATAGCCGAGTACCTGGCCGCAGACGGATACAGCGCGCTTGAAAAAGCCCTCTTCGATATGGACAGAGACAGCATAGTGCAGGAAGTCATTGACTCAAACCTTCGCGGGCGCGGGGGCGGAGGCTTCCCCACAGGCCGCAAGTGGCAGCAGGTCCAGAAGCAAAAGGAGCCGAAAAAATATGTGGTGTGCAACGGGGACGAAGGAGACCCCGGCGCTTTCATGGACCGTTCGATCATGGAAGGCGACCCTCACTGCGTACTTGAAGGCATGATGGTCGCGGCTTATGCCTGCGGCGCGGACGAGGGCTACATATACGTGAGGGCTGAGTACCCGATGGCGGTCGAACGGCTGCAGGGGGCAATAGCCCAGGCAGAAAAGTGTGGCCTGCTCGGTGAGGATATCCTCGGCACAGGCTTCAATTTCAACGTGCACATCAATCGCGGCGCCGGCGCGTTCGTATGCGGCGAAGGCAGCGCGCTCACGGCTTCTATTGAAGGCAAACGCGGCATGCCGCGCGTTAAGCCTCCTCGCACAGTCGAGCAGGGACTCTTCGAGAAGCCCACTGTCCTGAACAATGTGGAGACTTTCGCAAACATCCCGGCAATACTGCTGAACGGGTCTGAATGGTTCAAGAGCATCGGGCCTGAAAACAGCCCGGGCACGAAGTCCTTTGCGCTTACAGGCAACATCGAAAACACAGGCCTCATCGAAGTGCCTATGGGCGCCACGCTCAGAGAGATCATTTTCGATATCGGCGGCGGTATGCGCGGAGGCCGGGAATTCAAAGCGGTGCAGATAGGAGGCCCTTCGGGTGCCTGCCTCACAAAGGAGCACCTTGATCTCCCGCTCGACTTCGACTCGCTGAAGAAGGCGGGGGCGATGGTCGGCTCAGGAGGGTTGGTCGTCATGGACGACACCACCTGCATGGTCGAAGTGGCGACATTCTTTATGAATTTCACGCAAAACGAGAGCTGCGGCAAGTGTGTGCCCTGCAGGGAAGGGACGCGCCTCATGCTCGAAATCCTGGAACGCATAGTCTCGGGGAATGGGGAAGAGTGTGACCTTGATCTGCTCGGGGACCTCGCGGAGACCATATCGAGTACCGCCCTGTGCGGGCTCGGCAAGACGGCCCCAAACCCGGTCGTATCCACCATCAGGTCATTCCGTGACGAGTACGAAGCCCACATCAGGGAAAAGCGTTGCCCTGCGGGCGCATGCAAGTCGCTGAAACGCATCGCCATAGTCCCCGAGATCTGCAAGGGGTGCTCCAAGTGTGCGCGCGTCTGCCCTGTCGAGGCCATAAGTGGCAAGATCAAAGAATCCTTCGTGATAGACCAGGGCAAGTGCATCAAATGCGAAGCCTGCTTATCCGACTGTCCCTTTGGCGCGATCAAAGCCAGCTGAATTGGAGGAAAAAACTATGGTAAACCAAAAATATATGACCGTTGACGGGATCCCGGTGCTTCTCGAAGGAGAGAAGAACGTACTTGAAGTCATCAGGAAAGCCGGCATCAAACTCCCGACCTTCTGCTACCACTCGGAGCTGTCGATCTACGGCGCGTGCCGCATGTGCATCATCGAAGACGACAAAGGCAAGCTCGACGCCGCGTGCAGCGCTGTCCCAAGGGCGGGAATGAATATAAAGACGAATACGGGCAGGCTGCGCCGTTACAGGAAAAATATACTGGAGCTTCTCCTGTCAAACCACTGCAGGGACTGCACTACCTGCCAAAACAACGGGAGCTGCAAACTGCAGTCGCTCGCCGAGCGTTTCGGGATAGACAAAGTCCGCTTTCCAAATACGGCGGATACCCCAAAGCTCGACGAGTCCTCGCCGTGCATCACGAGGGACGCAGGCAAGTGCATCCTCTGCGGCGACTGTGTACGCATGTGCAGCGAGATACAAAATGTCGGCGCTATAGATTTCGCGTATCGCGGCAGCAACATGACCGTGAGCTGCGCGTTTGACAGGCCTATAGCGGAGAGCAATTGCGTCGGCTGCGGCCAATGCGCAGCCGTCTGCCCCACGGGGGCCATCGTCGTGAAGAGCGATATACCTGCGGTATGGGCGGATATCGACGACGCTGGCGTGAAGGTCACGGCGCAGATAGCGCCTGCGGTGCGCGTCGCGGTAGGGCGTGAATTCGGCCTTGACGGAGATGGTAGCAGGGATTTCGGAAAGATAGTCGCCGCGATGAGGCGCATGGGGTTTGATGAGATTTTTGATACGTCCACCGGTGCCGACCTGACCGTGCTTGAAGAAGCAAACGAACTCCAGGCACGCCTGGAGAAGGGCGGTGTGGACATGCCTATGTTCACCTCATGCTGCCCGGCTTGGATACAGTATTGCGAAAAGAACTATCCCGAGCTGCTTGAGCATGTCTCGACATGCAAGAGCCCTATGCAGATGTTCGCTTCCGTCATCAAGGAGCAGTACAAGTCTTCGAGCAGGAGGCATGTCCATGTGGCGGTCATGCCCTGCACCGCAAAGAAGTTCGAAGGCGCAAGAGGCGAATTCACCACAGACGGGGTGCCGGACGTGGACCACGTGATCACGACGCAGGAACTCATCAGCATGATCAGGGAAAGCGGCATCGTGTTCTCGGAGATCGAAGCTGAAGCCGTAGACGCGCCATTTTTTACCGCCACAGGCGCCGGGGTCATCTTTGGGGTCACTGGCGGGGTCACAGAGGCTGTGCTGCGCCGCCTGTCGGGAGACAAGTCCCCGTCGGCGCTCAGGGCGATCGCCTACCAGGGCGTACGCGGCATGGAAGGGGTCAAGGAGACCACAGTCATGCTGGGCGACAAAGAAGTGCGTATAGCGATAGTCAGCGGCCTCGGCAACGCCGCCAGGCTGATTGAAGAGATCAAGAACGGCGAACACTTTGATTTCGTGGAAGTCATGGCTTGCCCGGGAGGCTGCGTGGCCGGCGCGGGCCAGCCTTTTGCCCTGGCAGAAGGCCGCGACAAGCGCGGCAAGGAGCTGTACGCAGCCGACAGCCAGAGCAGCATCAAGCGCAGCGAGGAAAACCCGCTCGTCATGAGCCTTTACAATGGGCTGCTCAAAGGCAAGGTGCACGACCTGCTGCACATGAGCTATGGCGGCGGGCATCACACGGATAAGGAGGGATGAACCATGGTTGATCTCAATGTATGTATAGGCAGCAGCTGCCACCTCAAGGGGTCGTACAACGTCATCCAGACGTTCCAGCAGCTGATAGAAGCCATGAATCTCCATGACAGTGTGGAGATGAAAGCCCAGTTTTGCATGAAACACTGCCAGACTGGGGTATCGGTGAGGATAGGGGAGAAGATATACAGCGTCTCCCCTGAGACGGCAAAGAGTTTCTTCGACTCCACCGTCATCCCGCTGATCAAATAATATGCTTATTTCTATAACTTCTCTCTAAGTCCCGCGTTATAAGGGGCTTAGCGGAATCGAGGTTTTCGAGTAGCCTCGTCCGCACGGGGCGGGACAGGGCCGGCTGGGTTCTGTCCTGCCAATTCTTTTTGTCTTCCATACTGCGCCGCCCGTCCGAAAAAAGCCGCCTCGTTTGAGACGGCTTTCTGTGGTATTTTGCTGGCTATTCATGTGCCGGGTGAAAATCCCCCTCAGGCAACATTCTCCTCAGTCTCTTTCTTGCCGGTCTTGATGAGCGTTCCGAGCAGCCCGCCGATGACCGCCGGGATGATCCAGTTCAGGCCTGATGCAAACAACGGCATTTTTTCGATCGGGAAAAATGAAATGCCGTATGAATGAAGCACCGTGAACAGGCTCGTGATCGCCGCGAACAGTACAGCGCCCCTTATGGTGTTGTCGTTCTTGATGATGCCGCTGGCAAACGATGTGAATATGACCGTAAGCACGATCGGGTACAGGAAGAGCAGCACAGGCACTGCGAAGGCGATGATCGCAGACAGCCCAATATTGCTTATCAGGATGCTGAGCACCGTGACGATGACCACCACCACGGAGTACTTGAGCTTCCCTGATGTGATCTTTTCAAAATATGCGGCGGTAGCGGACGTCAGCCCGATGGCCGTCGTCAGGCACGCCAGTATTACTATGATGCCGAGGATGGTGGCTCCTGTCTTGCCGAGGACCATATTTACTATCGTGATGAGAAGCGTGGACTGGTTGATCTCCATGTCAAATGTCGTCGATACGGTGGCACCGAGGTATGTCAGCCCGCCATATACGACGATGAGGCAGACCGCTGCAACGACACTCGCGCCGATGACGACCTTTGCTTTGGAGTTCGGGCCTCCCTTTGTATACCCCTTGTCCTTCACCGCCTGGATGATGATGATGCCGAAGATCATGGCCGCGAAAGCGTCAAGCGTCTGATAGCCGGCGATGAGGCCGTTTGCTACTACATTGCTTTCAAGCGGTGCCTTGGATATCGACCCTATTGGCGTCATGACTCCCCTTATGATGAGGTAGACCAGAAGGATCAGAAGCAGAGGCGTCAAGATCTTGCCTATGATATCGACGACCTTGCTCGGGCGTATTGTGAGTGCGAAGACTATTCCGAAATAAATCAAAGAAAATATGATTGAGTTGAAGTTCTCGAATATGGGCTGGACCCCGATTTCAAAAGAAGTCGCACCCGTCCGGGGAATAGCGAAGATGGGCCCTATGCAGAGTACGGCAGCTGAGTTTATGAGCAGTGCGGGAATTTTTCCTACT
Organism: Eubacteriales Family XIII. Incertae Sedis bacterium; assembly: GCA_031266515.1. Taxonomy (GTDB): domain Bacteria; phylum Bacillota; class Clostridia; order Peptostreptococcales; family Anaerovoracaceae; genus JAISAW01. The sequence goes on from JAISAW010000005.1 coordinate 14,043, forward strand.
CTCCCTGTCAGCGAATCCATATCCCCGTCGGTCCTTATCATCGCAAAGATACCGAACAGCGCGACGCCTATGTCGGCGATGCTGTAAAAAACGAACCCTTTCAACCATTCGGGGCCGGCAGACAGCCCCAGGTAGGGAGGGAAGATCAGGTTGCCCGCACCAAAGAACATAGCGAACAACGCGAACCCTACGACTACCATATCAAACCTTTTTTTCATACAATTGTTTCCTTTCCGTTAATGTCATGTAAAGCAAAATATATAAATTCCCAAACGGATTATAAAACAAGGTTTGCGCAAGAATTTTCAGTCAATTGTTTTTCCGTAACTTTTCAAATAATCAGTCAATTTCGTTGAAATCCCAACGAAAAGTTTAGCCTCAAAACAGTCAAGCCAGTGACTTTCGGCACCCCCGGAAGGAACCGTCCCTGCTGTGTCCATGCCTGTCCTGTAACACAAAAGAAACCGTCCCCGCCGTGTCCAAAAGAAACCGTCCCCGCTGTGTCTGTGCACTGTATCCTGTTTGTTGCAGGAGCGATATTGTGCAATAATTAATCGACGTTATCCCGTTTGGCTGTCAAGGGTTGAGGTGGCGAACTGTGCAAACAAAATATTTGAAATACGGTAAAAAGGAAATGGAGTATCTCAGCGAAAGGGACCCGAGGCTCGCGGCCGTCATCGAGAGGGAAGGCCGCATCAGGAGGCCCGTGACGCCCGACCTCTTTGAAGCGCTTGTGAATTCGATAGTGGGCCAGCAAATATCGTCGAAGTCGGCAGCCACGGTCAAAGGGCGGATGAACGTCCTGCTTGAAGGCATCACTCCTGGCACTATAGCTGCGGCGACCGTGGAGAGCATACAGGGCTGCGGGATGTCTATGCGAAAGGCCGGCTACATCAAAGGCCTGGCGGAGTATGTGGCATCGGGCGAACTTGACCTGCGGAGGCTTCACGGGCTTCCGGACGAAGAGGTGCACAGGAGCCTGACACATATCCCGGGCATCGGCAAATGGACGGCCGAAATGATGATGATCTTTTCCATGGAAAGGCTCGACATATTGAGTTACGGGGATCTGGCCATCAGGAAAGGGCTGTGCTTGCTGCACAGGCATAGGCAGATCACGCCGAAGCTCTATGAAAAATACCGAAAGCTCTATTCGCCCTACGGAAGCGTGGCGAGCCTCTACCTGTGGAGGATAGCCGGCGGTGCCCCGGTCACATAGGCCTCCACTTTATTTTATTACCCCGGCAACAAATAGTAGGAATAAAGTGCCGAGGATTTCAGCTAATATGCGCGGCGGCGAAACCGCGCATACTGGTGGTATGTAAGGATTTCGCCAACAAAGCAGATTGGCGGAAAGACCGGCGCGACTTCCTGCTATTTGTTGCCGGGGTAATATCATCGCAGCAAAGATGCGCAGCCTGAAATAGCCGATTTGTCGCAGCTGCCTCTTTCGTTCCACCCCGCCTGGCGTTATAATGGAAGTAATAGCCCATTCTGTGAGAGAAAGGTAGCGAACATGGAAAGAAAGTATAAGATAGCACTCTGTCAGACGCTTGTGGAAGATGAGAAGGGCGCGAATCTCGCAAAAGTTGCGCGCTTTGTGATTAAAGCCGCCTCGAACGGCGCTGCAATGATTTGCCTGCCTGAGATATGGAACTGCCCCTACGACGTAAAAGTCATGGCAGATACTGCTGAACCAGAGAATGGCCGGACGGTGGCGTTCATGAGCGAACTGGCACACGGCGAAAAGATATACCTCGTAGGAGGGTCCATCCCGGAGCGCGATGGAGACAGAGTGTACAACACCTCTTTTGTATTCGACCCGAATGGCCGTCTCATAGCAAAGAACCGCAAGACGCATTTGTTTGACGTGGATATCGACGGCGGCGTCAAATTCAAAGAGTCCGATACTTTCTCCCCTGGCAATGGCCCGGCCGTCTTCGATACGGCATTTGGCAAGGTAGGGCTTGCTATCTGCTTCGATGTCCGTTACCCGGAGATGTTCGCGGAGATGAGGGACAAAGGCGCTCACCTGGTGTTCCTGCCGGCACAATTCAATACTGTCACAGGCCCAGCCCACTGGGAGCTTCTGATGCGCAGCAGAGGTGTCGACAACCAACTGTTTTTTGCGGCCTGCTCGGCTGCGAGAAACATGAGAGCGAAATACAAGTCATGGGGGCACAGCATGATAGCCACCCCATACGGAGACCTGTGCGGCGTGATCGATGAGAGGGAAGGCATAGTCTACGGCGAGATAGACCTCGACTATATGGACAATGTCAAACGCCAGATACCCTTGCCGAGGTAAACCATGGCATTCATACATCTGCACGTACACAGTGAATTCAGCCTGCTTGACGGACTCGCTGGCATAGGCCAGCTTCTCGATGAAGCGGTATCCAACGGGATGTCGCACCTGGCCATCACCGACCATGGCAACATGTTCGGTGTCATCGATTTCTACAAAGCCGCCGAAAAGAGAGGCGTCGTACCCGTCATCGGCTGTGAAGTGTATGTCGCGCCGCGAAGCATGGAAGACAGGGAAGGCGCGAAAGACCGCGACAACGGCCATCTGATCCTGCTGGTGGAGACGAACGAAGGGTACAGGAACCTCGTCAAGATCGTATCGGCCGGAAATATGTTCGGCATGTACTACGGCAAGCCAAGGGTGGACAAAAAAGTCCTCCGGCAGTACAGCAAAGGCTTGATATCCCTCTCCGGATGCATAGCCGGGGATGTGCAGCAAAAGCTAGTCGCCGACGACTACGAAGGTGCCCGGGCGGAAGCGCTCGAATACGAAGGCATCTTCGGCAAAGGCAATTTCTTCCTGGAGATCCAAAACCAGGGGCTTCGGGATGAAGAGAAGATCCTTGCCCCGATGAGAAGGCTCTCCGAAGAGACCGGCATCCCCCTCGTCGCGACAAACGACATACACTACATTAAAAAAGAACACGCAAAGGCGCATGATGTGCTCCTGTGTGTGCAGACAGCCAAACTGCTCTCCGACGAAAACCGCATGCGGTTTGAAAGCGACCAGTTTTATTTCAAAACCGAAGCTGAGATGAGGGAAGCCCTTCCCGGGTTTGAGGACGCCATCGAAAGGACCGCTGAGATCGCGGCAAGGTGCAAATTCAAACTTGACGAAGGCGACCTCCACCTTCCCGAGTTCATCGCCCCGGAAGGCAAGAGCAACCAGGCGTATTTGCGTGAACTGTGTGAAGAAGGCTTTGAGTTCAGATACGGTGCCGACAAGGAGAAGCACCGCAGACGTTTTGACTACGAACTGGACGCAATAGAGAGCATGGGTTTCACAGAATACTTCCTCGTCGTCTGGGATTTCATCAAATACGCGAGGGACAGCGGGATAGCGGTAGGTCCAGGCAGAGGCAGCGCGGCCGGCAGCATTGTCTCGTATGCGCTCAGGATCACGGATGTGGACCCTATCAAGTACGGGCTGATCTTCGAACGCTTCCTGAATCCGGGGCGTGTGACCATGCCGGATATAGACATCGATTTCGAAGACGAGCGGCGCTCCGAAGTCATCTCCTATGTGATAGAGAAATACGGCAAAGACAACGTGGCGCAGATCATCACCTTCGGAACCATGAAAGCGAAGGCTGTGATCCGCGATGTCGGCAGGGTGCTTGATGTGCGGCTGGCAAAAGTGGACCTTATAGCGAAGATGGTCCCGGCCGACCTCAGCATGACCCTCGAAAAAGCCATCGTGCAGGAGCCCAAGCTGAAACAGCTCATAAAGGAAGATCCGGAAGTGAAGGAGCTTTTCGGTTATGCGCGGGTGCTCGAAGGCAAGTCTCGCCACGCCGGGACCCATGCCGCAGGGGTCGTCATCACGAGAAAGCCCGTCGACGAGTACGTCCCTCTGTTCAATTCCAAAAATGGGATATCCACGCAGTACACGATGGGGACGATAGAAAACCTCGGCTTGATGAAAATGGATTTCCTTGGCCTGCGAAACCTTTCGGTGATCAACGACGCGCTTGAAATGGTGAGGGAAGACCACGGGGTAGACATAGACTTCAGCACGGTGGGGATGGACGACGCCGAGACTTACGCCCTCATAGCCGCAGGCAATACAGACGGTGTGTTCCAGCTCGAAAACGGCGGGATGAGGGAGTTCATGAAAAAGATGAAGCCTTCCTGCTTCGAGGATATCACGGTAGGGATATCCCTGTACAGGCCCGGCCCCATGGCGAAGATCCCCGAGTACCTTGCGAACAGGAGCAGAGCCGGAAAAATAAAGTACGACATACCCGCGCTCGCCCCCATACTCAGCGAGACATACGGTGTCATCGTCTATCAGGAGCAGGTCATGCAGATCGCCGTCGCGCTCGCAGGGTACGACAACTCCTGCGCCGACGACCTCCGAAAGGTCATGAGCAAGAAAAAAGCGACGGAGCTCCCGAAGCACCGGCAGTATTTCGTCAGAGGCGGCGACTACGAGATCAAGACGAGGGAAGGCAAGAAGAAAGCGCAAAAAAATATTGTAATCCCCGGATGTGCCGGCAATGGTATATCGGAAAAGGCCTCCAACAAGCTCTTCGACGATATGGAGAGTTTTGCCGAATACGCCTTCAACAAGAGCCACGCGGCCGCCTACGCGGTCACATCGTACAGGACGGCGTACCTGAAGACGCACTATCCGCTCGAATTCATGGCAGCGCTCATGACGAGCTTCATGGGTGGGGACGGCACGAAGATCGCGCAGTATATCAAGAACTGCGGCGAGATGGGCATAGACGTCCTCCCTCCGTGCGTACTCGCCAGCGAGAGGAATTTCACGGTTGAAGACGGGAAGATCCGTATCGGCCTCAGGAGCATCAAGAGTGTCGGGGATCTGTCCATTGAAGCTATTATAGCGGCGAGGAACAGCGGGGATGGGATCCACAGCATCAAGGATTTCGTCGAGAAAGTGGACAGCAACCTGGCAAACTCGAAGACTGTAGAGCATTTGATCTACGCGGGGGCTTTCGATTGCCTCTCGGCGAACAGGGCATACGCAGTGCGCGCATACAGGCTGTACAGCGAGAGGAAGAGGAAGAGCTTCGGCAGGATCCACGCAGACCAGACAGACCTGTTCGGCACCATCGAGCAAAGCATCGAGCTTCCTGAGCTTTCAAACGAGGGCCCGGACTTCACGCAGGAGCACCGTCTGGGCCTCGAAAAAGATGTGCTTGGCATCTACCTTTCAGGGCATCCTTTGAATGATTACCGCTGGGTCATTGACGAGATATCAAATACTACGAGCGTGGAGATCAATTTCCCGGAAGAGCATATCGAGAGGCGGGGCAAATATTACGGTTCAGGTTCAGGGAATTCAAAGGACGTAATGGATGTTATAATCGTGGGGCTTATAACGGACGTGAAGAACGTGCGCAGAAAGAAAGACGGCAAGGAAATGGCCATCATCCTCGTTGAAGACCTCATAGGCATCGTCAAAGTGATAGTGTTCGCGAAGACCTATGAGAGAGCGGGGGATTATATCAGAGAGGGCAAAATAGTCGTCGTGCGAGGCAAGGAAGAGCATCGGCCTGACGAGGAAGCGTGTATATACGCAGGCAAAGTCACGCCGGTTGAGGTAGCGGCGGAGTTTCTGAGATCAAAGAATGAAAGAGACGGAAACTCTAACGCCGCAGGAGATGAAGCAGCTGCAAGGTACACAGGGATTGCCGGAACCGAAACGGCTGCAGGAGATGAAGCAGTTTTCGAAATAGCAGCAGCCGCGGCAACTGAAGCAGCCGCAGCAGAAGGGATAGTTTCCGCGGAGGCGGTATGAGCGAGAGAGAGACGACATTCAAGGAAGACGTAGCCGAAAAGCCGCAGCTTCCAGGCGACACCAGAGGGCGCGTTATCACATTTGCGGTCTTTGCGCTTATATTGGTACTCATTTGGTCGGTTTTCGACTTCGCTATACTGATATTTGTCCTCACCTTCGTGTTCCACAGCCTTGTCCTGCTGCTCGAAAAAGGCCTTGCAAAGATCAAGGCGAAGCTCCCTTACCAGCTTGAGCTGCTGATAGTATACGCCGTGGGCATCGGGCTTGTGATCTGGCTCACCATATACTTCATCCCCGTGGTATATAAGGAAGGGCGCAACATAGCCGCCGCCTTCGCCAGTTTTGATTTTGAGAAATTCCTCAAATCAATCGACCCCCGGCTTGTCTCCCTTGCGGGAAACATCAATATAGACCAGGCGATCGAAAGCATAGGGCAAGTGCTTCTGAACAGCTTGGGGACAGCCGGGCGCGTCGGCTTCAATTTCGTGGTCGGCATAGTCATAAGTGCTCTGCTTCTCATTGAAAAGAGAAAGATCCAAATGATCGGCAAGTCTGCGATGAAAAGCAGGATAGCCTTCATTTACAGGAGTTTTCTATACTTTGGCGGGATTTTCTGTGAAGTCTTTGGCAATGTGATGAGGGTGCAGGTCATCATATCCCTGGTAAATTGCGCGATATCGACGGTGGCGCTTTCGATACTGCATTTCCCGTATATCGTCGCGATCAGCTTCATGATATTCATCCTCGGCCTCATCCCCGTGGCAGGAGTCGTCATATCGCTAATCCCTCTGTCCGTGATCGCCTTCAGCGAACGAGGCATAGTGGGCGTCGTAGAGGTGTTGATACTCGTGATAGTCATCCATTTCGTCGAAGCCTATATACTGAACCCCAAGCTCATGAGCCAGCGCACCTCGCTGCCGGTCAGCGTAGTATTCGTCATCCTCATAGTCTCCGAGATGTATCTTGGCATGTGGGGGCTCCTCATCGGCGTCCCGGTCTTCGTGTTCCTCCTCAGTGTGCTTGAAGTCGACTATGCGACCGCCCTGCACGATGAGCAGGAATTGGGCAAGCAAAAAAAGATCGAACGGAAGAGGGCGTTCAAAAAGAAGCTCCGGGAAAGGCACAAATAAGCCTGTCTAAAGGTACCTGCCACCCGTTAA
>JAISAW010000049.1 GCA_031266515.1 Eubacteriales Family XIII. Incertae Sedis bacterium
CGATACTCTTCAGTCTCGCTGTCGACGAGATAGAATACCTGCGAAAGCGAAGGCTCGACGCTTGTGACGCAGCGGGGGTTCTTGCATTTGATGACTCCCACCACTTTTTCAGGGAGGCTCAGCTTGATCTTTTCGGTGATCACGCCATCCTTGATGATATTGACCGTGGCGCTGTGGTCAAGCAGGCCGAGCGCCGAAAGATCTACGTCTTCGAGGTTTTCGATCTTGATGATATCTTTTTTTGCGTGCTTGCCGCTTTGGGCGTTCATCAGGAGCACCACGGTATTGTTGCTTCTGTCCGCGCCGAGGTACTCGAGGATCTTCAGCCCGCTGCCGGGCGACAGATGGTCGATGACTATGCCATTCTCAATGCTGTTCACTAACATATACCTTCCCTCGTTTCCTTATTGCTCCATCAATTATTTCTTTCAAGAATAGCCACCTTACAACCCCAGCAGCTTCATTATCAGCGCCATGCGCGCATACATCCCATTCTTCGCCTGTTCGAAGTAGACAGCTCTCGGGTCGGCATCGACTTCGGTTGAGATCTCATTCACGCGTGGAAGCGGATGCATAACTATCATGCCGCTGTTCGCCTTCTCCATCCTGCCGGGGGTCAGGATGTAGGTGTCCTTCAGCCTGATATAGTCCTCCTCGTTGAAAAACCGCTCTTTTTGCACCCGCGTCATATACAGTACGTCCAGTTGCGGGAGGACTTCCTCCATATTTGCGGTTTCGGTATACCTTGCGGACGACGACAGTATGTCCCTTATGACGAAGCCCGGTGCCCGCAGTTCCTCGGGGCTTATCAGGCAAAACTCTGTACCTTCATAGCTCCTCATGGCGCGGATGAGGGAATGGACAGTGCGCCCGAACTTCAAATCCCCGCAGAGCCCTATTTTCAGCCCGTCAAGCTTTCCCTTCCTGCGCCTTATGGTAAGCATATCCGTCAGGGTCTGCGTGGGGTGGTGGTGTCCGCCGTCGCCGGCGTTGATGACAGGGACGTCCGACGTCGCAGCGCCCACCAGAGCCGAGCCTTCCTTCGGATGCCTCATGACTATGAGATCCGCATAGCAGGCTACCGTCCTGATCGTATCGGCTATGCTTTCGCCTTTTGCGGCGGAACTGCTCCCGGCCTCTGAAAACCCAACGACCTCTCCGCCAAGTCTCAGCATGGCTGACTCAAAGCTGAGCCTCGTCCTTGTGGAAGGTTCGAAAAACAGCGCCGCCAACAGTTTGCCTTTCCCTTTCGCCGTATACGCGCCGGGGTCTGCAATGATCTCGTCCGCAAGATCAAAAATGGAAGAAAGCTCGGCCTCCGAAAAATCGGAGGGTTCGAGCAAATCGCGTCCTTTTAAATCAGTCATTCATATCCTCCTGTGCGCAGGCAATCATTATCCGCCGGGATTGTTGCGGGCATGGCGTCTACCGCTGCAAATAATTTTTTAGATGATACAACAAATCCCCTCTTACTTCCACACCGTAGCCCTCCGCAAAAGAACCCCTCGCACTTCAGAGGGGTCCATTACTGTCTGTCATAACTCGATATCTTCGCCTCAGTGGTAGCTGGCAAGCTCCCTGACCAGCGCGGTAAGTGTCTTCCCATAGTCAGCCGCAGTCGCCCAGCCATATCCGTTCGGGTTTTCCTTTTGGCCGAGCCACTGCACGTATTTGGCACTGTTTCTCGTCACGAGATTAAATCTCGTATCCACGCAGGGATTGTTCAAAGGTGCCGCCGAAGCATAGGCTTTCAAGTGTTGTACCTGCGCCCTGACCCCTGTCCTCACATCCGGGAACGAGGCACCTTCGGCTCCTCCGCCGGTGGCACCAAGCCCCGCGAAATTAAACTGATTGACGCTCACAGCACCGCCGAACTGCAGCCAGCCCGTTTCCTTCATGCACTGCGCGAACACGACTTCTGCTTTGACGCCTTCCGCGTTTGCTTCCTGCAATACTATCGTGGCAAAGGTATCGATATTCGGAGCGCCTCCGTTCGCTGCCAGGTATGCAGGGTACGTATCAGCCTTGCCTTTTGCATTCCAAAGCTTGACCATATCCGCAGCGGTGACCCCGCTCTGGCCCATGATCTCATAGCCGTCAGCGAGATAGTAGTCGAAATCCTCACTCGACACGGTGAAGCCTCCGCCGCCCGTAAACGAGACGATGCCGTTGTTCATCGTCGCATAGACATGCACTATATAGTCCCCCGCGTGGAACTTGTGGTACTGCGGGTCAAATGTAACCGTATAGCCCCCACTGCCGTTCGGCGCAGCGTCATACCACCTGATGTCGCTCTGGTCCACTCTGGACCAGACGGGCAACTGCACTTTGCTTATGCCCGAAGGGGCGTTGATCCCTGTGACAGTCAGCTGCACTTTGCCGCCGGAATTCGCGATCGGTTGCGCGGCTATACTTGCTCCGGAAGCGTTTGCTATGCTGAATGACGAGGAACCGACAAAGACGGACTTTCCGCTTATTGCCGCGTAGATGTGGACATTGTATGTGCCCGCAGTGTGGTGGCTCTTTATATCAGCCACAGCGCTCCACGCCGCAGCGTTCTTCGTCCCTGTATACCATTTGAGGTCGTCCTGGCCGCCCGTGCTGCTCCAGACAGCGAACTGCACACCTGTGAGGGATGGCCCGTACCTTCCAAGGCCGGTGATCTCCATCCTCTTCTGCAGATCGGTCTGCGCACCTCCGACATCGCTTATAGCCACGCTTGTGGCTACCGGGTCAACCGTGTAGTTTACGCCGCCGACAAACACCGCCGCTCCATTCCCGGCGTAAGCGTAGACATGCGAGATATACGCCCCGCTTTCAAATCCGTGCCTGCCTCCGTCGAGATATATCGAATATGTCCCATCGGCTTCTTTTGTTGCGGGGTACCAGTATATGTCGTCCTGTCCCTTTGCGATGCTCCATGTCGGAATGGAAACGCGGGATATGCCTGAAGGCGCTGTCAATCCGCTGATAGCCACCTTATATCCGCCATCCGCCTGTTTGACAGCCGTCGGCTGCGCTGAAGCTGAAGCGCCCTTGACGGCAAACGTCGATGCACCGAGGAAGATGCTTCTGCCGCCAACATCCCCATAGACATGGACATTATATGTACCGCCGCTGTGGTGCGGTATCAGGCTGAACCCGGCATTCCACTCGCCGGCCCCGTTTCTCACGCCGGAGTACCAACGCAGATCGTCCTGCCCGCCTTCGGAACTCCAGACCGCAAATCTCATCGCTGACGGGTTGCCGAGGAAGCTTGCGTTCGATATTTTTGCCGTGGCGGTCATCTCATTGGCGGCCGCCTGTGCGCTCACCGTAGCGGATGGCGCTGCCAGCGCCGAGTTCAAAGCGCCGACCATTTTCCTCACTCCGTTGCCTGAATAGACATACACGTGGGAAGAATAGTCCCCGCTCAGGAAGCTGTGCCTGTTCCAGTCGAGGGTCGCCGAATACACTCCGTCAGATTCTTTTGCCGCCGGGTACCAATAGAGGTCGTCCTGACCATTTGCGAGGCTCCACGTCGGGATCTCGACTTTCGCTATCCCCGAAGGCGAGGTCACGCCTTTGACGGTCACCTTGTATCTGCCGTCTGCCAGCTTCGTCATGGCCACGCCGCCGCTTTGGCTGCTGCCTGTGACGGTAAAGGAAGTGCCGCCGAGGAACGTGCTCTTCCCACCTACGTTTCCGTAAGCGTGCGCGTTGTACGATCCCGCTGTTTTGTGCAAGGCTATATTTGCCGAGGCTTTCCATGTACCGCCTCCGAAGTTCGCGGCACTGTACCATATGAGGTCGTCCTGCCCGCCTTCGGAACTCCATACAGCTATGTCTACCTTGGACGGATTGCCTCTGAATCCGGCGTCAGTGACGGCCAGCGCTGCGCTCTGCTCATTGCCCGCGAGTGAAGCGGAAACCGCGGCACCCGGGGCCTGTACGGAGTACGTCGCCCCGCCCACGTATTTCACAAGATTGTTTCCCGAGGTGATGTACACATGGGAAAGGTACTCTCCACTGGCGTAGTTGTGGCGCGTGTAGTCGAGCGTCGCCGAGTACACTCCTTCGGACTCTTTGACCGCGGGATACCAGTAGATGTCGTCCTGCCCACCGGCCGTACTCCAAGTCGGGATCTCGATTTTGGTGATGCCTGAGGGCGCAGCCACGCCGCTTACTGTGACCTTGTATCTGCCGTCAGCCTGTTTTGCCGAAGAGATCCCTCCTGACGCCTGGCTCCCGAGGATGTTAAATGATTTGGCACCGACAAACATCCTGAAGCCGTCGATGTCGCAATAATAGTGGGCCGCGTAGGCACCGGGGCTCTTGTGTTTGGTTATATCTATCGTAGCTTTGTACGAATTTCCCGATGGCGAAAGCGTATACCAGACCAGGTCGTCCTGATCCTTGTCGAGGCTCCAAACGGCGACAGCCATATTCTTGAGCGACGGCGGGGCGTCTGTGACGCTGAGAGCCACCGGCACCGTTTTTTCATTTGAAGCCGGCGTGAGGTCTGAGATACTTGCAGCCGCGCTGCTGAAAGACGTCCTGGCCTGACCGTAAAGCGTATTGCCGTTGACCGGCGCGTCCGTTGTCACGCTCACCGTATATTCGCCTCTCGCACCGCCAAAATCAGCGATGATATTGACGTCTGCGGTATAGCTGCCATCGGTTTGGAGGATCCCTTCATATGTGTGTGCAGCGGCTTCTCCCAAGGCTGTCGGCCAGACCTTGAACGTGGCTGAAGCCACATTGGTATAGCGCCAAAGCCCCAGAGCCTGCGCGGTAAGGGTCCCATTGAAATCATTTCTTGCTTTTATCGACACCTGAGACACGTCGGTTATACCGAGCGCATGGGCTATCGCCTCTGCGTCAGCCTGTGCCACGAGCTGCTGGTTTGCAGGGTTTGCTATAAAGCTCGCCTCTGCGGGGTTGCTGAGGAACAGATGCTCGATGATGATGCCGCAGACCCCGCGCTTTTTCGGCTCCCTGACCATCTGGTAGTAGTCCGCGACGGAGCCGTCGGGATATGTGCGTGCGCTGTCGGTCGGGTCACCCTGCGGATAGTCCTGGTAGTAAAGGCCTCTGTTGTTTATACCGAGAACCGCAAGCCTTGCGAGGATCGTGTCCCCAAGGGTCCTGCCGCTGTTGTAAATATTGTTCAGATTGTAGTTCGCGTTCGGGACCAGTACCATGGCACCTGCCGCCGATGAGTTTGTACTGCTGTTCATATGGATGCTGATGAAATAGTTCGCACCCTGCGCAACTGCTGATTCGACCCTGCGCTGATTGCACGTCCCCCAGCCGATACCCTCTGCAACCCACGGACAGTTTCCGTCCGCGCCGACAGTCATGATGACGCGCACTCCTGCGTACTTCTCGAGCTGCGCTTTGAGCGCATACGCGACGGCGAGGTTGATATCTTCCTCTTTAAGGCCGTTTTGATGCGCGCCGGCATGCTGCCTGTCGTGGCCGGGGTCGATAGCTATGACCACCGCGCCACCGGCGTATGGATTCAGCGCCTGCGTCGCCAGCCCGGCGCTGAACGAGCTGATGCCGAGCACATCAGGGACTTTGACAAGGCCGGGATCCCCCGGCTCTATCCCATCGTCTTCAAGCTCGCCTACAGTGTCCAAAGCAGCAACAGATTCATCCGCCACCTTCGCATCGGTAACTGGCTCGCCCGTAGC
>JAISAW010000068.1 GCA_031266515.1 Eubacteriales Family XIII. Incertae Sedis bacterium
ATTTTCATATTTTGCCTCATTTCTTTTAGCGCATTGGATGTGAGTCGTTTCACTCCCAGCTGCATGGGATGTGAGTCGTTTCACTCCCAGCTGCATGGGATGTGAGTCGTTTCACTCCCAGCTGCATGGGATGTGAGTCATTTCACTCCCGGCTGCATGGGATGTGAGTCGTTTCACTCCCGGCTGCGGCGGGTGGACCGCCGCTTTCGGTAGAGCGTAAAAAGCCAAAGCCGCGTATGCCAGGCGGCGTATTAAAAGTTTTTACACTTGATTTTTTTTTTTTAAATTTTTACTGGCGCGCGGGTACGGCCCGGCTTCTCTTTGCAAAGTTTCTGTCGACCCACTCGTTTATGCTTTTGCCGTTTGTCGAATACATTAAAATCGCAAGCATCAAAAATGATGTTATAAGGTTGCGCGCCTGGATCGAAACGCCAAGGCTTGAAAGGCCCTGCATGATGATGGATGTAGTCACACACCCCACTGCCATACTTAGATTCTGCTCGCACCATTTCCCGATAAGCCCTCCCATGAACATCGGAAGCATGGCGCCGAACACTGCCGCCGAGGTGGAAAGGCCTATTTGCGGCGGTTGGCTGCCGTTGTAGGATATCTTCAGGTATCCCGTGACCGCAACCAGTATGCCTGCCAGGATATAGCACACGAAGGCGTTGCTTTTTTCGTTAAGCCCGGTGTCTACCGCTATCTTCTGCCCGAACTGAATGGCCTTGTAGTTATAGCCGAACCGCGTGTGGTTGAACAGGATATACATAAGCGCAAGCCCTGACACGAGCAAAATGAGCATCGGTGCCACGCCCGCGCCGCCCAGCAGCTTCGGATAGAGTGCAATCTGCGTCCCGCTTCCTCCCGAAAGAGTGAAGCTGAGGCCTTCATATGCCAGGCACACGCCGAGGCTTGTGATGATAGGCGGCAGGTTTGTGAGGATGTAGACAAGCCCTGAAACCGCTCCAAGCACCGCGCCTGTCACAAGGAATACTATAAGCATTTGGGAAGACGTCATATCGAAATTCACAGCAATCTGCCCGCTTATTATCCCGGACAGCACCCCCACCGAACCGAGCGAAAAATCAAACCTGCCGGCAAACAGATGCATTCCAAGGGCAAAGGCGGAAAATACCAAAATCAGCATTGTATACAAAAATGCCCGAAAGCCGCCCTGAGCCGCCCAGAAAGGTACCCCTTTTATGGCGCAGGCGGTAAGCATGACCACCAGTACCGACCCAGGGAGGATCAGCGTTTTTCCGGTATTTTTAAGTATTCTCTTCATAGGTGGCACTATCCTCCCGGTGTTTTGCCAAAACCTTCATTGCCCTGGCCCGGTACTTCCAATAACTTGTTTTGTTTGCCCTGTGGGCAATTTCGCCACCAAACCTGCACGGGAGCGGCCTGCGGCCATTTTGCAGGCCGCTCCGATTCAACAGAGGCTACAGGCAGATGGCTCTGTCAACCAACCATACGGCCGGTCAGCGTAATGCTTTAAGATCGTCGTAGCTCATGCCCGCAAATTCCGCAAAGGTCTCGGCTGTGACATCGGGATTGAGGCGCTTGATGTACTGATCGACGAGCTCCTTGTTGAACGCCGGGTTTGCGACATTATCGAACTCAACCATCTCGTTGTATTCCTCAGGCGACTGCGCGATCCAGAATGGCTGTATAAGGCGTGAGCCCGTCCCGTCGGCTTCTTTGACAATATCGGCATTGCCGTCGATAGCGTTTATAAGGGCGGCGACTGCGGGTCCCATGGACGACGCATATTTGCCCACCAGATAGTCGCAGGTGCCTGCGTTAAATGATGCGGTCGTCGTGGGGTTGAACGAGCCGACCTCGCCGGTTTTCGCGCCGGTTATCCCAAGGCCGCCAAGCCATGTGCTCATATCCTGGCTCCCTTCGACTGTCATGATGACAGCGTCAAAGGTTTTGCCCGAGCAGGTTTGCGTGAGCCTGTCGACAAAGGTGTCGTCAAGCCCGGGGATATTGACGCCGTAGATGACCGATACATTAAGGCCGGAATCGCCAGAGTCAAATTCGCCCACTCCGGGGCCGGTGACAGGGCTGCCGCTTTCGGGCAGCGTGTATTTGACCCCCGCTTCCTCAAGCGCGTCGATCACGCCCTGGTAACGCTGGATGTGCATCTCGGACGGGATGTAAAGGCCCAGCATCCCCGCATAGACGAGGATATCCTTCGAGCCGTTGTCGATATAATACTTCGTCATATCGTAGGCGGCCTGATACTCGTCTTCAGACGACGGGCCCATCGAACCGAGGTAGTATTCCAAATCATCGATCTCTTCCTGGTCAGCCTCGACCGAAAGGCCGCCCGAACGTATGAACCACATGCCGAGGTCGTTTGCCTTTTCGATTGCCGCAGGGGTATCGACTATACCCAGGATACCTTCGCAGCCGGCGAGCTTCAGCTCCTCTACCGCAGTGACGGCGGCATCAGCGTCCAGCCCGGGGGCGGTGACAAATTTAAATGTCACATTGAGTTCCGGGCCGATGTACTCTTCGAGGTATTCGTTCCAGACTATCTGCTCCGCAGCGGTATCGGCAAATGGGATGACGCCTATCACATACCCGGGCTGCTCGTCTCCGCTGCCTCCACTGGAATCTCCGCCGCCGCTGCAGCCCGCGAGCGCCAGCAGACACATCATAAGTGTCAAAATAATGCTAAGTGCTTTTTTCATCTTCTCATTCTCCTTCTTCATCATCCTCCTTCAAGATAAGCGCTGAAATCTATATTTTAATGGCGTAAACACAGGCAAGGCGTTCACACCATCTGCGCCCGGGAGAGCATTTTTTCACGGTAGTTCATACTTGCCGCGAAGACGACTACCAGGAAAAGTGCCGATTTTATTATTTGGCTCATGCCGGGGGTCGCGCCCTGAATGGTCATGATCTGCGAGAGCAGCACCATGGAAAACGAGCCGATCACCCCTGATGATATCTTGGAATAAGCTCCGCCGGAAAGCGGCATCCCGCCGAAAACTATCGCCATCATGACGTCCATCCCCAGGGATGTGCCAGTGTCGTTGGATACGGCCTGCGAACGGGTTATCATCAAAAACGCGGATATGCCGACAGCCGTCCCGGAGATCAGGAACGTGATGATCGCCTGCCTTGCGACCGATATGCCCGTCTGGGACGCCACCGTCGGGCTGCCGCCCTGGAGCTTGTTTTTCCTGCCCACCTTTGTGTAGTTGAAAATGACCACGCAGAAAGCAAAGAACACCACGACAAATACCAGCCTGAACCCCAGGCTGTCGAGCTCTTTCACCGGGGCTATGATGCTGCGCTCTATCCTTATGCTCGTGGCGCCGTCCATCAATATCTGCAAGATCGCGATGAGGACGGTCATCATGGCCAGGGTCATGATGAATACAGGCAGCTTGAAGACGGCAGACAGCACAGAGTTTATCAGCCCCGTCACTATGCCTACACCGACGCAGACAAAAAACATTCCTGCTATGCCCCAGCCCGCATTGTATGCCAGTACCCCAAGGCATACGGCCACGCCCGCAGCGTTCCCGAGGGATATATCGAACGAGCCGAGCGAAAAGATGAAAACCGCGCCGGTCGACAGCACAGCCATGACTGCAGCCTGGTTTATTATCGTCTCGATATGAAACGGGGACGGTGCGAAGTCAACAACGAACAGGTAGGCTATGACCAGGACGACCAATCCGCCGAAAGAGAGAAAGGGCCTGATTTTTGACAGTTTCGTTTTCATAAAATTTGCGCCCTTTTCATATCATATAGTCGATGATCTGCGCCTCGCTCAGCTCCGGCGAGCGCGCAAACTCCTTTGCTATCCGTCCGTCTTTCATTATGAGCAGCCGGTCTGACATCCCTATAAGCTCTGCCAGCTCCTCCGAAATCATTATTATTGAAACGCCCTCCTTTTTCAGCCTGTACATCAGTTGGTACATCGCCTGTTTGACGCCGATGTCGATGCCGCGGGTGGGGCAGTCCAGTATCATTATCCTGCTGTCGGCCCCTATCCATTTGCCAAACACCACCTTTTGCTTGTTGCCGCCCGACAGCTGCGCCACGAACTGCATGTCGGACGAACATTTGATCTGAAAATCGTCCACCTGCTTCTGCGAGTAGGCTTTTTCGTCTTTTTTGAATATGAACAGCCCCGCTTTCACTATCCGGTTTAGCCCCGCCGACACGATATTGTCGCGGATCGGGGCTTGAAGGATAAGGGCTTCGGTGTCGCGGTCTTTTGAGACATATCCGATCTTCTTTTTCATCGCGGTCGCCACGTTTGTGATTTTTTTGCCGTCTGCCATGACCGAGCCGCTTGTCTTGAGGACGCCGAACAGCGCCTTGCCGAGCTGATGCATGCCGCAGTGGGACATGCCTCCTATGCCGAGTATTTCGCCTTCGTGCGAATCAAGGCTTACATCGTCGAGCCCGTGCCCCGACAGGTTCCTCGCCGAGAGCGCAATGCTTTCGCCGTAACTTCCGTCGTAGTCTGAACGGTAGTAGTCGCCTTTCAGCTCTCTGCCTATCATCAGCATTTTGATCGTGTCGAGGCTGAAGTCCGCTTTTTCAAGCGACTGCACCACATCGCCGTCGCGAAGCACGGTCAGCCTGCTGCAATGCTCTATGACCTCATCTATGTCGTGGCTGATGAATATCACCGATTTGCCCGCGCCTTTTTGCCTTTGCATCAAGTCGTAAAGTATTTTTCTGCCGCGCTGGGATACCGCCGTGGTAGTCTCGTCAACGACAAAAACCTCCGGCTGCTTTGCCCACACCCTGGCAATCTCTATTATTTTTCTGTCCTGTAAATCGAGGGTGAATGCGGGAAGGGCTGGGTCGATATCATCTATACCGATAGACAGCAGGGCGTCCCTGGCGTCTGCAACCATCTTCTTTTTTGTAAGCAGGCCAAGCTTCCCGTATTTTTTAATCTCGCCCAATACGATATTTTCGGCGATGGAGATGCCCGCGATGACGCCGCTTTCCTGCACTATCATGCCGACGCCGCCAGCCAGCGCATCGGTCATTGACGACGGTTTCCACGGTTTGCCTTGATACAGCATTTCGCCCGATGTGGGTGGCTGGATGCCTGCGATGATGGATGTGACGGTGGATTTGCCCGAACCGTTTTCGCCGATAAGCCCCAGGATCTCCCCTCTTTTGACGGAGATGTTGACCTTGTTCAGGGCGGTGACCACCCCGAAGGTTTTTACGATATCGCGCGTCTCTATGATTATGCCGCTGTCATGCATATCGCTTATATCTTCTTTCAAGCCTGTTGCCTCACGTAGTCTGTAACCAACTGCCATTCACTCAAAAACCAAATAGCCGCACAATCAAGCATCTAA
>JAISAW010000023.1 GCA_031266515.1 Eubacteriales Family XIII. Incertae Sedis bacterium
TTTATCGGGCTGCTCACCTCTCCCCTGAGTATCTGGCGCTTATCCCGCCTGTGCTTGAGGTCGATCACGGGTATTGCGCTGAGCAGAGCTTTTGTATATGGATGCAGCGGCTCTTTGAACAGCTCGGCGCTTGTCGCTTTTTCTATACACTGCCCCATGTACATGACTGCGATGTCGTCGGAGATGTGCTTTACGACGGACAGGTTGTGGGTGATGAACATATAAGTGAGGCCCATCTCATCCTGCAGATCCATCATCAGATTGAGTATCTGCGCCTGGATGGATACGTCGAGCGCGGAGACGGGTTCGTCGCAGACGATGAACTCCGGATCGAGCGCCAAAGCTCTCGCGATGCCTATACGTTGCCGCCTGCCGCCGTCGAGTTCGTGAGGGTAGGAGTTGACCAATCTCTCGGAAAGCTCGACCGTCTCCATTAGCGAAAAAACTTTTTTCAACATTTCGCTGTTGTTTCTGAATACCTTGCCTACTATGAGGGGTTCGGCGATCAGCTCGCTCACGGTCATCCTTGGGTTCAAGGATGAATAGGGATCCTGGAATATGATCTGCATCTCTTTGCGAAGCTCTTTCAGGCGGACGTTGCTCCACTTCAGGATATCGCTTCCGTTGTAGAGGACCTCGCCGCCGGTCGCCTCTGTGAGGCGCAGTACAGTCCGCCCCAAGGTGGACTTGCCGCAGCCCGACTCGCCGACTACACCGAGGGTTTCGCCTTTTTCGATGGCGATGCTCACATCGTCCACCGCGTGCAGATCCCCGTACGGAGTCTTGAAGTATTTCCTTAGATTTTTTGTTTCCAATAACGGTTGCGTCATTTTTCAGGTCCTAACTTTGAGCGCTCCACTGACCAAAGAGATGGCACTTTATCGTATGCCCGGTGTGTCCCGTATGTCCGGCATCTCCGGCGAGGTCTACATCCACCGGTTGAGCCTCTCGGCAGATGTCCATGCACCTGGTGCATCTGGGGTGGAATTTGCAACCTGCGGGAAGGTCGGCAGGGTCGGGCGTCAGGCCTCCTATCGGGCTGAGCCTGTCCTCTTCTTTCGTCAAATCAGGGATGGAGCCAAACAGGCCTGCCGTATACGGATGGTGTTCCCTTCCGGGGTCGTACACATCTTCAAGCGTTCCGTGTTCCACGATTTCCCCGGCATACATGATTGCCACCTTATCGCACATTTCGGCGACGACGCCCAAGTCGTGGGTGATGAGGATCATGGACGTGTTGATCTGCTGCTTGAGGTCGTTCATCATCTCAAGCACCTGAGCCTGTATCGTCACGTCAAGCGCCGTGGTGGGTTCGTCGGCAATCAGAAGCATGGGGCTACAGGCGAGGGCTATCGCGATGACTATCCTCTGCTTCATGCCTCCGCTGAACTGATGCGGATACTCAGCCTTTCTTTTTGAAGGGATGCCAACAAGCTCGAGCATCTCGTCGACCCTGTTCTGTACGGTTTCCTTCGTATATCCGTGCAGTAAAAGAACCTCGGATATCTGATCCCCCACAGTCAGCACGGGATTAAGGCTGGTCATCGGATCCTGGAATATCATGCTTATCTTGCTACCCCTGATATTGCGCATGTCCCCTTCCTTCAGGCCAAACAGGTCGATGCCTTCAAAGAGTATGGAGCCGCCTGTCACCTGCCCGATGCCTTTTGGCAAAAGCCGCAGTATGCTGAGCGCCGTCGTCGTCTTGCCGGCGCCGGTCTCCCCTACGAGCCCGAGGTTTTCACCCTTATCAAGCTCCAGGGATATGCCGTTGACGGCGTATACGACGGTTTCATCCGTATTATATCTGACCCACAGGTCTTCAATTTTCAAGAGCGCTTCACCCATTTGATAATCCTCTGGCAATCTTCATCCGTCAGTTTTTCAACCGCGGATCCAAAGCGTCCCGGAGCCCGTCGCCAAACAGATTGAATGAAAGAGCGACGGTCACTATGGCAAGACCGGGAAATACGACGAGGTACGGCGAGTTCATCATGTATTCCCTTGCGCTCGACAGCATCGAACCCCATTCCGGTCTCGGCGGCTGGATGCCCATACCTATGAAGCTCAGCGCGGCGGCGGCCAGTATCATGCCTGAGATAGCCATTGTCGCCTGTACGATGATCGGTCCTATGGCGTTTGGGATGATATGCCTGAGGATGATCCTCCTGTTGCTCGTACCGCATGCTTTCGCGGCTTCGACGAAGTCCTGATTGACCGTGGGCAGCACGACGGATCTTATGACCCTCGTGAAGCCCGGTATTGTCGCTATCGCCATGGCCCAGAGCAGGTTTACCATGCCGGGACCGAGCGCGGCTACGATCGAAAGCGTGAGAAGAACCGCGGGGATGGACATGACGGTGTCCATTATCCTCATGATAATATTGTCGACAGGCCCACCGAAGTAGCCTGCTATGGAGCCGAGCAAGCCTCCGAACGCCACGGCGATACTGACTGTCAGCAGACCGATGGAAATGGAGACCCTCGATCCGTGGACCACGCGGGCGAACACATCCCTGCCGTATTCGTCGGTGCCGAACAGATGGCCTACGCCTGGCGGCTGCAGCGCTTCGGCCGCGTTCATCCTGATCGCCATCGTGCTGTAATCAGCGATGACATCAGCAAATATCGCGATCAATACAAATATGCAGATCACGCACAGCCCTGCTACCGCAGTCTTGTTTTTCCGGAGCCTCTTCCATATGCTTCCGAGCTGGCTTCTCTTTTTGTATTTGGATTCGCTGTTGTTCACGAATTCTTTCTCCCTCACGCCTTCACGATCGATTTCATACTTGACGGTTTGCAGCGGCGTCTACCTTGAATACATGGCCTTGACCCGCGGATCCACAAACGCGTGGGCCAGGTCGATGAGCAGCATTATGAAACAAAATAGAAGTGCCAGAAATATGACCGACGCCATGACGAGAGGGACGTCCTTCATCCTGATCGCTGTTAGCAGCATCATCCCCACGCCCGGTATTGAAAATACGGCTTCCGCAATCACCGTTCCTCCGAGGAGCGCTCCGAACTCCATACCGGCTACCGTGATGACCGGCAGCAACGCGTTTTTGAGCGCGTGTTTCCATATGACCTTTGTCTCCGAAGCGCCTTTGGCTCTCGCCGTCCTGATATAGTCCTGTCTTATGGTTTCGAGCATCGTCGTCCTTGTTAGGCGAAGCAAACCTGCGGAGCATGGTATCGCGAGGATGAGCGTCGGCATGATGTAGTGTGCGAAGCTGCCCACGCCATACGATGGCAGCCATCCGAGTTTCAGTGAAAACAGGATGATCATCATCAGCCCCAGCCAAAACCCCGGGATTGCGGCCATCAGCATCGCGGCTACCGTGCTTATCACGTCAGCGGCTGAATATTGCTTTACCGCTGACAATATCCCCGCCGGTATCCCGACGAACAGCGCCGTGAGTATCGCAAGGACAGCGATGGTCAGGGTTATTGAGAACCTCGCGAATATCTCCTGAAATACTGGCAGTCCCGAGCGGTATGAGGTACCGAAATCCCCATGCAGGGCCCCGATCACGTAGTCCGCAAACCTTACGAGGAAAGGCTTGTTGAACCCGAGCTGCTCGTTTAGTTTCTCGATAGCTTCTCTGGGCGCCGTCTCACCGAGGATGAGCGTTCCCGGGTCGCCGGGGGTGAGCGACAAAATGGAAAATACGATAAACGCCACCCCGAGAAGTATCGGTATCAGCAATAGCAGTCTCTTGATCACATATTTATGCAATCGGCCACCTTCTCTCCTCTAACAACTATTCATAATATATCTGAACAGTTGCCTCCTCAAATCAAGCGCATCCGCCTGCGCAAACCTCCGCTCGTAAAGGTGGTTGTGCGCCGATCTGCGCCGCTGCCGGCGGTTGGTTCCTGCCTTTACTTGCCGGGATAATAGAATGATAGGTTGGCGGGCTTTACCAGGCATTGACTTTTCCATGTTGCTGTACTGACTTTTCGGAGAATTTGCCGTGTTTGCGGGGCGAAACGGGCAATTAGTGGGTAAATGAACATGAAGAAAGCATAATTATTACCCCGGCTGCCGCCTGCTCAAGCGAGCATGAGCGGTGGGCAACCAAAGATCGAAAATCAGAATGCATAGCATTAGCAGGGCAAAATAGTGTTACTATTATATATCAGGTAAACAGTCAGCAGGCTTGCAAAGAGCGTGTCAGACGAAAACGGTATTTGGATGAAAAAACATCAGCTGCGATACAGCGCCGGCCCCATCAGGTACTCCATACAGGAAGTCATAGACTATCCATTCTATTGGCGCGATTGCATAGAGATCATCTACGTGCTTTCCGGCTCGCTTACCCTCGAACTCATAAAAGACCCGTCTCTGGCGCGCCCCCTTTTCCTGCAGACCGACGATATCTATATTTCTACGATGAACGAGCTGCACCGCATCTACAGGAGCGGCAGGGACAATCGCGTACTGCTTATGCAGATTGACGGCGACTTTGTGCGGAGCCGTTTCGGCGAGGACATCTTCGAGTTTCCCTACCCCCTGACGCCGCAGAATGCGATCGAGAGCGCACAGCTCGAAGACATACGCAGGCAGGTGTTGGCTCTGGCGGATCTTGTGAGGGAATCGGAGAGCGTCGGGGACAGGAAAAGGGAACAGGTCGAACAGGCGGCTTCGGAGATGCTCGGCCTCATGACGGGCAACTTTACGATCATCAGCCGGGCGCTGTCCAAGTTCGGTGAAAGCAAGGTCTATTTGGAACGCTATACGCGGATAGCGAGCTATGTCACAAAGCACTTCATGAGCAAGAACGTATTACAGGAAGTCGCCGAGCGCGAACGCCTCAGCGCGGAGTATGTCTCTCACGAGGTCAAGCGGCATTTCGGGTTGAGCCTGCTCAAGGCCGTCACTTTCTACAGGGTGGCGCACTCCGTGAAACTGCTCTTGGAAACAGATCTCACCCTCGATCAAATCGCCTACGAGTCCGGGTTTTCGGCACCGAAGTATTTTTACCGCAACTTCAGAAAATACAGGCCCGAAGGCCCTTTGGCGTTTCGCAAAAAATATAAAGAGTTGTACGCCAATATCGAATACGTGAAATGCTTTGAAGAAGCGGACTATCCGAGCGGCGCCGCCGAAACGTTCGCCACTGTCGCCGTCACCGGTACTCTGCGTTCCAAAATGGGGGGGGGCGCAGGGGATATAGCCCCGGATGAAGCGCTCATAAAAAAGAGCATAGAGTCCGCACTGGGGGAGCTCGGCCTCACGGAGATTGAAATCAATATCGTATAGCTCCCTGGATCGCCGTTTTGCACAATCAAATAACAGGCGTAACGGGAGAGTTCATAATCCTTTATTTCCTTTGAAGTTACGCCCGCCTTGACGATTTTGTTGACGCCAACAAAATCGCAGGCGACATCCCTGCCGCTTGTGTTGCAAGCAATCATTGCTTTATCAATTTTCACTCCAAAAAACACAAAACCCGAATCCGTCACCGACCGGGGCTATCCGGTCTTTCGGGTTCGAGTTTGGTGATAATGGCTGAGGTACAGGAGCTTTAGCTCCGTCGTACCTCGCACATCGAGGAGTGCAGCGCTTTAGCGCGTGGCACTCTACCGTGGTGGAGATGGCGGGTATCGAACCCGCGTCCGAAAACACTTCCACGTCTGTTTCTCCGAGCGCAGCCGGTGATGGGTTTAATTCGCTCGCCTCAGGCATCGCCGACACGGCCTGGGGCTCGCTATCCCGTGATTCCCCTGTGCTACCGGGAACTTACACAGAGTTTTCCCGGATGTCGTCGCCGGGTCCTGAGCCTCCGGGTGAACTCAGGCCGACGTCGCTGTGCGGCGATCAGGCCGCGAGTGCGAAGTTGGTTTTGTTTTTGCCGTTTATTCTTAACGTTGCCGCTTTTAACGAAGACTCGGCAGCTTCGGCTCGCTACAGACGGTTCTGCATCCCCGTCGAAACCATGTCATCCCCAGATGTACACGGAGGCACCAACCAAGTACTCTGTTAACTCTATCATTTGGCTAATCATCGTACTATGCCTCAATGTTTCTACAAGTATTTTACCACAAGAAACCCAAAGGAATCATGACAACAGGCGGTTTGACAAAAATATTTACAATATTGGAGCTTCGCGTTTTGTTCGCAGGCTCACTACAAAATGAGGGACGATCATATTTTGTCTTTTTGTCTGCCATTTTTGTTTTTTGCCCTACAGAGCTAAGACGGTCTGTCTCAGGAAATTACGACAAATAAGCCGCTATGGCTTTCAGCGTTTCGTCGTAGAGCTGCTCGAATATATCCACGTTGGCTCGGTCGGGTTTGTTTCCGCCGCGCATCTGATCCATCAAAGTGACGCTGGAATCATAAAACGCGGCTAGCGAGAGGTTTGCCGCTACGCCTTTTGCCGCGTGTACTATCTCGCCGGCTTTAATATATTCCCCGCCGTTGAGTGCGGTTTCAAGCGCGCCGATATCGACATTAAATTTTCCTAGGAGCTTTTTGTAAAGGGTTTCATTGTTGCCGACTCTCGGCAATCCTTTTTTCAAGTCTATGTATTTGCTGTTCGTTTCTGTCATTGTCCTATAGTCCCATCATGAAAGATTGATCTACTTTTTGCTGCTGCTCGAACCCGCAGAGTTGGCACAGTGTCACCGAATTCAGCTGCTCCCTCACCGCTTTGTCAAGCGGGGCAAAAACGAGTTCATCCAAAACTATTTCCATCTCCGGCGCCTTTTCGGAAACCGTCTCTTCCGTTTCCTCTGTCAATGTCGTTTCGAGCGCTGACAGGATGTTCCACGCTGTTATCGTGGCGGGGTGTTTTGCCAACTGGTAGCCGCCTTTCGGGCCCTTGGTGCTGGTCACTATCCCGAGCTTTTTCAGCTGGGTGAATACCTGCTCCAGGTATATCTTTGATATCCCCAGTTCCGATGAAATGCATGCGACAGTCAAGTTGCCGCCGTTAGCTGTCTTTTCAGCCATAAGCACGGCTGCCGCGAGCGCGTACCTTCCTTTTACCGATATCCTCATGAAATTTTCTCCCGTTTACACACTCGGATTATTATACACAAAAATTCCCGCAATTGCGTCGATAAGTGAATATTGTGCAGGGGAAATCCCATAAATGATTACAGCTCAGATGTACGCCGGAGATTTGCATCCCAAGCCTCGCAGCTGCATAAGATGAAACTCGGCTTCGCCCCGCAGCTGCACAGTTGCTGGATAAATCCGGGTCAAATCCTGAAAATTCCGAGGAATCACTGCCCCAGGTACTGATACAGCTCTTCCTTGTTGGTGGCTGCTATGTTTGCGGTGTTGCGGTCAATCACGCCTCTTCGCACCAGGTCCGCCAGGTCGCCGGCAAGGGTATGCATCCCAAACGCGCCACCCGCCTGCATAGTGCTGCCGATCTGGTGGTACTTGCCCTCGCGGATCAGGTTTAGCACGGCATCCGTACCTATCAGGATTTCGGTAGCCACCACACGCCCGCTCATGTCCATGCGCGGCACGAGGGTCTGGGTGATGACACCCCGGAGTACGCCCGAAAGTTGAGACCGGATCATGCCCTGGGAGTGGGATGGATAGACGTCCACTATACGGTCGAGGGTCTGCGCCGCGCCTGTCGTATGAAGAGTGGAAAAGACCAAATGCCCTGTCTCCGCCGCCGTCACCGCAGCTGAGATGGTTTCGAAATCGCGCATCTCCCCTACGAGTATGACATCGGGGTCTTCCCTCATCGCAGAGCGAAGCGCATCCGCGAACGATCTCACGTCGCGGTGTACTTCCCTCTGGTGTACCAGTGAGTTCTTGCTTGTGTGCACGTACTCTATCGGATCCTCTACCGTGATGATGTGGGATTGCCTGTGTTCGTTGATATAGTCTATCATGGCTGCGAGGGTAGTGGATTTGCCCGATCCCGTAGGGCCGGTGACAAGCACCATCCCGCGAGGCTGTTCGCAGAGAAGCCGGATGGCTTCGGGCAAATGCAGGTCAAGCAGGGTAGGGATGTCGTTCCTGAGCACTCTGATGGCCGCAGCCGGTTCATTTTGCTGTTTGTATACGTTTACCCTGTATCTGCACCCGATCGAGTCCTCAAAGGAAAAGTCAAGATCCGATCCGCCCGCAAAGGCTTGCTTCTGTATATCGCTCAATATGGAAAATATCAGGTTTTTATAGTCTTCGGGGGTTCCCATGAAGGGACCGATGAAGAGCGACCCGAGCCTTCGGAAGGTAGGGGGCTGATGGTTTGTGATGTGTACGTCCGAGCAGTCGTTTTCCCGTGCGTAGCTGGTCAATGTTTCTATCGTCAGAGCACTCATGGCCTGTCCTTTCGAATTTTCTCTATTTCACCTTATTACCCCGGCATCTCTTTGCATCCCTTTTCATCCGCTGGCATCCCTCTGACATCACGCGCGCGTCAGTCAAGGGATTCATCCGTGATTGGGGGATATTGCTGCCACGCATCCGCTGACATCCAGCGCGGGTCAGTCAAGGGATTCTCCTATCTTCAGGAATTCTTCCATTGAGGTGACGCCTTCAATGGCGAGGGCGCGGGCACGGTCGCGAAGGGTCGCCATCCCCTGCTCTTTTCGCGCGTAATCATAAATCGCGCCCATTTGGCTTTCTTCCGCTATCATCCGCTGCATCCGCTTGTCCACCACTACGATCTCGTGGATCGCGATACGCCCTTTGTACCCGGTGTTGTTGCAGACATGGCAGCCGTTTCCGCGTTTCAGCGTACCCACCTCTTCCCTGGAGGCGCGCAGGTTCAGCAGTTCGAGGTCGCTGATCTCGTACTCTTCCATACAATACGGGCAAATCTTGCGGAGAAGCCTCTGCGCCACCAAACCTACGACGGAGTTCCCTACCAAATATGACGGTACGCCCATATCCTCAAGCCTTACTATCGATGTCAGCGCGTCGTTGGTGTGGAGCGTGGACAGCACGATGTGCCCGGTGATGGCTGCGCTGACCGAGATGGATGCTGTCTCCGCGTCCCTCGTCTCTCCGACCATGATGATATCCGGGTCTTGCCTCAGCAGGGAACGCAGGCCGACTTCGAAAGTCAGTCCCGCCATATTGTTGACCTGCACCTGGTTGATCCCGTCGAGGTTCTTCTCGACAGGGTCTTCGATGGAGCTTATATTGATCTGTTTTTGCTTGAACCTTTCGAGAGCCATATACATGGTGGTCGTCTTGCCGCTTCCCGTAGGGCCGGTGATATATATGATGCCATTCGGAGTATTCAGGATATCCATGAATTTGGAATAGTCCTCTTCGATCATTCCAAAGTGGCTGGCGTGATCGATGGTCGTATTTGTGGTAAGGAAACGCAGTACGGCTTTCTCTCCGTAGATGGTCGGTATGACGGAAATCCTTATATTCAGGTCGGCATCGTCGATATTGACACGAAAATGCCCGTCCTGAGGCAGGCGTTTTTCGGCTATGTCGAGATTGCTCATGATCTTGAGGCGCACGATCAGCGCAGGGTGTACGTTTTTAGGAATATCCGCATAGTCCACAAGAGCACCGTCGACTCTCATCCGGATCTTGCTTGTCAGGTCGTAAGGTTCAAGGTGCAAGTCGGACGCGCCGCTGTTGAAAGCCCTGAGCATCATTGTGTTCAGGAGGTTGACCACAGGTGTGGCGTCGTCGCCGAGTGAGACGGTATTGATCTCACCGATCTCTGGTAAGAGGTCAATTGGCTGTGCGTCCATCCTCGCCACTGCTTCGCGCGCGTCGACCTCCGCGTAGTACTTGGATATCGCTGCGGAAATGTCCGCCTTTGTGCCTATGATGAGGTTCGTAGGCATCGAGGTGATACGCTGTATCTCTTCGATGGCGTGAAGGTTCAGAGGATCGTTGATGACCACGTTCAGGGCGCCTGCATCTTCGCTGACCGCTATCGCCATGTCTTTTTCCGCTACGGATCTGGGCAGCCTGGCGACGGCTGTGATTTCCACTCTGGCCGTATCCAGCGCAATCTGCGGCAGCCCGAGCTTATGGGAGAGCGCCTGGTTGACCTCGGCTTCAGTCACAAAGCCGAGCGCGATAAAAGCCTCGCCGAGCCTGATGCCGTTAGCCTTCTGATATTCGAGCCCTCTGGCTATTTGGTCGTCATTCAGATAGCCATACTCTTTCAGCAGATCGCCTATCCTTATCTGTCTTGTTTCAGCCATCTATTCCGTCCCTTCTGCAACGGTAAAACCCTGTTGCTATAAATGTATCAGTCTTCTGGCGGCTTCAGCCCATCGGTTTTGCCATAGGTTGCCGTCAATCCGGTGTCAGCCGGTGTCAGCCGATTGGGGCTGCAGTCCCTTAGCCGGTAGCGGCTGCGTTCAGCGCCGAGCCGAGGTCGCTTGAGTTCAAAGCTGCGCTCTCGACGAAGACATACAGCCTGAACTGCATCGAAAATGAGCGGTCATCACTGTTGCTTCCCGTGCCGCTTGTGTTCCCCGTGCTTGTGGACGAAGAAGACGATGATTGGGATGATGCGCTCCCGCTGAAACTGAGGCGGAGGATATCCATCGCCCTGTTTCCGTTTACTGCGGCCAGCAGGTTGTAAAGCTGTTTCATAGTTCCCGTCGCGGAGACATTGACGTCGTAGGCGTAGCAATTGAAGGGGGTAGACGAGGACTCCGACGAACCCCCTTGAGTGACATTCGGAAGGGTGTCTTCGTTTTCTGTCAGGGTCTCATCAGCTGCGGGGATGCTGCCGATGCCGCTCGAAGACGAGCTGCTTTCCGCATCAAGGCCCTCGCTGGGCGTCTCATTGGGTGCAGCGTTGTCAGCAGCATTTCTCTGTGCTGCTTCTTCCAGCTCAGCTACAACATTATCGGTGAGAGACTGCGGGGAGTATGGGGTTACTGTATAGCTCGACAGCGAGCCCATCGACAGCGAAACCGGCTTGAGTCCGTTCGCTATAAGCAGGTTTGTCACGCTTTCATCAAGCTGCTCAGGCGACATCGGGGTGTAGAAGAATGTTTTGTTTGTCTCATATTTTTGAAAAGCGGTGTTGTATTGTTCGTCGTAAGCCGGTTTTTGCTGTATCTGCTCGCGCATGTTGATCTCAGCCCTCTGCTGCCGGCTAAGCTCATCCTTCAGGCTGGAGTTTTCTTCGTATTGGGGCAGTATCAGGAAGTAGATGCCCGCCCCCAGTATCAGCGCCGTGGCGAAAACTATTATCAGAAGCCTCTCCCTGAAGCTGAGTTTCCCGATGAAGGCGAATGGCTTTTTCTTTTGCACGACGAGGCTTCCGGGCTGTCTGGCCGCTATGCCGCCTTGCTGCGATACGTTCACGGGTGCCGCCCCAGCCGCTGGCACCATCTGCGGTTGTCCGCTTGTGAAGTTTCCGTTCATCATTGTCCCCCTTCAGCCGTAGCGCCACCGCCGGTAGCCGCAGGCGTCTCAAATGAAATCGGTGTGGGCCTCTGCCACATGCAGGAAACCGTGAAATGGTATGCGCTCGTCGTGACCGTAGTGGAAACGGATTCGCCCGTAACAGGATCCGTCCTCTGCGGCCCCTCGGAGGAAGTGGACGTCTCCTGGTAGCCCTGATAGGTGACTTCTTCGAACATCCCGCTCGCCCTGAGCTGCGAGACAAATATCGGCACTCCTGCCGCGGTGTCCGAAGTGACCGAAAGGTCAAGCCTTCCTGTCGAGTTGTCGAAAGAGAAGTTGTCATCGATCTGGACCCTGTTTCCCGCAAACGTGTATATGCGGTCTATCTGCTCCCCGCTGATCTGGGGGTAACTCGAAAGGTCGGAGACGGTCTTTTCCAGTGACTGGTTCAGCGAAGACATGAGGCCTGCCATGGTTTGCGCGGCGATTGAGTCCGCAGCGGCGCTCTTGGTCGTCTCATCGTTGAGGTAAAGGTTGATTTCCTCAATCTGGCTTTTCAGGTCGCTGTTTTGCATGTAGAAGAACACCATTGCGGCGGCGATGGCCACCACTGCAGCCACTATCATAAGCAGCGGCAAAAATTTGGCGCCGGAGCCTTTGCTCTTCTTGACGCCTCTGTCCATGGCGAGCAGCAGGTTTATGTCTCTTACTTTTACTGTTTTAGCCACGCTCTCACCTCCTCAGCAGCGTCCCTATATTGAAGATATATTTTCCAGGCAAAAACATATCTTTCTTTTCGGCGGCGCTTCCTTTCAAATGCGAGATGTCTGCCAAATTCAAATCCTGTATCTTTATGCCAAGGTACGAGAGCGATGAAGCAAGCCCCGTGGTCTGGTCTCCGGCCGTGCCCGCGAAGTATGCGGCGGAGACCTGGGCGTCTGGCTTTTGCCCTGTCTGGAACTGCATGACGGAGTGGATGTCCCCTCCTATTTCCTGATACCATTCGGGGGTGCCGATTTCGGCCATGATCCTGTATTTGTTTGAAAGGATGTAGGTACCTTCCTCAAACAAAGCCAGCATCAGCCGCTGGTCGTCCAGCCCGGCCAGTATGCAGTTGCCTGTTTTGAGCTGAGGCATCAGGCCTGCGAGCTTGATCATGGTATTCAATCCTATGTTTATGTTGACCGGGTCAAACCCCGCGCTCACTATCACGTTTCGGTAGCTGTAGAGCAAATTCTTGTCCACCGCTACTGACAGCACTTTCACGCCGCCTTCCCCTGCCACCGGGTCAATGATGGCGTAGTCTATGACGACATCGTCCAGGTTCGTCCCCTCGAAATGCTCAACGTCGCGCATCACCAGCCCGAGCATCTGCGACTCGTTCACTGGCGGCAGTGCCAGTATCTTCGCCTTTATATTGTTGTTGTCGATGACGATATGCGTTTTTTGGTTTAACAGTGACCGGCTTGCCACGATGTTTTTCAGGAATCCGATCATCACGTCCTCATCCGTGATGATGCCGTTTATCATCGCCCCTGCGGGAAGCAGGTACTCTTCGAAGTCACTTATGCTCACCCCGCCTCTGTCGGCGTCCCCTATGATAATTTTCAAGTGTGTAGGTGAGCAATACAGCGATACGCTCATATCAGGATCTCCCTTCCTCTTGCCGGCTTTCCGTCATCAAGCTCCCGTTTCGATCGACGAGTACATACTATAAAGCGGCAGCATGACGGATATGATGACAAACCCGACGATGACAGCCATAAAAACGATGAGCACGGGTTCCATAGTCGCGATCAGGCCTGCTGTCGCCATCTCTGCGTCATAGTCGTACTGGTCTGAAACCGATTCGAGCATCTGCTCAAGGCGGCCGCTCTCTTCGCCTATGAGAATCGTTGATGGAAGTTTGCTCTCAAACCCATCAACCAGGGATACCGATTGCGAGAGTGTGCGGCCATTGCCAAGGCTCTCTATCACAAGCCCAAACTGGCTTTCGATGTATGTGTTGCCGATGATATTTTTCGATACGTTCATCGCCTGGATCATCGGGATGCCGCTGACATAGAGTGAAGCCAATGTACGTGCAAACCTTGCGGTATATATGGTCTTCAAAAGTTTGCCGATCTTGGGTATGCGCAGTTTGAAATGGTCAAGCCACAGCTTTGGGCCGGGGCGTCTGAAAAACGCCAGGAGCAGTATGACAAATATGATGACCCCTGCTACCAGGAATACCCCGTTGCTCATAAGGAAGTCGCTGATCGAAAGGACGATCTTTGTAGGGAGCGGCAGCTCCATGTTTTCATACATGGACATGAACTGCGGTATGACCCATGTGAATATGATAAGCACCGCCCCCGTGAGCAGTATCAGGAGGACGATGGGGTAGATCATCGCTGCATGCAGCTTTCTGTTCAGGCGATACTCTTTGTCGTAGTTGTCCGCCATCTTCAGCGCTGTCAGATCCATCCGTCCCGTGCTCTCGCCGGCGCGCATCATGTTTATGAGAAGTTCGGGGAAGGCCTTCCCTCGTTGGTACATGGCGTCCGACAAAGTGGAGCCGCGCTGGAGGTCGTCTATCACGGCTCTGTATGTCTTTTTGATGTGAGGCTTCATATCCCTTTGCATCATGATCATCATCGCCTTTATCAAAGTGACGCCGGAAGCGAGCATGGCCGCCATCTCGCGGCAAAAATCCGCTACTTCGCGGGTCTTCAATTTATTGAATGTTGTCTTGGCTTCCCTCGTTTTCGATTCGACCAGAAACAGCCCGTTTTCCCGCAACAAAACCGCGAGGTGGCTTGTATCGGCCGCCTCGCTCCTTCCTTTGACTTTTGAACCGTCAAGCGCTACCGCATTATAATTATAAAGTGGCACCTTATCCCCTTCTCAATTGTCACAATTCTTCCGCCCAAAAACATCAGAGCGGACACCCGCTCTCCTGCAGAATTTCATCATCTTATGATTATAGTTCGAAGTTGATGTAAATATCAACAGATTATTGATATTATTGGTGGAAACTATTCAGGTGCTGACCAGCTTGGAGGGTCACAGGAGGAAGCCGAGGTACCACTTTATAATGGTATCCCCCGCAAACATGGATATCGCGATTCCAGTACACAGCGCAGGCCCAAACGCGAAGTGGTCGCCTTTTTTAAGTTTTTTCATGGCGAGCATTGCTATGGCATAGATGCCTCCGAGAACTATCCCTATGAAGAGGGCAAGCAGTACGCATTGCCAGCCGAGCAAAAACCCGGCCGCCGCCATCAGCTTCACATCGCCTCCTCCAAAAGCGCCCCCGATGAAAAAAGCTATCGCAAACAGCGGCACGCTGACGCAGAAAAGGCCGATAAACCTCGAAGCAAGGGTCACAGACGGCCCAAGCCAGATTGCCGCTATGCCGCAGACGAGAAGCGCCAGGTTCATCGAATCGTATATTTCCATAGTGTCCATGTCTATGAATGTGATCGCCACAAGCAGGAAAAGCGCTGCGAAGCAGAGTGTCGCAGCGGCTATCCCTGCGTAGCTGCCCGGCAAGGCCGTTCCGGGCGAAAGGAAGGCTGTGGGCTTCGTGAATGCGAAGCAGGACAGCAGCGCCAGCCCGCCCATCAGGGTCTCGATGAGCATATACCTCGGGGAAATGGGTTCCTTGCAGTACCGGCATTTCCGCCCGAGGAAAAGGTAGGAAAATATCGGTACAAGATCCTTTGGATAAAGCCTGTGCTCGCAGTTCGGGCACATGGAGTATCCCTTCACGAAGTCCATCCCCCTCGGAACCCTGTATATGAGCACGTTCAGAAAACTGCCCATGACAGCGCCGGTGGCAAAGACCAGCACATATATGATGGTATATAAGAAAGCTATCATGCCCGTATTCTATAGGTAGTGAAGGGATTGTGCAAATGG
>JAISAW010000124.1 GCA_031266515.1 Eubacteriales Family XIII. Incertae Sedis bacterium
GCTCGTTGTAAAAATCGAAGGGGGTGAGGCTCATGATTGACGCGGCTTATATCCAGCTTTTGCTGATGTTCGTACTCGTTATAATCGAAGTCATCGCCCTGTTTAAAAACAGGGACTAACGATCAAGAAACCGCCAGTTATTGAACTGACGGTTTCACCTCATTCGTTGGGGCGAGCCGCCATGATCAAAGCGGCTGTCCCTTTCTGTTTCAATTATACCGCGCCGCTTCAGGATTTCAAGCAGCTTTCGGATAATATTTTTGTTGTTTACTTACTTGTTTACTTACGTCGCCACCGCCGGGCGGCCCTTTATCCCAGCAGGCCTCCTGCGAGGAAGAGCGGGATGAACAGGATGGCGACCATGTTTACGACCTTGATGAGGGCGTTCAGCCCGGGGCCTGAAGTGTCCTTCGTGGGATCGCCCACGGTGTCACCCGTTACAGCGGCCTTGTGGGCCTCAGAGCCCTTGCCGCCGTACAGCCCGTCCGTCTCAATGAGTTTCTTCGCGTTGTCCCACGCGCCGCCCGCGTTGTTCAGCGTCATCGCAAGCATGAGCCCAAC
Source organism: Eubacteriales Family XIII. Incertae Sedis bacterium (assembly GCA_031266515.1). Lineage (GTDB taxonomy): Bacteria > Bacillota > Clostridia > Peptostreptococcales > Anaerovoracaceae > JAISAW01. The sequence continues at coordinate 562 of JAISAW010000124.1, forward strand.
GACGATGATACCTATAAGCAGCCCCGCGAGAGCGAATGGCCCGAGGATGAGGCCTACCAGCACAGGCACGACTATCGCCATGGCGCCGGGGACTATCATCTCGCGGAGAGCCGCAGAGGTAACGATGTCCACGCACTTGCCGTACTCCGGTTTTGCCGTGCCATCCATGATCCCCGGGATCTCTTTGATCTGCCTGCGGACTTCCTGTACGACGCCCATGGCAGCTTTTGAGACCGCCCTCATCGTCACGGAAGTGAACGCGAACGGAAGCAGCCCTCCGATGAGAAGGCCTACGAGCACTATCGGGTTGTTGATCATGAGGTCGTTCGCGTTGACGTCGCCGAGCTTGTCATGGTAGTCAGAAAAGAGCGCAAGCGCACCAAGTGCCGCAGAGCCTATCGCGTAGCCCTTCGTGACAGCCTTCGTGGTGTTGCCGACCGCATCGAGCTCGTCGGTGATCTCCCTGACCTCGGGCGGCTGCTCGCTCATCTCCGCGATACCTCCGGCGTTGTCGGTGATCGGGCCGTAGCTGTCGAGCGCGACTATCATTCCCGCGGTGGACAGCATCGAAACAGCTGCTATCGCTATGCCATAGAGGCCGAGAGCCGGCTCTTCAAGCGTACCGCCTCCCATGTAAAACGCGGCGAGGATGCCCGCGACTATCGTGATGACAGGCATTATCGTCGATTCCATGCCGAACGAAAGCCCGGAAATGACATTCGTGCCAGCGCCTGTCTCGGAAGCCGCCGCAATGGCCCTGACGGGCCTGTGCTTTGTAGCGGTGTAGTATTCGGTAAACACGAACATCAGCACCGTGATGATGATGCCGACGAGGGCGACCCAGAAATACTTGACCCCCTCGGGGCCGAAGATATAGCGGGCTATGCCGAAGAAAGCCGCCGCGCTGACGACCGCCGCCGCCCCGACTCCCTTGTAAAGCGCATTCATGATATTCTTGCTCGCCCCGAGGCGGACGAAAAATACCGCCACTATGGAAGCGATGATGGCCGCAGCGCCAAGCGCGAGCGGGAAAACCACTTCCTTCGCTGCAAACGAATTCCCTCCCACGAGGCTGGCACCGATCAGCATGCTCGCGAGCAGCGTCACAGCGTATGTCTCAAAGAGGTCGGCTCCCATACCTGCGCAGTCGCCTACATTGTCGCCCACATTGTCCGCAATCGTCGCGGGATTTTTCGGGCTGTCCTCGGGAAGGCCGGCTTCCACTTTGCCCACGATGTCAGCGCCTACATCGGCGGCTTTGGTGTAGATGCCTCCGCCGACACGGGCAAACAGAGAGATCAGCGAAGCGCCGAAGCCGAAGCCTATGACGATATTGATATCCTTGAAGAGGATATACATGCCGCTGACGCCGAGCATCGAAAGGCCGACGACGGCAAGCCCTGTGACAGCGCCTCCGCGAAACGCAACCGTAAGCGCTTCCTGCAGGGATTTCTTCGCCGCCGCCGCCGTGCGGACATTCGCCCTCACGGAGACGTTCATGCCGATGAAGCCCGCTACGCCGGACGCAAGAGCGCCGATGACAAAGCTGATTGAGAGTTTCCATCCAAGCGCGGGGACGACCCCTATCACCACCGCAAGTATGACCGCAACTATTGCGATGGTCTTGTACTGGCGCTTCAAGTAAGCCATCGCGCCTTCCTGTATAGCGGCGGATATCTCCCGCATTCTCTCATCGCCCGCATCTTTGGCAAGCACCGTTTTCGCGATGATACCGGCGGCGATCAAACTGATGATGCCCGCTACCGGTGCAAGATAAATGAGAAATGTTAGTTCCATAGTTCTAAATTTCCTTCTTCCTGATAAACAAACAATAACTAATTTCTATCATACTACCCTATATCAAAACCGCCTGCGGGCCTCACGCCTTGCAGATGGTGATGAACTTATCCGGCGACAGCGAAGCGCCTCCTACGAGCGCGCCGTCTATATCAGGCTGGCCGAGGATCTCAGCGGCGTTTTCGGCGTTGACGCTGCCGCCATACTGTATGCGCACTCTATCGGCGACATCCTGGCCCGCCATCTCCTTCACTACGGAGCGGATATAAGCGCACATCTCTTCAGCCTGCCCCGAAGTGGCCGTGCGACCGGTCCCTATCGCCCAGACAGGCTCATACGCTATTACAAGCTTCTCGAAGTCCTGCCCGGCAATCCCCGCGAGGCCATCTCGCAATTGCTTGCCGACGACGTCCTTTTCCCTGCCGGCTTCGCGCTCAGCAAGGACTTCCCCGACGCAGACAATGGGGATGATCCCAACTTCAAACAGGGCTTTTGCCTTGAGGTTCACCCCTTCGTCGGTCTCGGCAAAATACTGCCGCCGCTCCGAATGCCCGACTATACAGTAGTCTACGCCTGCCTCTGCGAGCATTCCGGGGGAGATCTCCCCGGTGAACGCGCCCTCTTTTTCGAAGTGCACATTCTGCGCCCCCACACTCACCGCCGACCCTCCAAACGCAGGGATCAATGCGGCAAGATCCGTGAACGGGGCACAGATGGCAATATCGGGTTCCGGCTTTGCGGCATTGACGACAGCAGAGAATTCTTCCGCAAAAGCCACGGCTTCCGCTGCTGTCTTATACATCTTCCAGTTGCCGGCTATCAATTTTTTTCTCATGTATTGACCCCCTTTTCCTTTCATTGCCTTGACAATCAAATATCCGCTTATCGCGTATTTTTTATTAAAGTTTGAAGCGCCGCCCTGGCGACGGCGCTTTACTGCAAAATACCACTATTTGTCCTGAAGCACCGCTATGCCGGGCAGGGCTTTGCCTTCGATGAACTCCATTGAGGCGCCGCCGCCCGTGCTGACGTGCGTCATCCTGTCCGCGAGCCCGAACTTCTCCACCGCAGCAGCACTGTCTCCGCCGCCTATGACGGTGACTGCGCCAGAGCCTGCGAGGGCTTCCGCCACAGCCTTTGTCCCGAGTGCGAAGTTTGCCATCTCAAAGACGCCCATGGGGCCGTTCCAAAAGACAGTCCCGGCTGAAGCGATCTTTTCCGCGAAGAGGCTTATGGTATCGGGGCCTATGTCAAGCCCCATCCTGTCCGCCGGTATCTGATCCGCCGGGTAGACGCCCGTCGGCGAGTCGTTTTCAAAAGCCTCCGCGGCTTTGATATCAACTGGGAGCAGCAGGGCCACTCCTTTGTCGTCGGCCTTTTTTATAAGCTCGCCTGCAAGCCCGACATGCTCGCTATCGAGGATTGACGTCCCGATCTCAAAACCCTTCGCTTTCAAAAATGTATACGCCATACCGCCGCCTATAAGCAGGGTATCGACTTTTTCAAGCAGGTTTTCGATCACAGTGATCTTGTCCGAGACCTTGGCGCCGCCAAGGATGGCTACATAGGGACGCTTCGGGTCAGTCAGCGCTTCACCGAGATACCTGACTTCCTTTTCGATAAGGAATCCCGATACCGCCGGCAAGTAGTCGGCTATTCCCGCCGTTGAAGCATGATGCCTGTGCGCAGTGCCAAAAGCGTCATTGACAAAGATGTCCGCCAGCGACGCCAGCTCTTTTGCGAAAGGCTCTTGTACAGCCAGGTCCTTTGCATCTTCTTCTTTTCGGTAACGGGTATTTTCGAGCAGCATCACTTCGCCGTCCGCGAGGGATGCCGCTTTGGCTTTGACTTCGCTGTCTATCACCTCGGGGACACTTTTGAACCAAACCTCTTTTCCGAGTTTGGCGGAAAGCTCTTTCGCAACCGGTGCCAACGAAAATTCAGGCTTCGGCTCGCCCTTCGGCCTGCCGAGGTGCGAACACAAAACGACCTTTGCCCCTTCGGATATGAGGTACTCTATCGTCGGCAACGCGGCGGCTATCCTCGTATCGTCAGTGATATTCCCGTCCCCGTCCAAAGGCACGTTGAAATCGCACCTGACGATGCAGGCTTTGCCGCCCACGTCGATATCTTTTATTGTTTTTTTCATATTATAACTGCTTCCTCATTCATGCGCTCCAAGAGGATCACACCAACTTTGCGACCTCTATCACATCCCCGAGCACAGCGCTGGCCGTCGGGAACGGACCCGCGCCCTTGCCGTACATCATGACATCGTCAACGGCGTTGCCCTTGAGGAAGAGCGCATTGAATTCGTTCTTGACCCCGGCGAGCGGATGGTTTTTGTTGATGTACGTCGGCTGGATGAAGCAAGTCACTTCGTCGCCGTTCCTGACCCCGTTTGCGATGAGCTTGATGACGCACCCCTGGGACTCGGCGTCCGCGATATCTTCCTTCGTGATATCGGTGATGCCCGTCGTCGGGATATCGTCAGGATGCACCCTCTTGCCGAAGCAGAGCGACATCAGTATGGAGAGTTTGTTCGCTACATCATGGCCTTCCACATCCGCAGTAGGATCGGCTTCGGCAAAGCCTTTTTCCTGGGCCTCTTTGAGCGCCTCGCCGTACTCCTTGCCCTCTTCGCCCATCTTCGTGAGTATATAGTTGGTCGTGCCGTTCAGTATGCCCATCACTTCAGTGATGACGTTTGCCGAAAGCTGGGTGGTGATGGCATTGATACAGGGTATCCCGCCGCCAACGCTCGCTTCGAACCTGAACAGGCTTCCGCCTTTTTCGGCGGCTGCAGTGATCCTCTCCCAATTTGCCGCTACCGCAGCCTTGTTTGCGGTGACGACATGTTTGCCTTTTTCGAGGCACTGCTCCATATAGGTCGTCGCCGGCTCATAGCCGCCGAGCAGCTCGATGACTATGCTGATCTCGGGGTCGTTCAGGATGTCTTCAAAGTCCTGCGTGAATATTTCCTTCGGAATGGGAATGCCGCGGTCGCGGTCTACCAATACCTCCAACACTTTAGTGATTTCGAGGTCAAGCCCGGTAGTCTCCAGAATATGGCCGTGGTTCATATGGAGCACTTTATACGAGCCCGTTCCTATGTTGCCCATGCCGAGCAAACCGATTTTCACTTTTTTCATGTCTTTTTCCTTTCATTCCTCATGTCAGTTTGCCGCTGCAAACTGATACTATACTTATGTAACTTTGTATTTTATTCTATTTCGTTCCCTGTATCAATCATACCTGTGCGTCTTCGAAAATTCTCTATACTTCGCCAAAGCATTCCATACGCCTCATGACACCGCTAATATCCAGGTATGCTTTATTTTTTTCAAAAGCGCGGCGACTGGACAGCGACAAAACAAAGGCATCACCGATCCTCCCTGAAATAAGGGACGGAGAGGTTCATGGGCGGCAAATCCTCCTTCATATTCCTGTGTGTGCTGATGATGACCACAACGATGGCCGCGATGTACGGGAACATATCCACCAAATACTGCGATATCGAGACTTCCATCAGCTGCAATGTGAACCCGAGGATGGCCAACGCCCCGAAGAGCAGCGACCCGGCAAAAGCCTTGATCGGGTTCCACGCGGAGAATATCACGAGGGCGACAGCGATCCATCCGCGTCCGTTCACCACGTCCACCTGCCACATCGGCACGTATACGATACCGAGGTATCCGCCGCCAAGGCCGCAGAGCCCGCCTCCGACGACGCATGCCATATACCTGACGAAAGCCACATTTATGCCTGTCGCGTCGGCGGCAGAAGCGTTTTCGCCTACAGCCCTCAGATTCAATCCGCCTCTGGTCTTGAAGAGAAAGACCGTCGCGAGCGCCACCACCGCATACCCTATATAAATGAAGATATCCTGCTTGAAGAAGACATCCCCGATGAAAGGGATATCTGAAAGCCCGGGGACAGCCGTCTTTGCGAAAAACGCCCTTACAGGGCCGGGCACGGATTGCCCCATATACGCATTTCCTATAAACTTCGTCACACCGGTCCCGAAAATCGTGAGGGTGAGCCCCGTCACGACCTGGTTTGCGCGGAGTGTGACGGTGAGGAAAGCGAAGATAAGAGCCCCTCCCGCACCCGCCGCAAACGCCGACAAAAGCGCCACTCCCGCGTTCTGCGAGCCTGCTGCCCCGACAAAGCCGGCGATCGCGCCCATCAGCATCATGCCTTCCACCCCGAGGTTCAGGCTTCCGGACTTCTCCATAATGAGCTCACCCACTGTCGCGAAGAGCAACGGCGTAGCGGCGACTATCGCTGCAGCAAGAAAACTCGTCATACCGTGCGTCTCCGCCTTTCAGGCAATCTCACTTTGAATTGGATGAAAAATTCCGAACCGAGGATAAACAGGAGTATCGTCCCTTGTACAACTCCAGCCACCGCCGCCGGTACGCCGAGCGAAAGCTGGATGAAAGCGGCACCCTGCACGAGCATCGCAAATACGACGCATACAAACAGGGCCACTATCGCATTCAGCCTTGCAAGCCACGCAGTGATGATGGCAGTAAACCCGTAGCCGGCTGAAATAGTGGCGGTGAGCGTCTTTTCGATCGCCGAAGCCTGGATCATTCCGACCAGGCCGCACAGCCCTCCCGACACCGCCATCGCGACTATGATGATGGCAGGGATATTCATGCCTGCGTAGCGCGCGGTCTCCGGGCTTTCGCCCACGACAGTGATCTCGTAGCCCTTCTTCGTGCGGCTGAGAAATACGTATACAAAGGCGGTAAGGATCATAGCTATCACCCAGCCTATATTGTTCCCGAAAAGGTTCGGGAGCACAGCGTTCGGGCTGAAATCAGGCATCCTCGGAAATCCTGCGCGGGCGGGATCTTTCCACGGCCCGTATTGGAGGAAGGTCACAAACAAGATCGCGATGTAATTCATCATCAGCGTGAATATGGTTTCGTTCGTCCCCATTTTGGCTTTGAAGGCCGCAGGTATGAGAGCCCAGAGCGCACCCGCCGCTGCCGCCGCGACAGCCATGAGAAGGAGCAACAAGGGCTGCGGGAGATCCGGCAGCCTGTATGCCACGAAGGCGGCTCCGAAAGCGCCCATTACGATCTGCCCTTCCCCTCCGATATTCCAAAACTTCATCTTGAATGCAACTATGATACCAAGCGTGGAGATCACAAGAGGGATAGCTGAATTTATCATTTGGTGGATCCTGATGGGGGTACCCATCGACCCTTCGATGATCGCGCCGAACACCCTGACAGGGTTCAGCCCGAAAAGCATCAGGACCAAGCCCGTACCGACGACAGACAGCAGTATCGCTATCGCTCTGTATGTCACGGACTGTCTGGTCGAAAGGCCTGTCCGCTGTGTGATAGCCGGAGTGAATTTCATCAGTCGAACCCTCCCGAGTCGCCGCCTGCCATGAGGAATCCGACCTCCTCTTTGCTTGCAAGCGAAGCGTCGATGGTGCCTGTCACCACGCCTCCAGACATTACCATGATACGGTCTGAGATTTCTATCAACACATCCAGATCCTCCCCGACAAAGATGATGCCTACGCCTTTTTTCTTCTGCTCGTTCAGCAGGTCGTATATCTTGAACGAGGCCCCTATGTCAAGGCCTCTGACAGGATACGCGGTCACAAGCAGCCTCGGGTCGGAGTCTATCTCTCTCCCAAGAAGCACTTTCTGGATATTCCCTCCTGACAATTTCGCTACGGGTGTGTATATGCTCGGGGTAAGGACTTCGAACTTTTCGACGATGGAGCGGGCTTTTTCGGCACCGAGATCCCTTCTGAGCATGATGCCCTTTTGGTCGCGATAGTCCTTGAGCATGACATTGCCCACCAGATCCATCGTGCCGACAAGCCCCATGCCAAGCCTGTCTTCCGGGATGAAGCCCATCCTGACGCCGAGGCTTATAATCTCCGAAGGCTTCTTCCCTATGAGGTTTTCCCCGGCGAAAAAAATCCGTCCTTTTTCTGCATTCGTAAGCCCGGAGATGGCTTCACACAGCTCTTTCTGGCCGCTTCCGGCTACGCCCGCGACCCCAAGTATTTCCCCCTCACGTAATTTGAAACTTACGTCGTTCAAGGCGACTTTTCTATCCGGCCCCACGACCGTCACCGCATCGAAATCGAGCAGGACCTCCCCCTGTTTTGTGGCAGGCCTCTCTATCTTCAAGTCTATCCTGCGCCCCACCATCATTTCGATCAAGGACGGGATTCCTGTTTCTCTCGTAACTACTGTATCTATCGAGCGGCCGTCCCTCAGCACAGTGATGCGGTCGCTTATCTCCATGACTTCGCCAAGTTTGTGCGTGATGATGACTATCGCGCACCCTTGCTCCTTCATACGCCTCATGATATCGAACAGTTTTCTGATTTCGGATGGGGTGAGGACCGCAGTCGGCTCATCCATGATCACTATACGGCTTCCTCTGTGAAGCACTTTCATTATCTCCGTCGTCTGCTTTTCGCCGACGGACATCTCATAGACCTTTTTTGACAGGTTCACGTCAAGCCCGAGGGACTCCGCTTTTTTTCCGATTTCCACAGCGGCCTTTTTTCGGCCCGTACGGCCTTTGCCGGAATGCCGGCCTATGCCCATGCGGACATTGTCGAGGGCACTCATGACATCCACCAGTTTGAAGTGCTGATGGATCATGCCGATGCTGTACCTGATCGAAGCGCCTGGAGAGGTGATATTGGCGGGCTTGCCGTCGATCCAAATCGAGCCGCTGTCGGGCCTGTATATGCCGGACAGCATGTTCATGAGTGTGCTCTTGCCCGCGCCGTTCTCGCCGAGCAAGGCGTGGATCTCGCCGAAATTGACGCTGAAGCTGACAGCGTCATTGGCGACAACGCTGCCAAAAGACTTGGTTATGTTTTCCATTCTTATGGCAGCGCTATTTTCCATTTTTGCCTCATTTCTGCTAACGCGGCAAGTAAATCGCCGCTTGCAGAAACAAATTTCTCATTAAAAATGTCTCTGTCATACAATAACCTTTTTAGATATTTAGCACTATATCTCCGCCGGAGGCAAAAATGATTGAATTGCCTCCGGCGGCGTGTGAAAGGTTTTTCACACTTAATTATTATCTATTCTGCTTTTGCAACTGCCTGTAAAATCGACCGGTCAGTTGATGTTCGAAGCCTTTACGCCCTGCACGAGGTAGTCGATGCTCCAGATCCCGTCATGGTCAAGGCTTTCGCCCTCAGCGACCTTGAGCGTTCCACTGTTGTCGTAGATAGGGCCGGTGAACACTTTTTTCTCGCCTTTGATGATCGTGTCCTGCACTTTATCAACCTCGGCCTTCGCTTCCTCGCTCACGTTGTCCGTCAGCGGCGCCAGCGAGATATATCCGTCCGCCATCGTGCCGTAATAAGCTTCGGGGACCCATGTGCCGTCGATGATGGACTGGATGGTGGGCACGAGGAAAACTTCATGATGCCATATGGGTGCCGTCAGATAAGCGCTTGCGAGCTCGGGGTTTGAGCTGTTGTCAAGGTTGTAGCCGATGGTCCAGGCACCGGCGTCGACCGCCGCTATCTGCGGGCCGGTGGTGTCGGCGTGTTGTGTGATGACGTCGCATCCCTGCTCAAGCAGGCGCTCGGCGGCAAGCTTCTCGTTTGCCGGATCATACCAGCTGCCGATATAGATGACGTCCACTTCGACATTCGGGTTGACCGACTGCGCGCCGAGCGTGAATGCATTGATCCCGATATTGACTTCGGTGTAGGGATGGGCTGCGACATAGCCGAGTTTATTTGTCGTCGTCATCTTCCCGGCGATCACTCCGCTGAGGTACCTCGGCTCTTCCATCGCCCCGAAGTAATTGCCGTAGTTGTCCGCGAGTTCATTTCCTGAGAAGTGAAGGAATGAGATGTCTGCGTAGTCTCCGGATGTCGCCATCTCGATAAGCGCATCCTGGAAGCCGTAGCTCGTCCCTATTATGACCGAACACCCCTGATCTATCAGGTTGACCGCCGCATCTGTGACCGCTTTCTTGTCTTCCGCTACCTCTTCCACTATCAGGCATTCGACCTGGCCTTCCATCGCAGCCTCAAGAGCCATAGTGCCTTCGTGCTGGGCCTGGGTGTAGCCGCCGTCGTTCGTCGTGCCTATATAAATGAAGCCGACTTTCACGACGTCACCGCCGGACGCCTCCGGCTCGTCGCCGCCACTGGAACAGGCGGCAAAAGCAAAAACCATCACAATTGCCAAAATTACAACGAGTATTTTTTTCATGGGGTATCTCTCCTTCTTTCGCAACTCTGCGGATCCGGCTGCCGTCAGTACGGACGATCCGGCACCATCTACACTGGGGCTTGCCAAACAATAATTTGCGGCTCTTGCGATTTTTCGCCTGTTATTGTCTTACAAGTCCTCACCACGGAGCAATATTACCATACAATTACGCGATGGAATGTGAAAATTTCATCATATTGGGGATTTTTGTGCATTTATGCCCTAAAAAACACTATATAGAGAACTGTCGATGAATGGATTACAGGGGTTTTTTGCCGCTTCGGGGTTTTTATCCCTTACGACAAAATAATACGTCCTCATGGCTATTCTACTATGATATACTAACCATCGCCGCGCTGCCCTAACTCAGCCGGTAGAGTACCTCCTTGGTAAGGAGGAAGTCGGCGGTTCAAGTCCGCTGGGCAGCTCCAATAACAAAGGCCTCCGCAAGGGGGTCTTTGTTATTGGGGCTATTGATAGGATTGAACCGCCGGCGGAGGGGCCGCGGGGAGGATTCCTCCCCGCATGGAGCAGCGAGCAAAGCGAGTTGCGGATCACGTCTCCGGGGGTGACAGGGTCGCAAGACCCGCCGGGAGGGGGCAGCGCCCCCTACGGAGAGCGAGCGCGAGCGAGCGACAGGAGGCGGTTCAAGTCCGCTGGGCAGCCCCAATAACAAAGGCCTCCGCAAGGGGGTCTTTGTTATTGGGGCTATTGATAGGATTGAACCGCCGGCGGAGGGGCCGCTTTTGTTTGGGGCTGACTGATATACAGATTTACAAGCAAAACCGCTGCCAGGTGATATATAATAGCCGCATGCCAAAAAAATCCTCTGTTGTGATCGGCAAATTGGTGCGCCGGATAGCACGGTTGCGCGGCGGCGGTTCAGCGCTGCCGGGACTTGTCGTCGAGAAAATCGACAAAGGATTCATAAGTGACTGCCTGAACCGGTTGCCGCTTGGCGTCGCCGTGGTCAGCGGGACCAACGGCAAGACCACCACCACGAAAATCGTCGTGGAACTTCTGGAGAGCCAGGGGCTGAAAGTCTTCACCAACCGCACCGGCAGCAACTTCATGCGCGGAGTGATAGCGGCCTTGATCGAAAGCGTCGATTTGAACGGCAGGCTTGACGCCGATATAGCAGTGCTGGAACTGGACGAGGCCCACGCCGTGAAATTCGTGCAGGCTGTCGCGCCACGTTACTGCCTGTTGCTCAACGTCATGAGGGACCAACTGGACCGTTTCGGCGAAATTGACCACACTGCCAGGCTGCTGGCGGATGTTGTGGACGCCACTACGGGCACTGTAGTCGTCAATCGCGAGGACCGCCGACTGACGGCACTGAAGGCCGATTCGAAAATAATTTATTTCGGCTTGAGCGCGGGACTTATAGGCGAATTCCCCGAAGACGACGAACTGCTGGACCAAAATACCGAAAAGCAGCCGTCCGGCCTGCCGGCCGATGTGATACTGTCGCAGATCCATGGCGATACGGCGGAATTCATCATTGATGGCCGGAAGGCCAGTGCCCCATTGTCCCTCAAAGGGAGCTACAACATCTTCAACTCAGCCGCCGCGCTGGCTTTGGTGCGGCAGATACTGCCCGACGCAGAAACGGATTCCCTGATATGCGGGCTGGCGGATATCCAGTCGGCCTTCGGGCGAGGAGAATCCTTTGTGGTGAACGGGCAATCGCTCGAACTGTTTCTCGTCAAAAATCCCAGCGGGTTCCAATTGGCGCTAAACTCGTTCGGGAGCGACGGGCACGACGTCATGATAGCGATCAACGACAACTATGCCGATGGGCGTGATATGAGCTGGCTGTGGAATGTGGACTTTTCGGGTTTGCGGTCGGTGCAGATGGTCAGCGGCATACGCGGTGCCGATATGGCGCTCCGGCTCAAGTACGATGAAGTGCCCGTAGACAATCCCGTTGAGCCCGACCTTGCAGCGGCGGCGCAGAAATTTTACGGGCTTTCAGATCGCCCCAAACGCATTTTCGCCACTTATACGGCGATGCTCGATATCCGCAAGGCATTGAAAGGCCGAAGCATACTATGACAAGGAAGCTGACAATTCTGTATTTGCCTGCCACTTATACGGCGATGCCGGGTATCCGCAATACGTTGAAAGGCCGGGGCATACTATGACAAGAGAGCTGACAATCCTGCACTTATACCCGCGTGAGATGAACCTTTATGGCGACCACGGCAATGTGCTGACGCTGAAACGCCGTTGCGAGTGGCGTGGCATCAAAGCGAATATAGAGGCTTATGAACCGGGAGACAAATTTCCATGCGAGGCGGATCTGATCTTTGGCGGCGGCGGGCAGGACTCCGGCCAAAGCGTGATCGAAGACGATTTGCAAAAAAACGCACAGGCGCTGCGTTCGCTGGTGGACGGCGGTACGCCAACCCTTGTGATCTGCGGCCTCTATCAATTGTTTGGCAGGTTTTTCAAAACGCACGAAGGCGAAATCATACCGGGCATAGGCATACTTGACATCGAGACCATCGCCGGCGATAAACGGCTTATCGGCAATATCGTCTGCGAGAGCAGCGAGTTCGGCGAGATCGTCGGCTACGAAAACCACAGCGGGCAGACATTTTTGGACAAGGGCGTCGAGCCGTTGGCGAAGGTCGTCCGAGGCGCGGGGAATAACGGCAAGGACGGCACTGAAGGCACACGGTACAAAAATACCATAGGCTCTTATTTTCATGGGCCTGTATTGCCGAAGAATCCCAGGCTTGCCGACTTTTTGATCGGGAAGGCCCTTGACGCCAAATATGGCTTCGGCGAACTCGAACCGCTGGATGACACTTTTGAGAATATGGCTCACCGGTCGTCCGCCGAGCAGCCGCGCTGAACAGGCCACAAATAGCTGCCGCAGGAAATCTACGCCTTCACATATCCCGCGATCAATTCGCCGGCGCGCTTTGTACCGACCTGCTCAGTGCCTTCCGCCGCTATGTCGGGCGTCCGGTATCCCGCAGCGAGAAAATCCGACACTGCCGCTTCTATCGCGGAGGCTTCTTTTTCAAGCGAAAACGAGTAGCGCAGCATCATTGCAGCGGAAAGGATCGTGGCTATCGGATTCGCGTGGTCAGCCCCCGCATATTTCGGTGCCGACCCGTGTATAGGCTCGTACAGGCCAGTGCGCCCTTCGCCGAGGCTGGCAGACGGAAGCATGCCTATGGAGCCCGTGATCTGGCTTGCCTCGTCCGATATGATATCCCCAAACATATTGCTCGTCACAATGACGTCAAACTGCTTCGGATCTTTGATGAGCTGCTGAGCCGCATTATCGACGTACATTTGCCGCAGCTCGATATCGGGATACGCGGAAGCCTGGAGGCCCGCCATCACTTTCGCCCAAAGCCTGGAACTCTCGAGCACGTTTGACTTGTCTATGCTCGTGACGAGTTTTTTGCGTCCCTTAGCCATATCAAAAGCTATTCGCCCGATGCGGGCTATCTCATATTCCGAATAGATTTCGACATCGTATGCAGTACGCCCCGTCCAGCGGCCGGCTCCTGCCTTCGCGACAAGGGCGGAAAGTACGCTGTCACGACCCTCCACTGTATCCTCGTCAATAATGCCCCGGCGTGTCAAGTTATACGTCCCCTCGACACACTCCGTCCCCTCAAAACTCTCGTCAATATTGCCCGTATCTTTCGGCCCGAAATAGATCCCGCCTGTGAGTTCCCGCACTATCACTATGTCAAGGCTGCCTTCTATGATCTCCTGCTTCAGCGGGCTTGCCGACGCGAGTTCAGGGAGGATCAGCGCGGGCCTGATATTTGCGAACAGGCCGAGTTCCTTTCTGAGGCCAAGTATCGCGGCCTCGGGGCGGTTCGTGCCGGGTTCGCTATCCCATCTTGGATCGCCGACCGCCCCCATGAAAACCGCGTCTGCAGATTTGCAGGCGTTGACGGTCTCCGCTGGCAGGGGCACGCCATAAACTTCAAGCGCCGCGCCTCCTGCAAGCAAATACTCATACTTGAAACCGTGCCTGTATTTCTCCGCGACAGAGTCAAGCACAAGCAGCGCCTGCTCCACGACCTCGGGGCCTATCCCGTCGCCTTTTATAACAGCTATCCTGTAGTCCACATTTACCTCATTTCTTATTTCTGTTTTACATAGTTCACGAGGCCGCCCTTGCTGACGAGTTCGTGCATGAAGTCGGGGAAAGGCTCAGCCATATAGCTCTCTCCCTTCGTCACATTTGTGATCTTGCCTGTGCGGAAGTCGACCTTCACTTCATCGCCACCCTGGATACGCTCGGCAGCCTCCTCGCATTCGAGTATCGGAAACCCGATATTGAACGCGTTGCGGTAGAAGATACGGGCGAAGGTAGGCGCTATGACGGCTTTGACGCCCGACAGCTTTAAGACCAGTGGCGCATGCTCCCTCGAACTGCCCGACCCAAAGTTCTTTCCCGTCACTATGATATCCCCCTTTTTTACGGTCTTCGAAAAATCAGCGTCGATATCCTCCATGGCGTGGGACGCGAGTTCCCGCCCGTCCGCTATGTTGAGGTAGCGCGCGGGGATGATAACGTCCGTATCCACATTTTCTCCGTATTTATATACTTTTCCCATCGGTATTTTTTCCTGCCTTTCTTATCGATGAAACTATTCAGGCACACACAGGCTTTCTCGAAGCGCACAGAGTATGGCTCGGCTTCGCCTCACAGCTCTTCATGTTATTCGGAAAAAACCAGCGTGTCTGAACAGTCGCCTTTCAGCTCACAGTTTTGACGGATCGGTGATGCGCCCTTTGACCGCCGAAGCCGCGGCCACAGCCGGGCTTGACAGGTATACCTCAGAACCCACGTCGCCCATGCGCCCCACGAAGTTGCGGTTTGTGGTCGAGACTGCGCGCTCTCCAGCCGCAAGCACCCCCATATGCCCGCCGAGGCAGGGACCGCAGGTCGGCGTGGAAAATACGGCACCGGCCCTTACGAATACCTCCGCGTAGCCGAGGCGGATGCAATCCAGATAGACCTGCCGGGTAGCGGGGATCACTATGCAGCGGACCCCTTCCGCGACCTTTCGCCCTTTGAGTATTTTTGCGGCAACTGCCATATCTTCCAGCCGCCCGTTCGTGCAGCTTCCGATGACCGCTTGGTCAATGCGTATGTTGCGGGCTGCCGAAGCAGCCCGTGTGTTTTCCGGCAGATGGGGGAATGCGACCGTCGGCTTGATCTTTGAAAGATCCACCTCGTAGACTTTCTCGTATTCCGCATCTTCATCCGCTGCAAAAATCTGCGGCTCTTTATTCAGGACTTTGGATTTGTGCCTTCGTATGTATGCCATCGTACTTTTGTCAACCGGGAATATCCCGTTCTTCGCTCCCGCCTCTACGGCCATATTCGCCATGGCAAAACGGTCGTCCATCGAAAGATGCTCGACGCCGGGCCCACAAAACTCCATCGAACGGTAAAGCGCACCATCGACTCCTGTCTTGCCGATGATGTGAAGGATGATATCCTTTCCGCTAACCCAGTCGCCCGGCTTGCCACTAAGCACGAACTTAAAAGCTGAAGGGACCTTGAACCAGGCTTTGCCTGTCGCCATGCCCGCCGCCATATCGGTGCTGCCTATGCCGGTCGAAAAGGCGCCGAGTGCCCCGTAGGTGCACGTATGGGAGTCCGCACCTATGACGACATCCCCCGCCGTCACCACGCCCTGCTCGGGCAGAAGCGCATGCTCGATCCCCATCTCCCCTACCTCGAAGTAGTTTACGATTTTTTGCGCTTTCGCAAACTCCCGAAGCTCCTTCGCCTGTTGTGCCGATTTGATATCCTTGTTCGGCGTGAAATGGTCGGGCACGAGGGCTATTTTCTCTCGGTCAAACACTTTTTTCCGCCCCATCTTCTCAAACTCGCGTATGGCGACCGGCCCCGTGATATCGTTTGCAAGCACCATATCAAGCCGGGCTTCAATAAACTGCCCGGGGCGGACAGACGGGAGGCCTGCGTGGGCTGTCAGTATCTTCTGCGTCATTGTCATGGGGCAGGCTGCGAGTTCCGAATCGCCCACAGCAATTTTTTTTCTGTCCTTCGTGTTCATCTCAGTTCTCCCCGAATGCCGTCTCGCCTATGCTTTGTTCGCCGACGGAGCTTTCACCCACAGCACCTTCGCCCACCATCGTCTCATCGACAAGTGCAGAGATATCGCTGTCGCTCACCACTTTGTTTTTGTCGGCGAGGATCTTGAACTTCCTGAAGACTTTTGTCAACTCGTCTTTTGAAATGTCGTAGCCGAGCCTTTTCAGGCGTTCACCGAAGGCATGCCTGCCGGAGTGCTTGCCGAGCACGAGATTGCTTTCCTTCAGGCCTACGGACTCGGGGGTCATGATCTCGTACGTGAGAGGGTTTGAGAGCACTCCATGCTGATGTATCCCGGCTTCGTGCGCAAAGGCGTTCGCCCCGACAATGGCCTTGTTCGGCTGGACGCCGACCCCTGTGATACCCGTGAGCATATTTGACGCATGCATGATTTCTTCGGTATGGATATTTGTCTCTGCCTTGTAAGATTCGCGGCGCACAAAGAGCGTCATGACGATTTCCTCCAAAGCCGCGTTGCCCGCCCTCTCTCCGATCCCGTTGACCGTACACTCGACTTGGGCCACGCCCGCCCTGATTGCGGCAAGGCTGTTTGCTACAGCAAGCCCGAGGTCGTTGTGGCAATGGGATGACATGGTCACTTTTTCGAGCGCAGGCACACGCTCGCGCATATCCATAAAGAAATCGTAGTGCTCGTCAGGCGTGGTATAGCCGACCGTGTCGGGGAGGTTGATGGTCGTCGCCCCCGCCGCAATGGTGCCGCCTATGACTTTTGCAAGGAACCCTCTGTCGCTGCGCGTGGCGTCTTCCGCCGAGAACTCGACATCTGCACAGTACCTGGCGGCGAGTTTCGTCATTTCCACTGCCTGCTCATAGACCTGGTCCGGCGTCATGTTCAGCTTGTGCTTCATATGCAGGCCGGAAGTGGCAAGGAACACATGGATACGGGGGCTCACCGCCCCCTTGACAGCTTCCCATGCCCTGTCTATATCGAGTTTGCTCGCACGCGCAAGGCTTGCGACCACCGAATCCTTTAGCGTCTCCGCTATCGTCTTCACATTTTCAAAATCTCCGGGAGAGCTGATCGCAAACCCCGCTTCGATGATGTCCACTCCCATGCGCTCAAGCTGTCTGGCCATCTCGATTTTTTCCGGCAGGTTCATGCTCATGCCGGGCGACTGCTCGCCGTCCCTCAGTGTCGTATCAAAAATTTTGATCTTCCTGAAACCCGCTCTCCCACTTCTCGCTGCTTCGCTGCTACCATCCATTTCAAACCTCCGTAATTCCCGGCGGCCTCCAAGGGCCCGCGCCCTACACGCCACCGACTCTTCGGAGACCTTTGGTTTGTTGTTGCGCTGTTGATGGCAAACAAAAAGCCCCGAAGCTATAAAAGCTCCAGGGACGAACATTTCCGCGGTACCACCCTGCTTGCCGGAATCAACCGACCACTCTGTAGGATTCCATCAAATCCCTGACTTTGGTAACGGTGTCTGCCGGAGGACATTACTTAGCCTGGCCGGCTGTTCACACCCTCTGCTCCGGAGCGAGGACACTTTCCTCCATGCGTATCGGCTCGCAGCAACCGCCGACTCTCTGAACGCTTTCTCGGAAAGATAGACTCCTTCATAGCATTTATATAGTTGTCGAGTCTAACAAAACCTGAACGGTAATGCAAGAAAAATTTTTG
>JAISAW010000080.1 GCA_031266515.1 Eubacteriales Family XIII. Incertae Sedis bacterium
TCGGCGATTATCGCGATATACGCCGATATGGGTTCATTTGACCCCAACAATACCGGGGCTTCGCTCGATTCAACCCTGTATCAAAACATCTACAACCAATTGATTTATTACGATGAGGAGGCCGCCGAATTCGTACCCGGTCTCGCTGAGAAATGGGACGTGAGCGACGACGGTCTGTCCTATACGTTCTACTTGCGCGAAGGCGTCAAATTCCATAACGGGGAAACCTTAAATGCGGACGACGTCGTATTTACGATCGAAAAAGCGCAGGCTTCTCCCTACCTTCAGGATTTCGTCAGTTCCATAGAGGCGGTCAGCAAGGTCGATGAAAACGCTGTGAATGTGGCTCTCAGCGCGGTTGACGCCCCTTTTCTGCTCGATATGACTATGATCCCGATAGTTGAAGACAAAGCCTACGCCGCCGACCCCGAAGGTTATGGCCAAAATCCCATCGGTACCGGGGCGTACAAATTTGTGAAGCACGATCTCGGTCAAAGCGTTGTGCTTGAGAGATTTGAGGACTACTGGGAAGGGCCGGCCCCGATAAAGAATGTCGAGCTCAAGGTCATCACCGACGACAACACTTCCGTGATAGCCCTTCAGTCCGGCGAAGTGGATATGGTCTACAAGGTACCCGCAAGCGCCTTTGCCTCGCTTGAAAGCGATGCGGGCCTCAAAACCTACAGACAGGACAGTATCGGTGTAAACGCAGTCTTTATGAACAACTCAAAAGCTCCCTTTGACAACTTGCTTGTCAGGCAGGCGGTGAACTACGCCATCGACAAGGATGCGGTCATAAACATGGCTGAAAATGGTCTGGCCGACAAGGCGGAAGGTATACTGAATAAGTATACTTTCGGCTATTCCGATGAGGTCACGGGCTACGACTTTGACCCCGAGAAAGCTAAGGCGCTGCTTGCCGAAGCAGGGTATCCCGACGGATTTAACGTGACGTTCAAGACTGTCGACGGCAGACTTGAAAAAGACGCCGAAGTCATCCAGGCAAATCTACTTGATGCAGGGATCAAGGTGTCGATCGAGATGAACGAAGCAAACGCTTTCATATCCGACATTGATCAGGGCAACTACGAAATGTGCAATGTCGCCACCACCCTGATGCAGGATGCGGACTCATGGGCGATGGTGTTTGCAACTGACGGAGGTTTCGACATCGCGCAATACTCCAATGCGGAGGTGGACAGACTCTTTAAGGAAGCCTCTTCGACGATAGACCGCGAGCAGAGGCTTGACGCTTACAAGCAGTTGTTCCAGATACTCAATGACGATGCGGTGGTCGCGCCGGTTTACTTCGGAGAAAGCCTGATGGCCACGAAAACCGATCTGAACCTCGGCTATATCTATACCAGCGGATACACCTTTTTCAAGGATATGAGCTGGAACGAATAACAACCTGGAGCACGGCAGCCGGATTCACTCCGCACGGGCAATCCGGCTGCTGCTGCCCTTTATGCGGACACGTTCAATGAATATACGCGTATTGCTGACAAAGACCTGAACGGTCTCAGGGAGCGAGAATACAGTGCCGTGAGCATAGAAAACAGATTGTCTTCGCGCACCGAGCAGTTCTCAAAGGTATGCTGCGATTTGGGAAAGAGATTAAATGAGGCAAATTATGAAAATATTTATATCGGCGGATATGGAAGGGATCAGCGGTGTGACGCACCGGGATCAGATAGTACCCGGTACCGGGGAATACGATAGAGGCAGAAAATTGCTGACCCGCGATGTGAACGCCGCCATCAAAGGGGCACTTGAAGCCGGCGTCGATGAGATATTGGTCAATGACTCCCACGGCTCCATGAGAAATATCCTCATTGAAGAGCTTCATCCCGCCGCGAGGCTGATAACCGGGTTCCCCAAGCCTCTGCTCATGATGGAAGGCATCGACGAATCGTTTGCCGGCGCGGTATTTATCGGATACCACGCGATGGCAGGCGCATACGGCACCTTGAGCCACACGATAAGCGGCGCTACGTTCGCCTCTGTCCGGATCAACGATAAGGCGTATGGTGAGACAGGGCTGAACGCGGCCGTTGCGGGGCACTTCGGCATACCTCTGATCGCGGTATCGGGCGACGACTGCCTGAAGGGCGAGGTACTCAGGGATTTCCCGGAAGCCGTGTATTCGGAAGTGAAGAAAGCCCACGGGACAATGGCGGTGAACTGCCTCAGCCCTGCGGCGGCGGAAGAATTGATCGCCGGCAATGTGGCAAAAGCCGTATCAAATATCAGCGACTACAGACCCTTTGTGATCGAAGGGCCTCTACAGGTGGATCTCGTGCTGAAGAGCAACGCTATTGCCGATGCCGTGACGCTCATCCCCGGGGTGCGCAGAGTTTCCCCTGCCGAAGTGGCTTATCAGGCAGCGGATATCGTTGATGCGATGAGGACTATCACGGCTATGATGTGCGCTTCATGCATACTCGCCATGGATCTATACAAATGAGCCTGGGAAGCCACCGGGACAGAAAAGACAGAAAAGAAGACAGAAAAGGGACAGAAAAGGGACGGTTCTATTTAGTCTCGAACCGTCCCCTTTTCGTCTTTTTGCCTGAATCGTCCCTTTTTTGTCTGGCGCGCTCGAATCAACCGGCTAATTCTTTTATCATATCCATCATGATATCGTCCGGGTTTATCACCGGGACACTGATGTGCTCCGCCAACTCTTTTGCGATGTACGGGAAATGCGTACATCCCAGCACGATGCATTCTGCCCCGTACCCGATCATCCCTTCACACAGGCCGAGTACTCCGCGCCCTTCGATCAAACCCAGCGGAGGCTCATGCCTCTCTATACCCATGACGAGGGGCAGTGCGGAACAGCCCTGGAAACGATTGTCGAAGTTTTCGTCGTCCATGCCGATATCATAGTAGACCATCTCAAGGCCTGCCACAGATTTGGCGGTAGCGGCGAGCACTCCCACGTGCCTGTACTTTTTCGCGATCTCAGCATGCGCGTCAAGCGGGGTCACCACGGGTATGGGTGCCTGCTTCTTCAGTTCGTCCACATCTACCGCCACACTCAGGGAATTGCAATATATCAGCGCTGCTTCCGCTCCTTCATCTGCTTTTTCGCGGATCAGGCCAAGTGTGACCTGCAGCAATTTTGCGGGATCTTTTTTCTGAAGTTCATCCTGCTCGGGACCGCTCTGCGATGTGGGCGCGCCGAGCGCTTCGTATCCGTAGCCGTTTACCAGTTCAACCCCTATTGCTGTATCGGTCGGCGTCCCTGCCAACACGGCGATCTTTACCTTGCCCATAACACTCTCCCTTCTGTTATTTTGCTCAGCTATATTGCTCAGTTTAGAAATAAACCTTGCCTCTTTCGAGTAATAATAACAAAGGATAGTTCATACGTAAAGAACACAAGCATTCGCCGGTTTGTGGGTTTTGATTGCTTGCTACTGTTGGATCTATGCCGGAGATGTGCAACCTGGGTCTCGCACCGTCTGCGCGAAGTGAGTGCGCACACAGTCGCTTTGGAGGAGACTCGGCTTCGCCTCGCAGCTGCACATCCTCCTCACAATTGCGGGGCGAAGCCTCCCTGTTTTCATTTATTGGCTGACGTACTCCGCGCCGCGGACCGGCAGCACGGTGAGTGAAGACAGGGCAAGCCGCAGGAATGTATTGCCACCCTCTTCATATTCCTCCAGTATGCCGACCGCTTCCACCCAATCGTTTTGGCTCGGATACTCATTGCCCCAGAGCACTTCGAAGCCCGCATTTGCGTCAATGCCGCAGCAGCCCGGCCCGTAACGGATGACGGCATAGTATTTGTTGCCGGTCTCCGGCTCTTCATAGACGGTGAAGATCCCCTCGTATTTGATGGTCTTTCCGAGGTAGTCCTCTGCATTGTAAAAAATGTCATTTGCCTGTGCTATGAACATCTTCTCCTTGATCTCCACCACCTCATCGGATGGGTTGCCGGAAGCTGTATCACCTACGTCCTCGCCGGAGACTTCTTCAATTTTCGGCAGATTCACCGCCGGGGTGCCGTTCCCATTTCGGGCGGTCTGGTCTATTCCGGATTTTTGCTGGCATCCCGACAGCGCGAGGATGAGGCAGAGTCCGGCCAACAACATTATTTTCTTCATGATACTTCCCTCTCGTGTGAGTCCGGACGATCCGGCATCCCTGTTTCTTTCGGCGGCAAAAATCTTGACTTCAGTTTCGCCCAGGGGACATACCTGAGCGCCGAAAACAGCAGGAATGCTGCGATATTCACGAGCACTACGCTTGCCCCCGTCGGCGTGGCTTTGATATACGAGATGACGACGCCGCAAAAAAAGCACAGCGTCGACACGATTGCGGAACACACCGTCACCGTCTTGAATTTCTTGCACAGCCGCATTGATGTGAGCGCGGGAAAAATGATGAGGCTCGATATGAGCAGAGCGCCCATCATCCTCATGCCGAGCACTATGGTGATGGCCGTCAAAAAAGCGATCAGCATATTGTAGAGCCCCGACCTGACCCCCGTAGCCCTTGCGAAGGTTTCGTCGAAGGTGACTGCAAATATCTTGTTGTAAAACAATACGAACAAACCCAGGACGACGACTGCCAGAATGATGCTCAGCGTGACATCGTCGTTGCTCATCGCGAGTATGCTGCCGAAAAGATAGTTGCACACATCCGTGTTCATCCCCGTTGTAAGGGAGATCACCATGACGCCGATGGCGAGCGAAGATGTTGAAATCAGAGCGATGGCTGCATCCCCTTTGATCTTGCTGTTCTCGCTGATGCGCAGGAGAAAGAACGCGGCGAGCAACACTATCGGGATGGATACGGTGAGCGGTGCCGCATTCATCGCAGTCGCGATCGCAAGGGTCCCAAACCCTACGTGCGAAAGCCCATCGCCTATCATAGAGTAGCGCTTCAGCACGAGGCTGACTCCGAGCAGCGATGCGCATAGCGCCACGAGCAAGCCCACCACTACCGCACGCACAAGAAATGTATATGAAAACATCTCCCTCAAAGTATCAATCATAATTCATTCACACCTCCCATGAATTCGGCACCCACCCCGGACTTCATATAGTCTTCGGCGCTTCCAAAAAATATCTGCTCCTGTCTCAGGTGGAGTATGTGGTCGGCGAACTTCACAGCGCTGCGGACGTCATGCGACACCATGACGACGGTGACGCCCATCTCCTTATTGATTTTCTCTATCAACAGGTACAGCTCCTGGGTGACGACTGGATCAAGCCCCGCTACGGGTTCATCGAGAAGCAGCAGCTTGCCGACGGCGCACAGCGCCCTTGCCAGCAATACTCGCTGCTGCTGCCCTCCCGACAGTTCCCTATAGCAGCGGTTTCGCAAATCCGCTATCCCAAGGCGTCTTATATTTTCTTCAGCTATCGCTCTGTCTTTACGCGAATAGTAAGGCTTTATACCGCGTGAGCCAAGCCGTCCCGAAAGGATGACCTCGTAAGCGCTTGCGGGGAAATCTTTCTGGGCTGCGGTCTGTTGCGGCATGTATCCCGTCTCGCTCGTTTTTAGTTCGTCGCTTATCAAAATCCGCCCGTCGCTCGGCACTTTTAGTCCAAGCAGGCCTTTGATAAGCGTACTTTTGCCCGACCCGTTTTCCCCGACAATGCACAGATAGTCGCCGCTGTTCACCTCGAAGTTGAGCCCGCTTACAACCGTATTCCCTTCATACGCGAAGGACGCGTCCTGACAAACGATGAGAGCCATACTACTGCAGCGCCTCCTTCAGCACATCTACGTTTTTCGTCATCAGGCTCAAATAGCCTTCCCCGTTTTCAAAATCGTCTTTTGATACATTGTGGACAGCGTGCAGCAGAAGCACTTTCGCACCCGTGCTTTCACTGATGGCGTTCGCCATTTTGTCGCTTGAAAGCTCTATGTGAAGTACCACGGGGATCCCTTCTTCGTTTATCTTGTCGATGAGGAAGGCCACTGTCGCGGCACTTGCTTCCGTCTCCGTGGAGCAACCTGGGAACGCTGCAAAATAATCAAGCCCGTAAGCATCGGCAAAATAGCGGAACGGAAACCTGTCGCCGAACACTATAGTCCTGCGCGCCGACTCGTCTACTACCGCTTGGAACCTGGCATCCAGATCGTCGAGCTTCGCGAGGTAGTTCTCCGTGTTTTCTTTGTAGACCGTCTCGTTTGCAGGGTCCTCCGCGCAGAACGCATCTGAGATCTTCTGCACTATCAGCTTCGCATTCTTCGGAGAAGTCCACACATGCTCGTCAAGTTCGGCTTCTTCTTCTCCGTCCTCACCCTCTCCTTCTTCTTCCTCTTCGTCCTCCATGCCTTCGACGACCACCTCTTCAACCGTTTCAACGCAGTCCATCAGGGTGATGATCTTCATGTTTTCGGTGTCCATGGATTCAAGGATGCCGTCGACCCAATCGTCGGATTCGCCGCCCACGTATATGAACACATCGCAGTTTTGGATATCTATGATGTCCTGCGGGGTCGGCTCAAACGAATGGCTCTCCGAACCCGGCGGCAGGAGCATGGCGATGTCCGCTTTGTCCCCAGCGATCTCCCTCGCAAAATCGTAGGGCGCGAAGGTGGTGGCGACCACGCTGAGTCTCCCGTCTTTTTCAGCGTCGTCTGTATCACTTGTATCGGCGTCTTTGCCCTGCTGCCCGCAACCCGCCAGGGCAAACAGCGTCAAAGCAGCGATCAGTAAAATTGGAATGATTTTTTTCATATTTTGAACCATGCCGCATGGCGGCGCAAACGGTTCCTGAAAAGCTTTTTTCATATTCAAATCCCTCCGGATATTTTCACTTTTATTTATGGACAAGAAAATGTTCATCCGAAGCGCGGACGCTTGAGCATGAAAGCAGGCCTGCCTGCGGCTCGGGCGGACGCGGCGTTCGAATGCGAAAGTTTCTAGCTGTTCAGCCTGACTTTGAGGCGCACGAGCGAGCAGTCCGTCTTCTCCGGCGAGGCGGGCTTTTGAATGTGAAAAAGCGCGAACAGGACACCGGCGACGACGACAGCACCCGCGACCGCCGCGGAGATCTGTTCGAGAATGGCTTTGACGTATGCTACGTGTGCGCAGGTCGCGCAAGCCCCTCCTATACCGTGGCTATCGTGCTCGTGGTTTGCGTGGGTGGAAACAAATACCGCCGAAAGGATTGAAACCGCAACAAAAACAGCGCACAAAAGCAAGGCTCCGCGTTTCATTGCGGTTCTTCTGTGAATTAGGCTGTTTGACATGCGAGCGGCATATGCGCCATTCATTTTCCTTTTCCTCGTCTCTCTTCGCGGGTTTTCAGTTTACCAAATTGTACCACAAGTCGGAGGGGATTTTACATTTAAGGCAAATTTGGCCTTCAATCAGTCTGCCTCAAATTTTCACCTCTTGTCAGCATTGGTTTGCTCCTGTATCATCAAACCGTGCGCTATTGTTCGGGCAGCTATATATTTTGCATTTTGAGAAAGGGGATTCCCATGTTTGATCCAAAAGTCGAAGATCTACTGAATAAACAGATAGTGGCCGAAGCGTATTCGGCAAACCTCTACCTCTCCATGTCCGCCTGGTTCAGGGACAAAAATTTGGACGGCTACGCGAATTGGTTCTACGTGCAGTACAAAGAAGAAATGGACCATTCGCTGATAATCTATAACTACGTGTTAAACGCCGGCGGCCAGGTGAAGCTCGGTGCCATCGACGCCCCTCCCACCGAGTTTGGCGGTGTACGTGACATACTAAAGCAGAGCCTTGAGCACGAACAGCTCGTTACTTCCCTCATCTACGCCATCAACGACGCTGCGCTCGGCGTCAAGGATTACAAGACCGTGCAGTTCCTTGACTGGTTCATACAGGAGCAAGTGGAGGAAGAGGACAATGCGTCGACAAACATCGGCCGCTTTGACCTCTTCGGCGAGGATCCGAAGGGCCTGTACTCGCTTGACGAAGAAATGAATGGGCGTTCGTACACGCAGACTCCGCAGGTTGCGCATTACGAAAACGAAGGGGCGTAAACCTCCTCCCACGATTATTGCTATGAAAGAACTGCCTTGGCAAACGAGAGGCAGTTCTTTTTTGCAGTTTCAAAGCAGTTTCAAAAGCGCCAAATGCCGGTAATTGTTGAGGTTATCAGCATTTGCCCGGCTTTATAGGCCGAATGCTTTGTAGCGTGGTTACGCGATGGCTCGTCTGTCTTTTCTCGCAAAGGGCACAGGACAGACGAACCGCCAAGACCTTCATACGTATTCTGGATTCATCAGATACCTCTGTAAAAACCATGATAGACTTCATAACCGGCGTCAGGATCATATGTAGTTTCGCTGGTGATGCTGTATAGTATTTCACTTGGCTCAATCTTATCAGCGTATTCGTCGGGGTCTTCTTCCTTCAGACTGTCAAGATGGCTTGCCCGAGTGAGTTTATATGTGACAACAATGAAGGAGACATTTTTGCTTCCAAACATGGGATCCATTTCTTCCGGCGAAAACATCCAGACAAATCCATCGGCATTGAATATTGTGGAATTCGAAGAACCCACAGGGTAAAATACTTGTCCGCTATTTAGCTGAAATTGATGGTAGTTTTCGCCCAGCAAATCAAAAATCCTGTGGTAATATCGATCAGGACTATATGAAGTGAATACTGACAAACGGTGTATACTCCATATCCTAAACTCCGAAGTGAAACCTGGATCTCCGTTCTCAAAAGCGTCAGCGAAGGATGGATCCGGATCTCCTTTAGGGTCAGAAAATTCTCCATCCGCATATGCTTCGTCCAATACAGCATGAGTCGCTATCGCTAAATCCCGTGCTTTCGTTATATACTGCTTGTCCTGTGCCTTGTCGATGTAGCCCGTCAACGCCGGCACACCTATCGCCGCGAGGATTGCGATTATGACGATGACTACGATGACTTCGACGAGAGTAAAACCGGCTTGCTTTTTATTTGTGTGCTTTCTGCTTGCCCCGTCACCAAAGCACAAAAAAGACACGTAGGAAGAAATACCCGTGCCCGTCGTCTCGCCATTATCGCCATACCTCCATGTGAGGCTATCTGAGCTTAATTTACAGGATTGCCCCCCCCCATTTTTCCGATTTCATCATACTATTCATCTGCATCGATCGCTTCCCCTTTCTCATTTTCCGCTCATCCCGTTAAAACCCGTCAACTTATCCGCTGCCTGCGTCGCCTGACACGACTGTGGAATGTCAACTATTTCCAAGACGATTCCATCCGTCGCCAAGCGTCGATAAACTGATACTCAGTTTATCATAGAACGAATCATACTTTACGAAAATCTTCTCCCTGAAACTCAGTCGCCAATTCAAAGAGTTTGCCGACGAAGTACAGAGGGATATTCGTAATCGCGCCGTTCTTCAGGAACTCGTTGGCGCTGAACCGGATCGCGGTTTCGGGATGGTACTTTGCAATATAGCTCTTGAAGCTGACGGCACTCTTGCTGCCGCCCGACTTTACTTCAATCGGAATGACGGATTCACCGCGCTGGAGTACGAAGTCGATTTCACGTTCCTGCGCGAAAGAATAGAAATTGGGTGCACGGTCGAGCAGCGGCACGAGCTGTTCCAGTACATAGTTCTCGGCAAGCTGCCCTTTGAATGGAAATGCCTCGCCGAGCAGGATCGACTTGTTTGTAAGCCCCGAGATATGCTTTATCAACCCCACGTCCAACAGGAACAGCTTGAAGTAATTCAGCATTTCGTATGATTTGAGAGGATATCCAGGCTTGGAAACATTCAAAATACGATACGCTATACCGCTGGACACAAGCCATTCAATAGCCTCTTCGAAATCTCTGGCGCGGGCGCTTTTGGCAATTGCAGCATACATGAATTTTTCGTTATTCTCTTTCGCAAGCTGTGGGACGATGCTGCGGAACACTTGCAGGATACGCCCGCTGTTGACCTTTCCGCTGTGCTTGGTAAAATCGTTTTCATAAAGAGAAGTGATTTCTTTTTGAATGGCAGCAACCTCTTCGGGATCAGCGTTGTTGACCCAACTCTGTACGCTCTCCGGCATACCTCCGATGATCAGATATTTCCTGTAATGCTCCATCATCTTGCTGTGAAAAGCCGAGACGTAGTCCGCACCCGATTTGACAGAGCTAAAATACTTGTACATGCCCGTATCGGAGGCGGCTAAGTATTCCTCAAACGTCAGCGGATAGATGTTCAGCAAATTCACCTTGCCCACAGGATAAGACATTGGTGTTGCAAGGAAAGTCCCCAGCAAGCTACCGGCGGCGATGAGGTGGTATTCATTCACTTCCTCGTTAAAATATTTCAGGCTGCCAAGCGCATTCGGGCATTCCTGGATCTCGTCCAGTATGATGAGGGTCTTTTCGGGCAATATCGCCTTGCCCCGAATCAATTCAAGCCGTTCCAAAATAATTTTCGGATCTTTTGTTTCGTCAAAGATTTTGGCAGCAGCGGCATCCCTGTCAAAGCTGATATAGACCGAATCGCCATATGCTTCGCTTGCAAATTCCTTCATCAGCCAAGTCTTGCCGACCTGTCTTGCACCTTTTAGTACAAGGGGTTTCCTGCGTGGGCTGCTTTTCCATGCCACAAGCTCCTCGAAAACTTTTCTATACAACGCAATACCTCCAAAACCAAACCTCTTGCTCGCCA
>JAISAW010000128.1 GCA_031266515.1 Eubacteriales Family XIII. Incertae Sedis bacterium
AACACCGCCTGCCAAAACCCCCGGCGAGGCGTCCTCCCTCTGAAATTAAAATAGTTTGTCCAAAATAACTTATAAGACTCCAACATAGCTATAACTCCTTTCCCGATCAATCGCTCTCATTTTCCAAAATGAAAGCCGATCCACTAACCCACTGAACCCATAAATAAAATCAACAATTACAAATCATCTTCACCCCTCCCCATACTGCAGCCCGCGGTCGTCCACCCTGTAGGCGTTTGCAACCGCCGTTTCCGCCAGGCCCAATTGAATCAAAGCTTCCGTCTTGATCCGTTCCGTCGTCTCGCCTGTCGGGCTGATCCCGTTGATGCTGTTTTCGACATTTCCCAGTGCTGTGCGGATGTCCTGTTCCGGCACCCCGTCGGATTTGAACTTGGAAGCGTATGTGGTGACGGCTTCAAGCAAGGCCGCCGACACCGTGAGCGGGACTATTTCCGAATCGTTTTCATCGCTCAGGACTATATCGGCAAGGCTTGAAAGGTTTCCCCAGTACGGCAGGTACTTACCGCTGTCGGAGGCTTCAAGAGTGTTTGAGGCGATATCCTTGTTGAATACAGCAATGTCATGATAAATTTTGGCGATCTCGACATTAGGGCCTTCGCTAACGTCCGCGAACCAGGTTACCGCACTGCCCATGCGTGTATTTTTGTTGGCGTCGGATGCCGAACCTTCGGCGCGCCCATAGTCGTAGTAGATCCAGTAAAGCTGTCCTACCTCAAAAGCGAGGTCGGAATAGAAGGATTCATTTCTCAGCCCCGAGCGATTTTTTGTGATGACGTCATAGAAACGTTTTTCTTCCACCGTGTCAAAGACAGAGTCTG
The DNA here is from genome assembly GCA_031266515.1 of Eubacteriales Family XIII. Incertae Sedis bacterium. Lineage (GTDB taxonomy): Bacteria > Bacillota > Clostridia > Peptostreptococcales > Anaerovoracaceae > JAISAW01. Next base: position 840 of record JAISAW010000128.1, read on the forward strand.
CCTTGAAAGTGGAAACCATGCCACTGTACGGCTCCCTCTCCAAAGGCTTGATATCCGTCATCCTGGTGTAGAAGTACACCTTGTCCTGGAGCTCGGAATTGATAGCGGCTATGCCTTTGCCTTCAGCGGCCAGTTCCCGGGCCGCCTGCGCATCGTAGCTTTTGGTCTGTGCCCAGATGTTGTTCTGCTCATAGTTTTTATTGATAGAGGACACACGCATGAACTGGCCAAATACGCCGGTCAGGAGGAAAAACACAGATATGCAGAGAACGACGATGAAGCGCGTAAGTTTTCTCTTCTGCTTGATGAGAAAGGCATCGTCCACTTCCCTGTAGTGCTCAAGGTCATACATGAGTTCGACGCAGCTTTGGTACCGGTCCTTTGGTTTTGGCATCGTGCATTTCGAAATGATTTTTTCGAGGCCGCCGGAAAGCTGAGGGTTCCATTTGCGTATCGGCTCGATGATAAAGGCCTCGCCTTTGACCGGCCCACGCCCGGTGACTGCATGATAAAGCGTAGCCCCGAGCGCGTAGATATCCGCGCGGGCGTCCGTCTGCCCGCCTCCAAACTGCTCGGGCGGAGCGTAGCCGACAGTGCCGAGGACAGTGGTATCCGCTATGTTTACTTCCTTGTATTCACGCGCTATGCCGAAGTCGATCAGCTTAACGTCGCCGTCGGGCTTCACCATCACATTGGCGGGCTTCATGTCCCTGTACACGATCGGCGGGATGCGCGTATGCAGATAGTGGAGAGCGTCACAGAGCTGCTTGCCCCACTTTATCACCCGGGCCTGCGGCTGCGGCCCTTCAGTCTTGATGATCTTCAGAAGGGATTCGCCTTCTACATAGTCCATGACCACGTAGATGAAATCATCGTATTCAAGGATGTCATTGACGTGCGGGATGTTGTAGTGGTCCAGGGTCTTTATCATGTTGGCTTCCACTATGGCGCTGTTGACAACGATCTCGTTGTTTCGTTCGCTGTCCATGCCTTGCCGCATGATCTCTTTGATCGCCCACTGCTTGTTGAGCCTGAGGTCCATAGCCAAATAGACCTTCGACATCCCGCCCTTGCCGATCTGTTTCAGTATTTCATATTTGCCTTCTATCACTTCGCCAATCTGAGCCAAGATATCCTCCTATCTCCGTCGCAGCTTCAATCCTTCAGCCCTTCCTTCGAATGTGAGAAAGACTCGTCTACGATAATGCGGAACTTCTTCCGCGCTGCGATTTTTGGCACGGGGAGCAACGTCGTCTCGGGATCGTCATCCGCAGCAGCAGCCGTAGCCGCAGCAAGCATCGTCGTTTCCGGTTCGGATGAAGCTTGTGAAGTTTCCGGCCTTTTGGTGTGAAACTTTTTCGATGCCGCCGCTTCATGTCCGGGGAGCAGCGTGGTCTCGGGGTCATCGCCCTCGTACCTCGACAGCGATGGCGTTTTGGGCCTATGTGGGATGACGGGCTGGCTTTTCTTATTTTTTCGCCCATCAAACCGGTAAGACGGTACTGCTTTCCTTTCTGTCTCGCCGGACGGCCTGGCTGCCACGGGGCTGCGCTTTTCTCCGCCGCCCTTTGCCTTGCCTGCCTTCTTTGAACCGGAAGCTGTTTCTTTTTTTGCAGGCACAGGCTTTGCGGCGAAGTTTCTCCACCTCCCGCCTCCGGCCGCTCCCGATGAGGCCGGCTGCATTTCTTCGCTTCCTTTCGCGACGCTCCTGGCGTTCAGGAAAAAATCAAAGGCCCCAGCCGACGTGTCGCCATCCGCTATGTCCGCTCTGAGCCTTTCGATGTCTTTTTCCTTTGCCTTGCCGCTGATCGCAGCTATGACGGAAGGGATATGCCCGCCAAAAAACAGGCTCAAGGCGATGACCAGCATGATCCCGCCTATAGCGAAACCTGTGATGGAAATGATGTTCCAGATTTCTGTCTGGTTTGCAAATGCGCTTTCCTGTCCGTTCAATTCTTTTCGCCCTCCATTTCAGCTGAGACTGATGACGACTCCGGTGATGTTGTCTCTCTCCCCGCGTTCTTTGCACAGGCCCGCGACGTATGCGAGCGCATTTTTCAATGCCTGATTCGTCGTCCCAAACCTCAGCGGGGCAAAGGTTTTGTGCAGCTCCGCCTCACTGACACGATTGCTGAAGCCGTCACTGCAGATGAGAAACATATCTTTGCTTTTCGCCTTCCCTTCGAAAAAATCCGGCATGATATCGGTCGACGACCCTATACACTGGGTCAGGACGCTCTTCCTCGCGTCACTCGCGGCTTCAGTGGGGGACATCCGCCCGGCTAGGACTTCCGCAGCGACCAAAGTATGGTCCGCTGTCAACTGTTTGACGCCGTTTTCGATCAGGAATATCCGGCTGTCTCCGATATGGGCGGCTACGTATTCGCCGTCCGGCAGTACGAACAGGGCGGTGGCTGTCGTGCCGAGCCTTATATTCCCTTTTTGGCCGTGCTTTAAGACGCTCTCGTTGCAAGTCATCATCAAATTCAGCCAACAAGCCCGGATATGCTCAGCATTCGGCAGCGCCCCGGAGCCGCCGATCTCTTCGTCAAACCAACTCGAAAAAGCGCCTGTGGTATATCCGCTGGCGACCTCCCCTTTTGCCATGCCGCCCACGCCGTCACAGATCAAAGCAAAGACGACGTTTCCCTGTGGGGTTTCCGCAGCCTTCAGGCAAAAGCTGTCCTGGTTTATGTCCTTCCTCGTCCCGACGTCGGTCAAGGACGCGCACCTGATATTCATGCCCTTTCCTTCCTGTACGGCCTCAATCGATCTTGAAAATGAAATCCACGTCCGCGAACCTGATCCTCGTCCCGGACACGATCTCCCGTTCCACATTCGGTGCTATCTCGACGCCGCCCACATATGTCTTGTTGCTTGAGTTCAGGTCGATGACGAAGTAATGCCCTTCCTGCGACAGGATCACGGCGTGTGTCCTGCTTACCGACGTATGGCCTGTGACGTAGTAGTCCACACCGCCCTTCTTTCGCCCAATCGCAAACTTCGAATTGGTGATCTGGATCCTCTCGCCGGTACCTTCGCGGACCAGGTACGCTTTTCGTGCGCCTGACATATCCAGCATCGTAGTTTCCGTATCGCCCCCGTACCCCGATTCCCCATCGTCCAAAAACGTCGTATCCCCGCCAAATTCCTCTTCATATCCGGGGATATACGAGCCTTCCTGCAAGTCTGACATGAAGACCGCTTTCGGGACGCTGTCGTACCGTTCCGGCGAGTATGATGGATATTGCCGGCTTGGCCGGGCAGGCACTTGCGGATAAGGTGGCCTTCCGTATTGCGGTGAAGACGGCTGCGGCTGGATCTGAGGCTGCTGAGGCTGCGGATAGCCGTGGGGAGTCGGCTGGCCCTGCGCTTGTTGATGAGCGCTGTACTGCGATCCGAGCCTGAATCTGGAGACAGGCTGATCATGGTTTGGCTGCGGCTTCGATTTAGAATGCGCCGGCCCCGATTGGGCTTGGATCCTGAATGTCGAGCAACCGCAGCGTGCGCAAAAACCCACATCATTGCGGTTTGCTTTGCCGCAGAATGTGCAGATTTTTTTATTCTTCCGCCTGAATATAGACATAGGGCTTCTCTGTTCTATCGATACGTATGACCGCCTGTTTCCAGTATCCTTCTATTCCTCCTGCAGCATTTCCCAGTTGAAATACTCATCGCAGCATGCAAAGAACATCAGTTTGGTCGCCCCGGCCTTGATTACATCACGGGGCCTCAACTCCGTCGAAGCCATCACGGCGTTGTCGTTCAGATACGACAGCTCTTTTGATTCACCGGGCTGGATGAGAAATTTATGGGACAGCGGGTCATAGACGACTATGGCGTGTTTTTCCCTGGATACTGTATCGTCATTCGTAAGCGCTACGTCCATCGAAGGAGACCGGCCTACGAAATTCCGTCCGGCTTTCAGGCGGAAGTCACGCCCGAGGTGATAGCCTTCCACGCAAATAAGCCAACCTACGACAGGCTCCAGACCGAGCGTCTGGTCGTAAAAGCTGACTGTCTCGCTGTCTTCAATAGCGTAGGATGCCGACGACTGTATCGAATCCGCGAGGCCGAGCATCGCCGTTTCAGGGTCGTCTATCGCATCCTGTGTCAAACCTACCGTCAAATCATCATTGCGCCTTTGGCTCGAACAATGCGGACAAAACGAATATTGTTCACCGTCATAAAAATGCCCGTTTTCACATCTTACCAATTCCATGGTCTACCTTCCTTTCAATCTGTAAATAGTACGTCCTTATCTGAAGCGCTAACCCCTTTCGCCCGAGGGAGCCGCGCAATCATTCAAAATACTGCAGGAGCACCACTGAAGTGTTGTCCTTGGGGCCGTCACTGCTGTCAAAAGCTTTGATCACCAAATCATTGGCGGCACTGTCCATGTCTCCGTAATGGCTCTCAACCACATCCAGGATCTCCGCCGGCGTGAGGGATTTCGTGAGCCCGTCACTGCAAAGGAGGACGATGTCGCCGCGCACCAGGCGGAAAGGGTTCTCATTTGTATCTATATAGCGGATATGGCCGGAACCGAGAAAACTTATCAGAGAGGCTTTCAGCGGATGGTTTTCCGCCTCTTCAGGAGTGATGTTCCCTTTACGCACGCTTTCCCTCAGCAGCATCATATAGGTGTGGTCCCTGTTCACTTTCACGATGTCGCCTTCGCGGATGATATATATGCGGCTGTCCCCGACCGATGCCCAATACAGGTCTCCGCCAAAAATGACAACCGCCGTCAATGTCGTTCCCGCGCTTTTGCCTTCGCCTGAGCATTCCTCCTGTATCGCCAGATCTATCCGGGCTGCCTCCTCTGCAAAGAAAGAGGGGATGTCTTCAAAGCTCTCCAAATTTTCAAGCGATTCTTTTACCATATAGACCGCCATGTTGCTGGCTTTTTCCCCGTTGTCGAGGCCGCCCATGCCATCGCAAAGGATGCCGAAAGCTTTCCCACCCTGCCCTTCCGGCCACTCGCTGCTTCGGTCAAAGCCTGTGACATACAGCGCATCCTGTTGATACGGCCTCGTCCCGATATGCATGACCGAGGCGGTGACGACTTCTGCAAAGCCGCCTTCCGGGCCGGCAAGCGCAATGTCAGTAGCAGTAGCAGTAGCAGTAGCAGCATCAGCAACAACAGCAGTGGCAGCGGATTCGTCGGTTTGTGGAGCCGGCTCTCCATTCCTGTTTCGCATTTTTTTAAACAGCCCCAACATTTAGTTCAGTCCTACTCTCATCATGATGTTGTCCTTCGCCAGGAAGAACCGGCTCCCGGGAGCCAGCCTGATGCCCTTATCGCGGAGATACCTCTCGCCTGCGTCTGAAAAAACGCCGTTTGTCGAAATATCTTTGGCTACGAACAAGCCCGATACGCTGTCATACCTGATCAGGCAATGCTCTCTGCTGACGCTTTTGTCGAGAATGACCACATTGTTCATGCCGGGCTGGCGGCCTATCTTGATATCCAGGTTTTGCGGGATAGGCCATTTTTCGCCCTGCGACATGCCGCGCTCTATCATGATGTAGGGGACGCCGGAAAATCTCCCGAGGATGCTTCTCATATTTTCTTTTCGGACTTTTTCGGCCAGGGCATCCCGCGCAAAACCGTCCATCGTTTGGTATCGCTCGCGCACGTCGAGCGCCAGCGCTTTGCTGATCGCCGCAGACAGATGCGTGCTTACCTCCGGGGAAAGGCTTTGCAGCGGGACGAAAGAAGTACCTGATTTTCTTGTTGAGGCCTCAGGGACTTTCTCTCCTGACACGACATAGTAGAACGAAGCGGCAAGTGCATAGATGTCAGTCCAGGGTCCCTGTATCCCTCGATTTGAATATTGCTCCGGGGGCGCGAAAGAAGGTTTCAGGAGGATCGCTCCGGATCTGCCGAGCCGTCTTGCTTTAGCAATCTCTTCGGCAGCTCCAAAGTCTATGATTTTTACTGCTCCGTCTCTAGTGAGATAAATATTCTCAGGGCTGACGTCTCTATGTATGACGCCTTTTGAATGGATTTTTGAAAGGGCAGTTGATGCCTGCGCCAGGACTTCATGCGCCACCCCGAGAGGCAGCCTGCCATTCATACCCCTTGTCAGCGCCCTGAGATTTACGCCGTCAAGGTACTCCATGGCATAGTACGTCGTCCTGTTTTCATCGAAAGCTTTCGATGCCTGCACTATTGAAGGTTCGCCGCGAAACATCGACAAAAACCCGGCCTCCCGCCTGAAAGCCGTCAGCCCGTAGTCGAAAACGCGCTTATCGCCGCGCCCGCCAAATACCATGCTGCCGTCCGGATCCCTGTCCGCCATCTTTGTCGGATAGTATTCCTTTACAGCCTGCACGGATTTTTGCACCGAATCAAGCGCAAGGTAAGTCACTCCAAAGCCTCCGACGCCCAGAAGCCTGCCGAGGATGTACCTGTCCCCGAGCATAGTGCCCGGCTTCAGTACATTTTCGGGAGACTCTGTCGCAGTGTATTTGCATCGCGGACAGACCCCGCCTCTGTAGGAGGTGTAAAAGCAATTCGGGCAGATAGTGGCCCTGCCTGTAGCTGCGCTCGCCTTCACTATCATCAATCCTTCACACCTTCATGATCTTCGCATGCCCATTGACATAGTTTGAAAAAGCGTTTTCGACGAAGGGGTATCTCCGCTGCGCTATAGGCACTATACGTCCGGAGATAAGCTCGAAATGGCTCCTCACCATCACCCTCACATGGTTGAGGTTTACGATGTAGCTCTTATGGCATCTTACGAAGCCCGGAAACTTTTCATTTTCTATATCGTCAAGCTTTCTGTAAGCTTCATACTGCTCACCTGAAATTCGGACGACTATCTTCCGCAGATTGCTTTCAAAGTATTCGATGTCTCTCAATGGGAGAAGCACTGTATGGTTTTTGTACGTCATCGCAACTTTTAACGAATTCATGTTTTTTTCCAGTGCGCTCTCCTCCCTTCCAGGACGGATACAACTTTCAGCCTATCCCTTCTTATTATTCTGCCGTCGATGCCGAAGCATGCCGGATGGCCTCACAGCCGAAGAGTGCGCCCACAGCCTTTCGAGCTTTTCCAAAGGCGCGCTCTGCATTCATGCTGTTTACTTCATGTGAATACCAATAGATAATACGCAGTTTTTGCGGCGAAACGCCCGAAGATGTAATAACTGCATCGTTTAATGTAAGAATTGCTTACTACTTAAGTATTTATACGTTTATAAAAGGAGTTGAGAGTGTATTTGAGAGAGATTTGTCACACCGCAAACCACAGACGACTGTATTATAAATCGAAGTCGTCGCCCTGTTTAAAGACAAGGGCTGACATATTATGGAAATCGCCAGTCAAAGGACTGACGGTTTCAAGTATTTTTCTTTTTGTGTTTTGGGTCAGCTGTTGTAGATGAGCTGGTCGGTGAGAGCGTTCTTTGCGATCTCGTCGGCGTTCAGCTTGCGGCCGTAGATGCGGACTGCGGCGTAC
>JAISAW010000106.1 GCA_031266515.1 Eubacteriales Family XIII. Incertae Sedis bacterium
TGGACAAGAGATGGACGCTTGCGGATATAGGGTGCGGCCAGGGGCTGCTCACTTTTCATCTGGCCCCGATGGTGAAGCATATCTTTGCGGTGGATGTCAGCGAAACGGCCATAAAAGAACTTGAGAAAAGGCTCGACGACCTTTACTATACCCGCAGAGAGGACGCTGAGAAGATAGAAGCCTTTGTGGCGGATGCGGAGAACCTCGGAGACTTGAGGGCCGATGTGATGCTGCTGAGTTTTTTCGGTGCAAACAGAAAAATTTTGGACAGCGTATTTGAAAGGGCCGGCAGGCGGGCCATCATCATAATGCGAGGGCGCGATGCCGTAGGGATAGACATGATAAGGGACAGCCATTCCGAGTTTTCGAGCGTGGAAACGGAAGCGTATTTAGAGGAAAAGGGATATAGATATAAGAAAAACACGATGGAAATGCAGCTCGGCAAGCCGTTTCGGACTATCGGGGAGATCCACAGGTTTCTCGGCGAATACGGGCAGAGCCTCTACCGGGACGACGCAGACTGTATCAGCCTCGGCGAGGGCTGCGAAAGCATCGATGGGATTGAAGCGAAAGTAGCCGGCGCCGAGGAGAGGATAATAAAAACAAACAGGTTTGATTTCCCGTATTACCTGCCGAAGAGCATCAATGTGGCGATATACATCGTGGTAAAAACGCAAGGCAGGTAATTGACGGAAAACAGTAAGGACAAGTCCTAAAAGCGTCATCCCGCGCATGACGACGAAAGGAAGCGCCAGGCATGTGGGGCCGCAGGCTCACAGTGTGGGCAAGGTTTGCAAATAAATTGCGTTCCGGCGAAGCCGCAAGGATGTGTGGACACAGACGGGAATTTGTTTCCGCATATACCCCTGGGCGCCAGAGAGGAAAAGAAAATGGTATACATAGATGAAACAGGAATAAAAAAACTCGTGGAAGAATTGCTCGAAAGCTATTCGGCGTATCCAGAAACAGCGAGAATAGGCGGCTTCGTCCATATTGAAGTCGCAGAGATAGAGATGGTGCTTGAAAAACTGCGCAAGCTCATATATCCGGGATTTTTCGAAAGCTCAATCCTCTGCGAACGCAATCAAAGGGATTTCGTACGGGACAGCCTGCTGAGCGTAAGGCATTCCCTTGTCACGCAAATCGAAAGGGTCTACAAGCACGACGAGGCCACTCCGCCGGAGGAGGCCCACTCTACCGCTGCCGAAGCTGTGGATGAATTTCTTGCGAAGCTTCCGGCTATAAGGGAGATGCTTGACGATGATGTGGACGCATTTTTGGAAGGCGACCCCGCGGCGGAAAACAAAGAAGGCATAGTGCTTTCATACCCGGGGCTCCATGCGATCACTGTCTACCGGCTTGCACACGAGCTATATGAGCAGGGTGTGCCAATCCTCCCCCGGATGATGGGCGAGTACGCCCACAGTGAAACGGGCATCGAGATCAGCCCCGGGGCGAAGGTCGGAAAACATTTTTTCATTGACCACGGCACAGGCATTGTGATCGGAGAGACGTCCGTGGTGGGCGACAATGTCAAGATTTATCAGGGAGTGACTCTGGGCGCGCACTCGACCAGGGGCGGCAGGAAGCTTTCCGGGGTAAAGCGCCATCCGAATATCGAGGACAACGTCACTATATACGCGAACGCGACCATCCTCGGCGGCGATACGACGATAGGCGAAGGCTCGGTGATAGGCGGCAACGCTTTCATCACGAAGAGCATACCGCCGAATTCGAGGGTCAGCGGCGTGAACGATGAGGCGGAGCAGTGTCCGGCTGCACCGATGATATACGAGAGGCTAAAAAATAAGTAAAGGGTAGAAATCCTTTAATTGGAAGGCTGTGTGAGGTTGAATGGTATGGCTTATTATTTTCAGGATGCATCGAGGACTTTCAACGAGTATCTGCTCGTGCCGGGGTACAGCTCGGCTGAATGCACACCGTCAAATGTCGATCTGAGGACGCCGATAGCGAAATTTGCAAAAGGCGTGGAGCCGCAGATAAAGGCGAATATCCCGCTTGCTTCGGCTGTTATGCAGGCAGTAAGCGACGACAAGATGGCTGTGGCGCTCGCCAGGGAAGGAGGCATATCGTTCATCTTCGCGAGCCAAAGCATCGAAGGCCAGGTGGCGATGGTCAAAAAAGTCAAGTCATACAAGGCGGGGTTCGTGCGTTCGGATTCCAACGTGCGGCCTGACCAGACCCTTGCGGATATCATAGCGCTGAAAGAGAGAAGTGGCCACAGCACCGTGGCCGTGACTGAAGACGGGACCGCCGAAGGGCGGATAGTGGGCATAGTGACGAGCCGCGACTACCGTATCAGCAGGATGCCGACTGGCCTCAAGGTGAGCGAGTTCATGACGCCGTTTGAGCAGCTGGTCTGTGGCGAGGAAGGCATCAGCCTGTCAGAGGCCAACGATATCCTCTGGGACAACAAGCTGAATGCGCTGCCCATCATCGACAGGGACCGGAGGCTGTCCTACTTCGTCTTCAGGAAGGACTACGACAGCCACAAAGAAAACCCGAATGAACTTCTGGATGAACAGAAGAGGTATATGGTCGGCGCAGGAGTGAATACCCGCGATTTTGAAGAGAGGATCCCCGCGCTCGTCGAAGCGGGCGCAGATGTGTTTGTCATCGACAGCAGCGAAGGCTTCACCGAATGGCAGGAAAAAACCCTCGCATTTGTAAGGAAAAACTATGGCGACAGCGTCAGGATCGGCGCGGGCAATGTGGTGGATGCCGAGGGGTTTGATTTCCTGGTGGACAGCGGCGCCGATTTTGTCAAAGTAGGAATAGGAGGCGGCAGCATATGTATCACGCGCGAGCAGAAGGGCATAGGCCGCGGCCAGGCGTCTGCAGTAAGGGATGTCGCATCCGCCAGAAAGAGGTATTACGAGGAAAAGGGGATATATGTCCCGATATGCAGCGACGGCGGCATAGTGTATGATTACCACATGGCTGTGGCGCTCGCCATGGGCGCGGACTTCATGATGCTCGGCAGGTATTTTGCCAGGTTTGACGAAAGCCCGTCGGCAAAGCTCACCGTCGGAGGCAACTACGTGAAGGAGTACTGGGGCGAAGGCAGCAACCGCGCGAGGAACTGGCAGAGATACGACCACGGCGGAGATGAGAGGCTCAGCTTTGAGGAAGGTGTGGACAGCTACGTGCCTTATGCGGGCGCGCTCAAAGACGGCGTATCCCATAGCCTTGCGAAAATCCGCTCGACCATGTGCAGCTGCGGAGTGCTGAGCATAAGCGAGCTTCAGGAAAGGGCAAAGCTCACGCAGGTCTCGGCGACGAGTATAGTCGAAGGCGGGGCGCATGACGTCATTTTGAAGGAACAGAGCCAGAC
>JAISAW010000110.1 GCA_031266515.1 Eubacteriales Family XIII. Incertae Sedis bacterium
CAGGCGCCAAACCGGGCAAACAGTGCGCAGACACCAAAACAGAATGCCCCAACGGGCTGCCTCTCAACAGGGGCAGCCCCACTCCCCCTGAAACATAAATAATATTACGGTAAACCACATAAAACAAAAGGAGCCATCTCCTTTTATCTGGTAAACCACCATAGCCCACGATTAAGTCTGCACCAAGCCAGCCATAATTGCGGAAGGCGAAGCGGCAATCCGGGTGCGAGGCTCCGCCCGATGCGCACCTATCCCCGTTTACATGGAATGTAAACGGTTGGAAGGTGCCATGCGAAAACTCCCTCGCTTTAGCGAGCTTGGAGTTTACCGCTCAGAGGGTTGACGTTCGCCCATCCTGACAGACCCAGCATATCCTTCAAGGGTGTCTCATCAATTCACTAATTCACGCCCAACTCACTCATTACCCCATCCCTCAAAAAGCGGCTTATTTTCTTAAATATCTCTGCGTCCCCGAGATGTTCAGAATATTTCGAATATGATATTCTCCTCGAATTCTCCATTGGACGGCAGCTCCAGATATGATATACATACCCATATAAATATATCGCTTTTCGTAAAAACATAAATAGAAAAGAGGGAGCAATTATGTATGAGTTTTCAGACAGAGTCAACAACATCAAGCCAAGCGCCATACGCGAAATGTTCAAGCTTATGGGCGATCCGGAAATCATAGCTTTCAGTGGCGGAAATCCCGCAAAAGAATCATTTGAATACGATACGATCAGAGAGATAACCACAGACCTTCTCGCAGGCGAGCCCAGCAACCTGCTGCAGTACGGCATCACCGAAGGTTATGACCCACTCCGCGAAGCTTACATCAAACACATCCTCGAACCTAAAGGATTGAGTGCCGGTTTGGAAAATATCCTTATCACCACCGGCGGCTCACAGGGATTGTTCATATCGATAAGCGCTTTCCTGAATGAAGGCGACACCGTCCTGATAGAAGCCCCGACCTTCCTCGGCACCCTCATGGTGTTTGACTACCTGAATGTGAACTGCGTGTCCGTTGCTATGGATGAGAACGGCATCGTCCTCGAAGACCTCGAAGCAAAGATCAAAGAGCACAACCCGAAAATGCTCTATACCATCCCGACATTCCAAAACCCGACAGGCTATACCCTTTCGCTTGACAGGCGCAAGAGAGTCGCCGAGCTTGCTGATGAGCATGGCTTCATCGTGCTCGAAGACGACCCCTATTGCGACCTCAGATACAAAGGCGAAGCCCTCCCACCCATCAAGACCTTTGACAAGAGCGGCAAAGTCGTCATGCTGAACAGCATGTCAAAGATCATCGCCCCCGGTATCAGGGTCGGCGTCGTCGTGGCGGAGCCGGAGATCATCAGCAAGGTCACCGTCGCAAAACAGGCTATCGACACCCACACTGCGACACTCACGCAGGCGATATGCGCGGAGTACCTTGGCAGAGGCCTCCTGCCCGGACACCTCGAGAGGACGACCCCGATGTACAGGGAGAGGCTTGACACCATGCTTGACGGTTTCAAACACTTCCCCTCTGAAGTCAAATTCTCTAAACCTGAAGGCGGCCTGTTCGTATGGGTCACTCTTCCCGGAGAGCAGGATGTAGACGACATCGCGAAGAAGGCGATTGCCGAAAAAGTCGCTTTCGTCCCCGGCGCGCCATTCTTCAATGACAAGTCCCTTGCAGGCAGCACACTGCGGCTGAACTTCTCGGCGAGCACCCCGGACAGGATCGCCATCGGCATGGAGAGGCTTGGCAAAGTCATCACCGATAACCTGAAATAGAAAATCAAAGACAGACAGCCACCATTATATATAGTGAGCAACACGGAATATAGTGAGCAATACGGAAAGCCGCCCCGGAACAAGGGGCGGCTTTTTGACGTAAACTGTTTCTTGCCCTCGGCATGGCGTATGCTGCCATTGCCTCGGCCCCTCACGGCCACAGCCCCGACGAACCTGAAGTCGTCGATCGATTTGTCTATAAGCCCGGCTCCTCACGGCCCGGCCCCGACTCAGGATATGATCCTCGGCCCGTACTGCAATCTGACTCCTGGCCCATTGACAAAATCGACCGATCGATCAATTGACAAAATTGACAAAAATAAATAACGATCGATGGATTTCTTATTTGCAAATCTTTGTTTAATGATATAATTATCATCAACAAATCATTAACGAACGAAATTGTGCATCACTCACGGGCTTCGAAAAAACGTACGGGGATAGAAGTAGAGGAGAAAAGTGTTATGGACAATAGTTTTTTTTGTACGTTTGGCAAGAGAAGAATCCCCGCTTCTATACTCGCAGTAATTGTCTCCATCTTAATATTCTTCACAGGCGCGGCTCCGCAAAGCTATGCAGAAGCACCCGAAACGCCTGATGAAGGATATGAAAAGCATGCTTCCGGGCAAATCGCCGGTGATGAAGGCGCGCCGAATAGCCCGGGGCAGGATGCAAATACAAAAATCAGCGTCAGTGCGAATGAAGCAAACCAGGGCGACACCGAAAGCGAAGGTATCGGTGTATCTCCCGATGTAAGCCAACAACATGGATATGCGGGAACGGGTCAGGAAACCGTTCTCTTCCCTCTGGCATCGGAGACAGACAAGATCAAGGCAACCCTGAGTACCGACCAAACACTGATCACTGTGAAAGCGGATGATATCACGCTGAATCACGGGATCAGCAAAGTGCAATTCGCTGTATGGGGCACATCGAACGGGCAGAACGATCTCATCTGGTATACCGCTGAGAAAGCCGGAAACAACTACTCGCTTGATATCCCTGTATCAAAACACAGAGAGTCAGGTGTCTGCAACATCCATGTGTACGCCACTCTTTCAAACGGGCAAAACGCCTTCGTCGGAGCGGCGGCTGTGACTGTGGCCTCGATTTCCGGAACTGTATCTTCGCCTGCGAAAAACGATTCGGCCGGAAACTTTACCATAAAGACAGAAGGCCTTGCCCCGGCTGCAGCTTTCGGCGGGAATGTGAGGGTGGCTGTCTGGTCGCAGGCGAACGGGCAGGATGACATCCGCTGGTACAAAATGGGCGCTTCCGGCTCCACGTACAGCGCTGATGTGAATATAGCGAACCACAAATACGATTACGGCACATACTACGCCCATGTCTATGCGATGCAGAAAAATGGTATTGAAAGTTTTGCGGGAGCGACGACGGTGACGTTGACGCCGCCCGCCGCTTCCCTCAGTTCGAGCCTGAACACCGATCAAACACAAATTTCCATAGCGGCTGACGGCGTCGTCCGCCCGGGAGTCAGCAAGGTGCAATTCGCCGTATGGGGCAGCCCAAACGGGCAGAATGACCTTCGCTGGTATACGGCGAGCAAAAACGGGAACAACCACTCGTTCAAAGTGCCTGTCTCAGGCCACAGGGAATCCGGCACCTATAACATCCATATCTACGCGACCCTTGTAAACGGCCAAAGCGTATTTATCGGCGCGAAGACAGTGACGGTGAATCCGCTTTCAGGGACCATCACCTCGCCAGCAAAGAATGACTCGGCCGGCACTTTCACCATAAAGGCTGAAGGCCTTGCCCCTGCGATCCTCAGCGGGAACGTGCGAGTGGCTGTATGGTCGCAGGCAAATGGGCAGGACGACATCCGCTGGTACAAAATGGGCGCTTCCGGCACCGCGTACAGCGCTGATGTGAATATATCGAGCCACAAATATGACTACGGCGCATATCACGCCCATGTCTATGCAGTGCAGAAAAACGGCATTGATGAGTTTGTGGGAGCGACGACGGTGACGCTGACGCCTCCGCAGTCAACGACAGGCCCGATAAGCTCGGCATTAAACAGCGATCAGACCCATCTCTCAATTTTGGCAAGTAGCATCGTAAGGAGTCCAGGGATCAGCAGTGTGCAGTTTGCAGTATGGGGAAACGCGAATGGGCAAAACGACATACGCTGGTACACAGCGAAGCGGGATGGCAATGATTACTCCTTCACTGCACAGGTGTCAAGCCACAGGGAGCTTGGCGCGTACAATGTCCATGTCTATGCCACGTTGGTGAATGGGCAACGCGTCTTCATCGGAGCGGCGCAGGCGACGGTGGCGCCCCTCACCGCCTCTGTATCATCGCCGGCGAAAAATGATTCGGCAGGCACGTTCAGCCTGGGCGTGAGCAGTCTTGCACCGGTGTCCGCCCTTGGAGGCAATGTACGTGTAGCGGTCTGGTCTGCCAATGGCGGGCAGGATGATATCCGCTGGTACACGATGCCTGCATCAGAAGGCGTGTACAGCGTCAATGTGAATATAGCGAGCCACAAGTACGACTACGGCACATACCATGCCCATGTATATGCGGCGCAGAAAAACGGCATTGACGGGTTTGTGGGCGCTACGGCAGTCACATTGACTCCGCCCGCCGCTTCCCTCGGGGCAAGCCTCAGCACCGACCAAATGCAGATCTCAATATGGGCAAACGGCGTTGTGCGCCCGGGGCTCAGCAATGTAAGGTTTGCAGTATGGGGAAATGCAAACGGCCAAAATGACATCCACTGGTACACCGCGACTAAAAACGGAAACAACCATTCGGCCAGCATCCCCGTGAAGAACCACAAAGAGCCGGGAACCTACAGCATCCACGTATACGCGACTCTGGCGAACGGCCAGTCCGCGTTTATAGGGGCGACTTCGTGCACAATCAGCGATAATCCTGCAGGTGGTACATTCGTAGACACTTTGGATGATGTCAGTATAGAGCTTACAGGTGTACCAAATTGTCCTTCCGGCACACAATCGGTTGTCTTTGCTATTTGGTCCGAAGAAAACGGGCAGGACGACATTGAATGGCTTACTGGGTATCATTATGCGGGATCCTCAGCTATCCACACTCCTGCTTTTCATTACACATCATATATAGAAACTTATAAGCACAAATGGTATAGCGGTAAATATAATGTACACGCTTATAGGTATAGCAACAATGGAATTTTCAGTTTTCTCGCCGCAACCTCATTTTATGTCAAATCCCAACCAAAGCCGGGGGGTGCCAACGAATTGGTGAATGCCGCAAAGAGGTATGTAGGGAATGGCAATATGGCGTGCGACGATCTCGTCGACCAAGCTATGGCGGATATCGGCTTTCCCGTTATGTATGGCATGTATCCCATCAGAATAGTGGACGGCAGTGTTTCTCCATGGGCTTATGTTGATTGGCAGAAATATGCTGTATCGGTGAGCGACCGAAAACCTGGAGACATCCTGAGGTCGCCGGGTCACGTGGAAGTATATATCGGAAATGGTTTATCTGTACACGGAGGATACAATCCAAGGCATCTCACTGTCGTCATCGCCTCTACAACGCCCGGTGCACAGGGATACCGCATATGAAGCAACAGAGGGGCAAACACCATGGTAGTTCTTGACGGGAATAGACATCAGTATCAGTACGACCGGTGGATGTAGCAAAAGAGTTTAGAACCGATGTGTAATCACATAGCATGAAGGAACCGGTGACTTCAATAAATGCTGTAGGTATAGAATTCAAGTAAATACGCGAGGGTGTGACAGAAGTTGCACCCTCAAATTTTTAATACGCTTCAAAACAATGGTTTAAAAGAAGTGTCCAATAACGTCCACCCTGCAAAGGGAGAGATTTCAAGAGGTTCTCGGCGTTACAATAATGCCCCCATTGGCAGAGGATTTAAACGCTGGCTGAGTGATAATTTTGAGTCTCAATATTCCTGGCAAAAAACCTCGATATAAAAATAAAAGAAAAAATAAAGCCTGGCATATATTGTAAAATAATGGTATAAATTACATAAAAAGGGAAATACAAAGTGGGCGCGGGAGTGAACGTAGCGAGTCACATCATACGCAACAGCGGAAGTGAGGAATAAAATGCGAGGACAAACATTAACAAATTTCAAAACCAAAGCGCTCAGCGTTCTCATTTCGTCGGTGCTTGTGTTGCTGATGATTCTTCCCAGTTTGGCTGTTCATGTATCTGCGGCGACAGCGGGTTTTGTATACGAAGGAGAAAATCCGTGGTACATAGTTGAAGCCGGCACGGGAGGAAAGTATCACGAAATCGGCACAGGCCTCGTAGCTTATTGTCTTGACCACGGTAAAGACATTCCGGATGGTTCAACATACGGGGAGTTTATACCAGAAAATCAAGGACAACTCGACGCCGCGCTTTTTTGGGGTTTCCAAGGTCCCGGTAGAGGATATGCTGACCCTTGGATTTTTGAAGGTGTTAATGAGGTTGGCGCAAGATACGCTACACAAGTAGCTATCTGGGCTATCCGTGGAGGCCTAAATATAAATCAACTCACGCCTAACATTGCGGGAGGCACTGCTGTGATTCAAGCGGCTCGAAGGCTTTATGACAGGGCTGTGATTATCGGTCTTCCAAACCCAAATCCTGCGATAGGGATGCCAGACACAGTTACAGCTCTTGCCAATCCGAACTCTACCGGTAGCATGAGACTCGGTTCTTTTGCAGTTACGGGAGTAACAAGCGCGTACATTTCTGTGGCAAATAGCCCCGTCGGATTGTGGATAGGCAGGGCTGACGGAAGTGCGGTTAGCGCAAGCGCGCTGCCCGTTGATACAAATTTCTATGTTTACATTCCTGTGAACAGTTTGCCACTGACGTCTCAAATGGGTATCACTATAACCGGAAGCTATAATCGACCCACGACAGGCACATATTTCAGTACAAACAGCGGCGCGCAGAAAATGCTTAGAGTTGCTTACGGTCATTATACCTCGCACTCTATATCCCTGGCTCGCACAGTCCCCCTCGGTGGCATCAAACTGACAAAGACGACTTCCGACGCCCGCGTCCTCAAGAACGGCAATCCAAATTATAGTCTTGGCGGCGCGCAGTACGGGATTTACTGGACGGCGGAGGATGCGAACAGGAATACCAACAGGATTACGACGATTACGACGAATACAAACGGGGAAGCCAATACAGGAGCCACGCTGCCATACGGGACCTACTATGTTAAAGAGGTGGCCGCTCCGAAAGGCTACTTCGCGGACACGGCTACCTACATAATCTCAGTTGCCGGGGCAAACACCGCATTGGGCGTCACTGACGATCCTATACTCGGCGGCATAGAGCTTGGCAAAACAAGTGCCAACCCATCCGTATCCGGCGGGAACAATATGTATTCCCTCGCCGGTGCGGAGTATAGTATCTATGAGACGAATGAAGACGCCCTGGCGAATAAAAACAGCATCGGCGCACTGGTGACGGACTCTGGTGGCGTCGCCCGGTTTGGGGAATTGCCGATGGCGACATACTACGTGTCCGAGACAAAAGCCGCCTTTAACTACGATAATGACCTGGGCGAAAACGGCAAGCCCCGGATCTATCCTGTCACCGTTGACGCCGACGGCACTGCGGCGGAAAAGTTCAACTCGCTGCATGTGACCGACAAACCCATAGGCAACCCCGTCCGCGCATGGGTACGCAAGGCGGATGCAGAGGGCAACAGGCACAATGGGAAATCCGCCGCGCAGATGGGGGCAAGCCTTGAGGGTGCCGAGTTCACGGTCCGGTACTACGACGAGTACTTCATAAACACGGAAGCTGCCATGTCTTCCGGCCCGCCCACAAGGACCTGGGTCATAATCACAGACAAAGACGGATACGCTGAATTGAGCGAGGGGTATCTGGCACCGGGATCGGATGCCTTGTATTATGACGCGGCCAACCACCACCCGATTGTCCCGGTCGGCACAGTCCTCACCCAGGAGACCAAAGCCCCCGAAGGCTATCTGCTCCCCGATCCCCCGGAGATAAACAGGCAGGAAGTGTACAGCGTCGGCGACGGGCTGGCGGAAGTCGAAGTCCTGAGCGAATACGAGCAGGAAGACCTCGTCAAACGGGGCGATATCGCCATTATGAAGATGTTCGTAGATGAAGACAACATCTCAGGCGTTGGCATCCCTGAAGAGGGGATAACCTTCGATGTCTACGCCCCCGCTCAGTACGAAGGCACCACCCCGAAAGGCGGGGCGGCCCCAATGCTTTCCCTCACAACAGACGCAGACGGCGTACTCTCTATAGAAGACACCCATGTCATCGAAAATGCAGATGGCTCGTTCACCCGGCGGGCGAGGGAGCCTGGCGACAGCGGCGCACTTCCCTACGGCACATACCTGTTTGTCCAGAGGGACACGATCGGCTTCAGGGACAAAGTAGCCCCGTTCACGCTCTTTGTAAGCGAAAACGGCAAGACGGCCCTCAAAACGGTGAACAATGTGCTTTACCACTCAGCGGTCAAGATATATAAGGAAGATTCCGAGACCGGCAAGAAAGTGCCCGTCTCCGCCACCTGGCAGGTAATAGACAGGACGACAGGCGCTCCCGTCGAAATGGTAGTCTGGTATCCGGAGGAAACGCACATCACCGAATTCGTCTCGAACGAAAACGGCGAATTGATGATGCCGGAGAGGCTTCCGAGCGGCATTTATGAGCTTAAGGAAATAACAGCCCCCGCCAAAAACGGCACAGGCTATGTCAGAAATACAGCAAACGTCCAGTTCGACATCCCCGTCGGCCCTGGAAGGCAGTTTGACGACCCGCTCATCGTCACGATGAAAGACGTGCCCGCCAAAGGGCAGATAACGGTCATCAAGGGCGATGGCGGAAGCAAGGGCGGCTTCGTGGGCGGCGCGGTATACACCGTTACTGCTGCACAGGACATCTACACACTCGACGGGACGCTACGGGCTGCAAAAGGCGCTGTGGTGGACACCATCACCACCGGGGCAGATGGCAAGGCGAAGACGAAAGCGCTGTATCTTGGGCGGTATGCTGTGCAGGAAAAGACAAGCCCTGCGGGCTA
>JAISAW010000147.1 GCA_031266515.1 Eubacteriales Family XIII. Incertae Sedis bacterium
TGATAGTGGCGCTCATCATCACAGTATTGATCGCGCCGGATTTCAGCAATGACTTTAACGGCTTCAAGGACCTTATCGCTTATATATTGCACAGTATAGGCAGGTAGCGGTACAGGACGCCGCGTGAGAGGGGCGCCGGATGGGCGCCCCTCTCTTCGCTCACAGGCCGACCTGTTCGAAAGCCTGCCTCAGATCCTCGATGATATCCTCGGTATCCTCAAGGCCTATAGCAAAGCGGTAAAAACCCTCTTTGTGCGGCTCAGGATAGAGATAGTTCCTCTCGTCCTCAGGGCTGAGGTAGAGGATCAGCGTCTCGTCGTGGCCGAGGGAGACAGCCGATGTGATCAGCTTCAGCTTCGCCACAAAATCAAAATGCTGCTGCACCGTACCCTTGATGCCAAACGATATCACTCCGCCATAGCCGGTCATCTGCTTCTTCGCCACTTCGTGGTTCGGGGTGCTCGGCAGGCCGGGGTACCACACGAAGCGTGTGCCCGGATAGCCCTCAAGCCACTCCGCGATTTTTTGTGAGCTATCGTTCACATACTTCATACGGAGCGGAAGCGTGGCCGCGCCTCTTAGGATGAGCCATGCAGCGAACGGACTGATGACCCCGCCCACGTTCACCTGGGCTTCGTAGCGAAGCTTGTCGAGCAACTCTTTAGGGCCTACGACCGCGCCGCCGAGGGAATCCCCGCTGCCATTGATATATTTGGTGAGACTTTCGACCACCACGTCGGCACCGTACTTCAAAGGAAGCTGGTCGATGGGCGATGCGAAAGTATTGTCTACGGTGAGTATCGCCCCGGCTTCATGCGCGATATCCGCCGCTGCCTGTATATCCGTGATTTTCAAACTCGGGTTTCCCGGGGTTTCGATATGCACCAGTTTTGTATTCGGCCTGACCGCATCTTTGATATTCTGCGGGTCTGATGTGTCGACAAGGGTCCCTTCGATCCCGAATTTGTCGGGGAAAAGCTCTGTGAACTGACGGTATACCGCCGCATAGCAATTGTCTGAAATGATCGCGTGGTCGCCCGATTTCAGCACGGTGAAAAACAGGGCATGAAGCGCCGCTACGCCGGAAGCGAGCACCACGCAGTCTTCGGCTTCGTGCAGGACTTTCACTTTTTCTTCGAGCCAGCGTTCGTTCGGCGCGCCGTTCCTCGTATAGACGTTCCCTACAGAGCCGCTCCAGTCAAGCTGCGACAGATCGTCAGGAAGCTTGAAGCTGTTCGCCATAATGATGCTTCTGCGTATGGCGCCGGTGTCTTCATCGACACCCTGCCCCGCATGGGTGGCTTTGGTCATGATACCGTATTTGCTGTAGTCTTTCATTTTCCTTTTCCTTTCCATAAACTTCGAGAAGAGCACTGATACAAATTATATTCTTATTTCATGTTCGTGCATTGACAGGATTCGCCGTTTTCTCACGCGCCGGCAGTGGCGTCACCAGTTTTGCCGCAACTTTCCACAGCTCCTCAATGGCCTCGATCGGCAATGCGTCGCGGCCGCTTTTTTCCTCGTCGCGCGAATGTATGAACTCCATCCTGCTCTCCATCTGTTTTTTCAAAAGCAGGGTATAGGCCTGGTCAGAGAAGTCGGTTTCAAACCCGTCGACCTCCATCATCCTGATTTCATCGAGCGTGCCAAAATCGACAAACTCCGCCGTGCCGTCTATCACGGCTTCCAGTATCGATATCGTCACCTCTTTGGGGATATCCTTGCCCCTGAAGGTCCCCGTATTGATGATGTAGCAATCCACGCCCCTTTCTTCAAAAAGGTACTTGAATTTCAGGTAATCCTCGGAAAGAGGGTAGGTGCGGAAAGGGTTTGCGTATGGTTCGAAGACGAGCATGTTGGGATCGACCCCTTCTGCGAGTTTTTCCGCCGTCGTCCTCTTCGTGGCGAGGCAGGCGCCCATCACCGACGCGAGCACGGGGTTTTCGATCTTCACTATGGGCGGCAGGGAATTGTCTTTCATAAGCCATGCTACCGCGTTAATGGGGTCTTCCATTTTGTCGACGCGGTTTGATGCCCAGAGCTTCGACTTTATCGCCCGGCCGTTCCCATTCCTTATGTCCTCGGCGACCAGCACTTTTTTCCCGCCGCTGTCGATGGTCACTCCGCAGTTCTGCACAGTGAGAAGATATTTGTTGTCGGGGGAAGTCACGGGATAGTCCTGGGTCTTATCAAAATAAGATGGCTCAAGCGCTACGGCGGAGCCATCATCTGAACTTATTATGTAAGCGTCGTCGTGGAGGACGGTCACGTCGTATTTGCCGCCGTGTTTGGCGTGGGTCAGGGTGGATTTGCCGCTGCCGGAAAGCCCGAATACCCCGAGCACAAATTTTTTGCTGTCTTTCCTGATGATTTTTTTCAGCCCGCCATGGCAGGAAGCGTAGCCGTTCCTGTTCGCTATCCCCCAAGCGAGGGTCAGTGTCCCTTTCTTATGCTCGCCGAAATACCTGAGCCCCAGAAGGCAGGCGCAGTTGTGCTCAGGGTCAAACAGGGCAAGCCCCTCGGGATAGTTCGGGTGCACGTAGTCAGGGTCTGACAGCACGAATATCTCCGGCTCACCTTCTATGGGCTTTGAGCGGGCGTACATCTCGTCGTAGTATTCGTTCATATACTGGAAATTCAGAAGCCAGTTGTAGGCGGTATTTTCAAAACCTTCCGGCACGAGCAGATTTGCTTTGATGATGAAATCCTCGTCAAGCCCTATGTAGGCTTTCGAATGGTACATCTTCTTGTTTCGGATGTTGTAGGCGGCTTCCCTCAGGACTTTGCCCATCTTCACCTCGCTCACGCCCTCTTCCCCGATGACGACGCGGGCCTTTGCGAACCGCCCCACCGTTTCCCCGTCGTTGAAGAGAAGGACATTTGCCCCGGGCGGGAGCCCTGTCTTTTCCGGCTCTTTGACCGGCATATCGGTCTCGATCGTCCCCGGCGACTGCCTCGCCAGTTCATAGGCTTCATGCAAGCCGTCCAAGGGCACCACGTTGTTTCCGTAAAAAGCCGTCTCAATCGTTGTGCGCGACGCCGAAAAAGCCCTGGTATCCTTCCTTATGTCTTTCCTGTCATACCCCGCGATACTTGACATGGTCCCCTCCCTTTCCGTGCCCGCCATCCACTCATACGCATACGCATTCTACAACAATCAGCTCCGTTTTTACAATACATATATATTATATATTCAATATACTATATACTATATATATGAATACTACTATTTTGCGTCGTAGCGCTACGTTATTCGTGTTACTACAGTTTCAAAATAAGGGAACCTCTAAAAACCCCTGCTCGACACCACGCAGGCGGGCGGAAATTTTCATTGCCGCAAACACCAGTTTGCAATATAAGGGGACCTCTAAAAACCCTATGTGCGTGGATTTGCCGTGGAGCTTGTCGCGCTTCACAGGCAAAAAACGCAGGGATACTGGTGGTATCTTGAGGCTTTTTGCCGAAGAAGCGCGGCGAGACACGCGGCAAAGACGTGCGCATAGGGTT
>JAISAW010000037.1 GCA_031266515.1 Eubacteriales Family XIII. Incertae Sedis bacterium
GTATTCGGCGCGACGCCTTGGCGTCTGTTCGTGTACGGCGAGTATTTGGGCAGTTCCGGTGGCGGGAAGGCGTCGTGATGGGTACGAACCAGGGTTCAGGTGACGGGAAGCGAACAGCCCGCCGCGCCGTTTCCATGATCTTTGCATTCTTTTTGACACTGGCTTTCATCGCGTTGACAGCCATCATGGTGTTGCAGCTTACCGTATTCCGCCCGAGCTTCCTGCTTGAGCAGATGGATGAGAGCGGATACGCGGAGGGGATCAGGCTTGATTTGGAAAACGCCCTGGTTTCGTACGGCATGTCCAGCGGATTTGACGAGGCTTTTTTTCAGGATCTCCTGAGCGAAGATGAGATCCGTGCAGACATATTCCTTGAGGCGGAGCGCATCTACGACCCAAGCCTGAACGGTGTGGATGTCGAGAGTTTTCGTGAACGTCTGTATGAGAGGATGTGCGCTTACGCTGTAGAGCACGGAGCGGAGATATCCCCCGAGATCGATGAGGCTATCAGGTATTTGACGGATATCTGCACCGAAGCGTACAGCGACGGCATAGAGATACCGCTTGTGACCTATCTGTCTCCGCTGCTCGTGAAGGCAAGCAAGCTCGTACTTCCAGCGATCATCGCCCTCATCATCTTTATCATCGTCATTGCAGTATTTCTCATTCGGATCCAGCGCCTGAAGTACCGTTCCTGGATGTATTTCATCTACGCGCTGTCGGCTTCGGGCATCTTTTTCATAGCCCTGTCGCTGCTTGCCCTCAGCACAGACCGCTTTGAGCGCCTCGGCATCTCGGGACAGGGGATGTACCAGCTGGTGTTGACCTATGTGACGAACATCTTCGATCCCATGCTGTGGATCGGCGGCGGGATAGTCGCAATATCCGCGATCTGCGCCCTGATCTACACCTGGTACCGCAAGCAGAGAATGAAATCCCTGTAGGGTCAATGAAAAAAAATATTTCATCCGCAGCAGCCGTGACGGTCATCATGATGTGCCTCACGCTTGGATCCAAGTTCTTTGGATTCATCCGGGAGATGTTTCTGGCTAACTTTTTTGGAACCTCATATATCGTGGATGCGTATGTCATGGCTATCAATATCCCTCAGTATATCTTCGCAGGGATCCTCGGAGCCGTCGCCACGACATTCATCCCCATATATTCCAAAGAGATGGAAGAGGGAGGCAGGCTGAAAGCCGATCTGTTCACATCCCGTACGCTCAACATGCTTGCCATTGTCTCATCGGGAGTCGCGATCGTCGGCGTCGTCTTTTCCAAACAGTTTATCTTCGTGTTTGCGCACGGATGGTTTCGAAATCCGTCGATGGCACCCACTATCGAACTTGCAACTTTTTTTGTCAAGATCACGTTTCTCGGCATCATATTCAGTTCGCTGGCAGAGACCTTGGATGCCTACCAGAAGTACCATCATCACTACTTCACTCCTATCCTTGCAAACTACGCCTATAGCATATCGCTCATCACCTTCATTATCATAGCCCACGGGTTCGGATACCGATGGCTGATCCTGGGCGTTTTGGCCGGCTTTTTCATTCGTTTCCTCATAGATGCTGTCGCTACGCGGATCAGAAAGTACAGACACAAATGGGATATGCACGGCAGCAGCTCTGTTAAAAGGGCGTTCGCCCTTGCAGTGCCGGTCTTTATAGGGTCATACATGACTCAGATCACTATCCTGATAGACAAGCTCATGGCTTCATGGCTCCCAGAGGGCAATATCGCGGCTCTGAATTACAGCAGTCTCGTCACAGGGCTGTTCGTTATGACCATTGGCACGATGGTCGCGACGTATCTTTATCCTAAGATGTCACGTGCTTTTGTCGCCGGTGATGAACAGGAACTGAGGCATCACTTCAATGCGGGCCTTGGAGTTCTTTTTGTAGCAGGCGTTCCGATCTCCGCAGGGTGCGTCCTGTACAGCAGGCAGATCATCCAGGTCATATTCGAGAGGAACGCATTTGATGCTGCATCAACGACTATGACGACAAACGCTTTTCTATTTTATTCGCTTGGCATTGCCGCTCAGATACCTATCCTGTTTCTTGTCCAGGTGTTTTACAGCATGCACAACACGAAGAGCCCTGCTATCATTACCGCAGTTTGCGCAGGGATCAATGTTATCGGAAACCTGCTGTTGATCCGGCCGCTCGGGATCAGAGGCATAGCATTGTCGACAAGCATCGCGCTTATCGTGAATTTGATCCTGCTTCTCGTGATGCTGGGCAGAAAACGTCCAGGACTGATAGCCCGGAATTTTAAAACCAAACTGATGAAAATTTGTACCGCCACCTTTATATCCGTAGGACTCTCCTATCCGGTATTTCGAATCGTCTCAGACCGCCTGCATATCGGCAGCGAGACACTCCTTGGCGTGATACCGCTGGGGATAGTCGTGATCGTAGCTGTACTGCTGTACCTCGTCCAAATGAAGCTCTACTGTATAGACGAGTTCAAATATGTGCAGCAATTTTTCCGAAAGAGATTCAGAAAAGCATAATCCTTTGCCGGGGATCTTTATCATCGATATAATCCGTCCACTTTTAGATAAAACAATATCCGTATAAAAATGCGTTGAAATTTCAACGGTTTTCAATGGGGGGGGGGCATTACATATCGCTTGCAAAACCAATGCTCACGTTATATAATAAATGTAAAGTTTCGGGAGATATTGTTTAGATAAGGAGTTGTCGGGGTCCAGCTTCAGGAGAGGAGTATGCCAAGTGCCACCGGAAGACTTATCAGCTGTTGTTGAGCAAGAGCAGGAAGTAGCATCTTTTTCCAAAGAGGGCTTCTATGTTTTTGTCAAAAGGACAATGGATATCCTGATCTCCGCTGTCGCGTTGATCGTGCTTTCACCAGTGTTCCTTATTGTAACGATCATAATCAGAGCGACATCACCAGGTCCCGCGATTTTCGTCCAGGAACGTATAGGCAAAGATGGCGTACCGTTTCGGATGTATAAATTCAGGAGTATGGTGGAGAATGCGGAAGAACTACTGAAGGGCGAATTGAAGGAAAAGTATGAGAAAGAGTTCAAACTGCATGACGACCCAAGGCTCACAAAGATTGGGAAATGGCTGAGGCACACCAGCCTTGATGAACTCCCTCAGTTTCTGAATATTTTTGTGGGCGATTTGAGTTTGATTGGTCCACGCCCGATTCTGGAAAATGAACTGCAATATTACGGTTCACGTGCAGATAAACTTTTAAGCGCCAAACCGGGGCTGACCGGATATTGGCAGGCGTATGCACGTAATGACTCAGGCTACGAGAATGACCACAGACAGCAAATGGAACTTTATTATGTAGATCATAAAAGCTTTGCTCTGGATGTTAAGATATTTTTCAAGACGTTTTCAACAGTTGTGTCGCGGCGCGGGGCAAATTGACCCGTGGTATTTTAAGGAACGGAACCGGATTATTTATGAAAGCCTTTCTTCTTGCCGCAGGACTCGGTACGCGTTTGCGTCCGTTGACATACACCGTGCCCAAATGTCTATTGCTTGTTCGCAACAAGCCGTTGCTGGCTTGGTGGGCGGAGCTGCTTTTGCACCACGGGATCACCGAGGTGCTGGTCAACACACATTATCTCCCGGAACAGGTCAGCGCTTTTATCGACGCATACAATGCACAGGAGACGGGATTGATGCTCCATGCGTACCATGAAGATGAGCTGCTTGGCAGCGGTGGGACCGTTCTGTCAAATGAACACTTCCTCGGCAAAGACGAGGATTTTTTCATATGCTATGCCGACAGCCTGACCGATATAGACCTGTCGACTATGTTTGCCTTTCATAAGCTTCATACAGGTGTCCTGACCATGGCGCTTTTTCAAACTGACAAGCCGGAAGAATGCGGGATCGCGGAGATAGACGACGATTCTCGTATCATTGATTTTGTCGAAAAGCCGGATCATCCGAAGAGCGGCCTCGCAAACGCCGGGGTCTATATCGCGAACAGGGGACTCTTTAAGTCGACTTTCGGCGAGGGCTTCCTGGATTTTGGCCAAGACGTCTTGCCTGCATTGGTAGGGAATATGTACGGGTACGAGGTGAGTGACTACCTGATCGATATCGGGACTTTTGACAA
>JAISAW010000076.1 GCA_031266515.1 Eubacteriales Family XIII. Incertae Sedis bacterium
CGTAAGCAGAAGGGCTTTCCACATACCTTTTGTCATTGGAAGTCTGTCGATGCGCTGCGGGATGGTCAGAGCGCCTCCCGCCGTCCCGGATATCTCCGATCCGGACTGAATATCCCCTGAGGAATGCGAGCCTGTAATTTCCTGCGACATTTCGATTTTCTCCTTTTCGAATCCGCACTATAAATCCCGGCAACGATACTATCCCGTATCGCAAAAGAGGAGGCATAAGCCTCCTCATATATTGCATACTCAATTTAGAATATACTATTTCCCTCAGAATTGCAAGGAGAAATTTTTATTTTTTCAGCCTGTTTTTTTCATGTTTTTTTCAGCCTACCTCTTCCTCACTCCGAGCCCGAACTTATCATAAACCCTCGCGAGGACTTTTTCGGCGATGGCGTTTGCCCGCTCGGCGCCGTCAAGCAGAATCCCCACGAGCTCATCCGAATGCCTGATCTCCAGGTACTTCTCCCTCAGCGGCGTAAGGGTTTCGATCGTCAAGTCCGCCAGATCGTTCTTGAACGTCCCATAGCCCTGGCCTGCGTACTGCTTTTCGAGTTCCTCTATGCTCTTGCCCGAAAATACGCTGTATATGTTCAGGAGGTTTGACACCCCGGGCTTCTTTTCCTCATCGTAGCGGATCTCCCCGTCGGAGTCGGTAGTGGCTCTCGAAAGAGCCTTCCTTATTTTGCCCTCATCGTCGAGCAGGGATATGCGCGAGTATTCGTTTTCTGCGCTCTTGCTCATCTTCACCGTCGGGTCGTCAAGAGCCATGATGCGCGCCCCTTCAGTGACATACCTGCCCTCCGGCACTACGAAGACGCCGCCGCCGAAGCGGTTGTTCACGCGTATCGCGAGGTCGCGGGCCAGTTCGATGTGTTGCCGCTGATCCTCGCCCACAGGCACTACGTCGGTATCGTAAACGAGTATATCCGCAGCCATCAGGACCGGATAGGTGAATATCCCCGCAGGGACGGACTCCGCGCCCTTGCCCTTCGCCTTGAACTGCGTCATCCTCGAGAGCTCCCCGGTGTAGCTGCTGCAGGTGAGGACCCAGGCGAGTTCGGCGTGGGCCCCGACATCGGACTGCGCGAAGAGTATCGACCCTTTTGTATCGAGGCCGCACGCTATATACCACGCCGCTATGTCCAATATATACTGCCTGAGCTCGGCAGGATCCTTCGGCAGCGTGATCGAGTGCATGTCGACCACGCAGTATACGCAGTCCGCCTCATACTGCAGTTTCACAAACTGCTTGAACGCACCCAGATAGTTCCCGATATGCATGTCTCCCGACGGCTGCACTCCTGAAAATACTCTCATTTTCCACTCCTTTTCTGCAAAATAACCTTTGCACCAATCGACTTCCCGGAGAGCCGGATAATAAAAAAACCCTCGTCTCCCCAGTAACTGCTACTGCGGGGACAAGAGCATACACTACTCCTGCGGTGCCACCCACGCTTGACGGCAAAAGCCATCCACTCACAGGACGCCATCACGTCCCTGCCCTGTCACGGGAGCTCCCGTCCGAAACTACTGTCCCGCCGCGCCGTGCGTCTTCGCTACGGGCGACCAGGAGTTTGCTCCGGCCCTCAGGGGCCCATTGTGCCTGTCCGCTTACTGCCGGGATCACACCGCCTCCGGCTCTCTTTAAGCGCGCTTCAGGTTTTACTTCCCCATCAACGGTTTATGCATGTATTCTAGCACTTCCGCCACGGCGACGGCAAGAATTAATTTTTCGTTTTCGTCTTCCCGTATCATATATAACGAATTCACACAAAGGCACCACGGAAAATGATACAATCAAGCCGTTCGATTTTTCGAGAAAACCAAATCAATCAGAGGAGAAGAAGGATGACTACACAGATGAAACTACCCCTTGACGGACTTACAGTGATCGACCTTACGACGGCCGTGGCGGCACCCACCGCAGGACGGCTCCTTGCGGTTTACGGTGCGGACGTCATAAAAATCGAGACCCCGCCAATGGGCGATCTTCTACGGAATATGAGCAAAGGCCACCAGCTGCCATCAGAAGAACACAACAGCCCCCTTTTCGATGTATACAATTCAGGCAAACGGATCATTTCGCTGAACCTCAAAAGCGAAAAAGGCATGGAGGCCTTCCACCGCCTGCTCGAAAAAGCGGACATATTTATAAGCAACGTGAGGATGAGGTCGCTCAGAAAGATGAAGATAGACCCGGATTCGCTCAGTGAAAAATATCCCCGCCTGATATACGGGCATTTTTCGGGGTTCGGCCTCGAAGGTGCTGATGCGGAAAGGCCGGGGTTTGACGTGACTGCGTTTTGGCCTCCCTCCGGCGGGCTTCTCGGCTGGAAGACCCCCGAGTCGTTCGTGATGCGCCCCAGCTTCGGCTTCGGCGATATCGCTTCGGGCGGCTACTTCCTTTCCGGTGTGCTCATGGCCCTGTACGCGAGGGAGAGGACAGGGAAAGGGTCCCTCGTCTCGACTTCGCTTCTGGCCTCCGGCATCTGGTGCAACTCGACATCCGTCATAAACGCACAGCCGCAGTACGGCAAGGAATATCCCGTACCCCGCTACCAGCCATGGGATCCATTCTCGGATTTCTTTGAATGCAAAGGCAGCGGCTGGATATCGATAGCAGGCAAGAACTATGACCAGAACAAAGAGTACTATGCGAAGCTGTACGATATGCCCGAGCTTCTGGCAGACCCGAGGTACGAGGACCTTATCACCATAAGGGAAAGCGGGGAGCTGGAATCCCTCACAAAGCGGATAGTCGGAAAAATGCAGGAAAAAACCGCCGAAGAATGGGCGAAAATATGCGAAGAAAACGACGTGCCCTACTCGATACTCAAAAACTTTGATGAGGTATACCTGGATGAGCAGGCGTGGGCAAACAGCGCCTTTGAGAATGTTGACTATGGAGACGGTGTGGTCACGGCCATGCCGATGCCTCCAATAGTGATGCCGGGGGCTGAGCCAGTGGGATACAAACCTCTGGGCTCTGTCGGCGAGCACACCAACGAAGTGCTCAGCGGTATAGGCTATTCCCCCGAAGAGATAGAGTCGATGCGGGCGGAGAAAGCCATCCTTTGACCAGAGGGATTGGATTGGCAAAATGATGGCCGAAAACAGACGTTATGGCAAATACAGCGGCACCGGGACAGTGTCCAGGAAGCACAGCAGAGGCCTTCTAAAGACCTCTGCCGATCCCTGGCGGGGCCGCTCCCCGGAATTCCTGAAATGATGATTGAGAATAGATATTATGAAAGAGTTTTTTGAAAGATACCCAGACAAGAAAAACTTTGTCTTTATCGGTGAAGCCGGGAGCGGCAAAAGCGAAATATCGCTGAATCTCGCCGCTTATCTGGTGAAAGCCACCGCAAACCCCGTTCACTTTTTTGATTTGGACCAAACCAAGCCCCTTTTTCGTTCACGGACCGTCAAGGAAAAGATGGAAGAAAAAGGAGTGATATTTCACTATGAGGAGCAGCAGGCTGACGCGCCCGTCACTGTCGGCGGGGTCGAGTATGTGCTGGGCGACCCGGAGAGCTACGCGTTTCTCGATATAGGGGGGAACGCCATAGGGGCGAGGGCCGCAGGGCATTTTTCGAACGTGATAGGCACTACGGCATCAAAGGTGTTTTTCATCATCAACCCCTGGCTGCCGTGGAGCACCGACGTGGAGAATATCGACGGCACCATGTCTGCGATACTGAAGACCGCCAGGCTGAAAGAGTTCGCGATCCTCGGAAACCCAAACCTCGGGGCGACCACGACCGCAGAGGAATTCCTCGCGGGCAAAGACAGGCTTCACGAGATGATCACGGAGTACATGCCCGTGGATGGGTACTTCGTCGCCGACTTCCTGTTCGATGAGGTGAAGGCCGCTGTAGACGCCAACCTTTACCCGTTGCACCCATATCTGGATTATCCGTGGGAAGGGTGAAGATACAGGCAAAAATGGTTAGTCAAACGCTGACTCGTCGGCGTTTATTAATAGTCAGCAGTTATTGTTCATGTAGTTAAATGTTAAATCAACGTAAGGAGGAGAGAGAATGGCAAGAGTCGAAATTCAAGGGGATCTGTGCAAGAGTTGCCTTTACTGCATCAAGGAATGCCCAAAAGACGTGATCGCGCTCGGCAAGGAGGTCAATTCGAAGGGCTACCAGTACGTGTATGCAAAAGAGCCGGAAAACTGCATCGGTTGCGCCATGTGCGCGCAGATATGCCCGGATGCGGTCATCGAAGTTTACAGATAGCTGCGTGAAGGAGGACAGTATGGCAAGAATATTCATGAAAGGCAACGAGGCCATTGCGGAAGCGGCAGTCCGTGCCGGCTGCAGGTTTTATGCGGGATATCCCATCACACCTCAAAATGAGATCCCGGAGTATATGGCCAGAAGGCTCCCTGAAGTAGGCGGGAACTTCGTCCAGGGCGAGAGCGAAGTCGCTTCGATCAACCTCGTGTACGGGTCGGCGCAGACCGGTACGCGCAGCATGACTTCATCGTCAAGCTGCGGCATCAGCCTGATGAGCGAAGGCATCTCGTTCATCGCGTCGGCGCGCATACCGGCGGTCTATGTCAATGTAGCCCGTGGAGGCCCCGGCATCGGCGCCATCCAGCCGGCACAGCAGGATTACCTCCAGGCGACAAAGGCGAGCGGCAACGGAGGCTTCCGCATGATAGTGCTCGCCCCCTATGACGTGCAGGAGGCCGTAGACATGACATACGCCGCGTTTGATATCGCGGACAGAGACCGCAATCCCGTCCTGATACTCGCCGACGGCGTACTCGGCACCATCATGGAGCCGATCATGCTCCCCGAGGAGAAGAGCCCCGAAGAGGTGAAAGCACTGAAGGACGCGAAGAGAAATTGGGCACTGGTCGGCCACAGGCCTGACGAAAAACGCGCCATGATCGAACCGGGGCGCTTCGCGGGCCAGGAACCGGCAAACATCGAAAACGCGAAACTCTACGAGACCTGGGACAAGGACATCCAGGTGGAGGAATACCTGATCGACGACGCCGAAGTGGTGATTGCCGCCTACGGCATTTCCGCGCGTATCGCAAAATCTGCGATCTCGCTTCTCCGCAAGGACGGCTACAAGGTCGGGCTGATAAGGCCGAAGACCGTTTCGCCGTTCCCCTATGCGTCTTTTGCAAACCTTGACTTCGGCAAAGTGAAAGCGATACTTGACGTCGAAATGTCGATACCTGCCCAGATGATTTGGGATGTGCAGTATGCCGTGAGAGGCCGTTGCCCCATCGAGACCACCCTCAGGTCGGGCGGTGAGATCATGGGCCGCGACCAGATCTTAAAAGCTGCAAAAGAGTTGTGCGAGCGATAGAGAGGAGAATGCAATGGAACAATTAGTATACAAGAGAACATCCCTCATCCGGCCGGACACATCAAGCGGGTTTTGCCCCGGATGTATGCACAGCACCGTCTGCAAGCTGATCGGCGAAGTCATTGAGGATCTGCACATAGAGGACAAAGTCGCAGTGGTATTCGGCGTCGGCTGCAACGGGCTTGCGATGAACTACCTGACTTTTGACAACACCACTTCGCCGCACGGCAGGGCCTGCGCAGTGGCGAACGGCGTGAAAAAATCAAGCCCGGAAACAATTGTTTTCACATATCAGGGCGACGGCGACCTCGGGTCGATAGGCCTCGGAGAGACTGTGGCCGCGGCAAACCGCGGGGACAACATCTCCGTGATTTTCGTGAACAACGGCATCTACGGCATGACGGGCGGGCAGATGGCGCCGACCACGCTGATCGGAATGAAAGCGACCACCGCGCCTCAAGGCAGAAAAGCTGAGCTTCACGGATACCCGATGCATATGTGTGAGCTTCTCGATTCGCTGACGGCGCCTGTCTATCTGGAGCGGGTCAGCTGCAACACCGCCGCAAACGTCATCAAGACGCGCAAGGCTATGAAGAAAGCTTTCCAAAACCAGATCGACGGCAAGGGCTTTTCGATGGTGGAAATAGTGACGACCTGCCCCACCAACTGGGGATACAGCACGCTTGACGCCCTCACCTTCCTCGAAGAAGAGATGTTCAAGGAGTATCCGCTCGGCGTCATCCGCGACAAGACAGAAGGAGGGAAATAGCATGGAAAGGAATTTGATGGTTGCGGGTTTCGGAGGGCAGGGCATCCTGCTTCTCGGCAAGCTGCTTGCAAACACCGCAAGCGACTATACTGATAAAAATGTCACTTTCTTCCCTTCGTACGGCGCGGAGATGAGAGGAGGGACAGCGAGCTGCTACGTAGTCATCTCCGACGAGATGATAGGGGCTCCGCTCGGCGACGCGATGGACGATCTCATCGTGATGAACCAGCCGTCGTTCGACAAGTATCTTTTCAAGCTGCTGCCGGGAGGGACCCTGTTTATCAACAGCTCGATAGTGACGGCGGAGACGGACAGAGAGGATCTCACGATAGTTTCGGCGCCGGTCACCGAACTCGCACTGGAGCTTGGAAACCCGAGGGTGCTGAATATCGCGATGCTCGGCGTGTATGTCGGCTACACCGACATCCTGCCCGCCGAAGCTGTGATGAAGAGCATCACCGAACTGCTGAGCAAGAGAGCCGATATGCTGCCTGTCAATACAGCGGCCTTTGAAAAAGGGCTTGAGATAGGACGGGCTGCGAAGAAATAGCTTTGACATTTGGCAAAGATATGACAAGAGACGGGTTCGTAGAGTCGTGCCGGGGTACACTGTCGGAGTCGCCTATAGATCCGGGTACGGGTCTCGAAGCAGAAAACCTCTGCTCGCGCGGAGGCTCGCACCCGGTTTCCTGCTTCGACCCCCCCCCGAACCTTCCTCTGGATGATTGCCGGCACGATAAAGATGTAAAAATACGGTTCTGAGGGACAAAAAGGGGAGGGGTTTTGCTGCGGAAGACAAAAGGAACCGCCCCTTTTGTCTTCCTTATTGTCTTAGACGCGGATCAGATACGTGACAGGCATGCGGCATCGTGAAAACAGCACAAGCGAAGTAAAGAACAGTACAGTTTGCTCAAGCGCGATATATGGCGCTCCGGTGCCTGTAGAACCGCTTAGCGTTGTCGTACAGCGCTGCTGCGGTTTCTTTTTCTTCCGTGCCTTTTATTTTGGCAATGGCACGGACGGTTTTTTCCAGTGCCGGGGGTATATCGGCGATGCCTGACCGCAGTTCGCCCTTAGGCAGTACAGCCGGTTTCCCCAGCCTGACCCAGTCGAGGGAACCCGCTCCGTCGGACTCGGCCATCAGCCTTTCCAACGGGATTTTTTCCGCGACGTTTCTCTGCGCGGGGCCGCGGAGATCAGGCGCTATCGTAAAGAAGCAGTTCTCCCGCAAATAGCCCGGATACAGATCCGGTGCCGAGTACCAATGGACGAGCAGTGGGTGCTCAAAATCCGAAACCATCTCGGCGATCTCCGCCTCGCAGCCTTTGGTATGCAGCACGATGGGTTTGCACAGGCTGTGCGCGAGAGCCAGTTGTTCGAGAAATATGCGCCGCTGAATTTCCATATTCACGCTGCCCCAAACGCTGTCGAGCCCGATTTCGCCTACGGCGTCAGCCTGGGATATAAATGGCAGCATGTCAGCCAGTTCGACAGTGTCCGCCCGCCACGGGTGTACGCCCGCCGTGACGTATACGTTCCTGTGCTTGCGCTTCAACTCGAATGCGAAAGAGGCTTCTTCGGGAGAGCTCGTCGAGATTGCCGCCGCGAAGCCTCCGGTCTCAAGCAAATCCTCAAGCTCGTGTTTCTGGTCCGCCGATATATGCGTATGCGCGTCAAATATCTTCATCGCGAAAGATTATAACAAATTGACATTGTCCCGGCACGGCATTAGAATGAAGTCATACCGTCGCCCCTTCGCGCCATGCCGAGGGAACGCCGCCAGGCAGGCAGCAGGAGCGACAAGCAAATAGTCCGGGGAGGTTTCGGCCTGAGAAGGGACGCGGATACGCGTTTCGACCCGTAGAACCTGATGCAGATAATGCTGCCGTAGGGAAAGGATGAGAAACATTAAAATCCTGTCAAACAGAAAAATCCTCTTACCTGTATGCGTATTCACGGGCTTGATCCTCTTTTGGGAAATCGCAGTCCGGGCCTTGCACATACCTCTCTACGTGCTGCCGGCCCCGAGCGGAGTAGCCCTCGCGCTGATAAAAAATGCTTCCGTCATTTGGATGCATTCTCTTGTCACGCTTGAGGAAACCCTCATCGGGATGGCGATCTCAGTGGTGCTCGCGGTGTTGATAGCTCTCGCAATGGACGCTTCGCCGTCGCTGAAATCAGCCATTTACCCACTGCTGGTGGTCACTCAGACCGTCCCTGTCATCGTGCTCGCCCCGCTGTTCGTGATCTATTTCGGGTTTGGGCTTGCCCCGAAAGTCATAATAGTGGTGCTCGTCTGCTTTTTCCCCGTCACTGTGAGCTTTTGTGACGGGCTTGGCAGAGTGGATGCGGGCTTGCTGAGCCTCCTCAAATCGTTTGGGGCGAAAAAGGTGCAGACTTACCTGATCGCGAAAATCCCGGCGGCGGCACCGGAGCTGTTTTCCGGGCTGAAGGTCTCCGCCACGTACAGCATCATGGGCGCGGTCGTCGGCGAATGGCTGGCGGCCGACAAGGGGCTCGGGCGTTATATGCTCATCTCCAAAAACGGCTATATGCTGGACAAGGTTTTCGCGAGCGTGGTAGCGGTCGTCGTCCTCTCGCTCCTGATGAATGGACTGTTTAAATTAATCGGCCATATCTGCGTCCCGCATGCGAGGAAAGACAGGCGGCGTGAAACAGGCGGGATGCGCAAAAGTACGTGAAAAGTACATGACACGGAGGTAGAACGGAAATGAATCAAAACAGAAAGAGAAGGATCCTGGCGGCTGTATGTGCCTTGGCTCTGATAATGGGCCTGCTTACAGCCTGCGGGAACGGGGAAGAACAGAGCGGAGGCGACGCGCTTACGCCTGTGACTGTGGTGCTTGACTATGCGCCAAACACGAACCACACGGGATTTTACGCAGCAAAAGATCTCGGCTACTACGAAGAAGCCGGGCTTGACATCAGCATCGTTGAGCCTACGGACAGCGCAGTGACGACTCTCGTGGCCACCGGCAAAGTCCAGTTCGGGGTGAGCTATCAGGAGGACGTGACCTACGCCAAAACGACCGCCGACCCCCTTCCGGTCACAGCGATAGCCGCCATCCTGCAGCACAACACGTCGGGGTTCGCATCCTACGAGCCGAAAGGTATCAAGGTGCCGAAGGATTTCGAAGGAAAAGTATACGCCGGCTGGGGTGCACCTTCCGAAGAAGCTACCATAGAGGCGGTCATGAAAGCGGACGGGGCGGACTTCTCGAAAGTGACCGTGACTTCGGGCAGCGGGTTTGAAAGCCTTTCGGCGCTTGAAGGCGATATCGATATAGCGTGGATATTCTGGGCGTGGGACGGAGTGATGGCGGAGCAGGAAGGTGTGCCGCTCAGCTACATTGACCTTACGAACTACGACAAGAGGCTCGACTACTACACCCCTCTTATCATAGCGGGCGACGACCTGATAGCAGACGACCCCGAGCTGGTGAAGACTTTCCTCGGGGCGACGGCGAAGGGTTTTGAGTACTGTGTGGAAGACCCGGAAGCGGCGGCGAAGATACTGGGTGACAATGTACCCGAATACGACCTTGATTTCCTGATCGCTTCGCAGCAGTGGCTTGCAGATTACTTCATTTCGGACGCGCCGAGATGGGGCGAAATGAAGGATGAAGTCTGGGATGGGTACTCCGGCTTCATGGTGGAGTATGGGCTGCTTGACGAGGCGCTGTCGGCGGAGACGTTCTACACGAATGAGTTTTTGCCATGATGAAAATCCGTATCACATACAAGCCGCCCTCCACGCTATTGGCAAAACCCGTCAGGATGGGCGAACGTCTGGCCTCTGAGCAGTCAACTCCAAGCCCGCTAAAGCGGGGGAGTTTTCGCATGGCACCTTCAAGCCGTTTGAAGACAAAAGGAACCGTCCCCTTTGTCCTCCAGTATGCCGTCCCCTTGTCCCCAGGTTTTGTTTTACTGTGACATGAGATAGCTAAATGGAAGGAGCAGCCGCTAAAGCGACATGAGACTGGAAATTGAAAAACTAAAGCTGATATACTCGGGCGACCTGATACTCGATTCCCTCGACCTCGGGGTGGAAGAAGGGGAATTCGTCAGCATATTGGGGCATTCCGGCAGCGGCAAGACCACCCTGATAAACATCATCGCGGGCTTGCTGAAGGCTGACGGCGGCAGCGTGAAAGCCGGAGGGCAGTTGGTAGACGGCCCTCTGGCGGGCTGCGCCTACATGCCGCAGGACGATCTGCTCATGCCGTGGAATACCATATTGAAAAACGTC
This sequence comes from Eubacteriales Family XIII. Incertae Sedis bacterium, assembly GCA_031266515.1. Classification (GTDB taxonomy): domain Bacteria; phylum Bacillota; class Clostridia; order Peptostreptococcales; family Anaerovoracaceae; genus JAISAW01. The sequence continues at coordinate 10,380 of JAISAW010000076.1, forward strand.
ACCCTCTACGGCCGTATCAACGGGACCGCAAAAGAAGACGAGAAAGAGGCCCTTCGAAACATGGAGGCGTTCGGGCTGAAAGGCTATGAGTACCGCTACCCGGGCGAGCTTTCGGGCGGCATGCGCCAGCGTGCGGCGTTTCTCCGGACCTTGCTTTGCCGCGCTGACCTTTTCCTGCTGGACGAGCCTTTCGCCGCGCTCGACGAGCTGACGAGAGAAGAGATGCAGGACTGGCTCATAGCGATCCGGCAAAAGGATGAACGCCTCGCCCGGACGACCCTGCTGGTGACGCACGATATAGAGGAGGCCGTCAAGCTCTCCGACCGCATCATCGTCCTCTCCGGCAGGCCCGCGCGCATAGTCTACGAAAAAAGAATAACTCCTCAGGAGACAATGGAAACAAAAGAGAGGCAAAAATGGGACGGTCCTTTTAAGACAAAAGGGGACGGTCCTTTTTTGTCTCGTGAAAAGACAGTGGGCCTCAACGGACAAAACGATGAGACAAAAAAGGACCGTCCCCTTTTGTCTTCAGGCAGCGGGGCAGGCGAAACGGAGGCCGAAGCCCGCCGCGAAACGGTGAGAAAGGAAATACGGGCCGTCCTTAGAACTTGAATTGCGGGAATCAATCGAAGCTGTTGCCCCGGGCAAAGTCGGAGCCGATGTGTGGCGCAAAACTTTTTTCAACATGCAAGGCAAAAAGAACCCTCCCTTTTGTCTTTATTCTTTTGTCCTTGAGGCTGAATTGCACGGACCAATCGAACGTTTTGCAATGTTTGGCAGCTTTGACAACTTTGACCGGCAACTTCGACCCAACTTTGACGTTATTGTTACGGCGGCAAAGACCACTTTTTTTCCCTTTCGATTGATATATAATGACGGAATATTTTGTTGTTCCTGCAACTGGATGTTGTGATGCAGAAGCGAGAGTATTTTCGCCTGCAAATGCGGGGACGCCGTAAATGGGGCAGTCCCGGCGCACAGTGCCCGGCCGCAGGCGCGACACCACTATCCAAAGAAGCTGTGAAGCGGGAGGAGAACCATGTATTTGTCAAAATTGGTATCGGAAGGATCCCAAAGTAGCGCAGCGATATCCGGCAAAGGAGGCCCTGTATCGCTGGCTTATCTCGAAGAGAGACGGCTTGCGCGAGCAGCAAAAGGCCTTGAGACCATCAATCTCTCAGCGGGGACGCCTGACCGTGCACCCGCCGATCACGTCATAGAAGCCGCGGTAAAGGCTGCGGCAGATCCGAAGAACTACAAGTACGCCATAGTAAATTTCCCCGAGACGATAGACGCCGTCATCGGCTGGTACAGCCGCAGGTTCGGTGTGGAACTCGAAAAGGACCAGATACTTTCTGCGGCAGGCTCACAGGAAGGGATCTCCACCGTGTTTCAGGCGCTCTGCGACCCGGGCGACACAGTGATAGTGCCAGCGCCCTGCTATCCTATCTTCGCATACGCCCCGCTGCTGGCAGGCTGCAAAGTCTATCGGGCAGTGATGAGGCCGGAAAACGATTTCCTGATTGACTTCGACGATATACCTGAGGATGTAGCGAAGAAGGCCCGCGTCATCATCCTTTCCTATCCATGCAATCCCGTGGGCGCAGTGGCCACGCCTGAATTTTATACAAACCTCGTCTCATGGGCAAAGAAGTATGATGTGGCTGTCATCCACGACGCGGCTTACGCCGAACTCGTACACGAGGGGGAACCCGCCGCGAGCTTTCTCGCCACCCCGGGCGCGATGGATGTCGGCATCGAATTCAACTCGCTCTCAAAGAGCTACAACCTGACAGGGCTCAGGATATCGTTTTGCGTCGGAAACAGGGATCTGATCCGGGGCTTTGCCAAACTCAGGGCGGAGATCGACTACGGCATGCCGGGCGTACACCAGGCGGTGGTCGCAGCGGCGCTGAATGGCCCTCAGGACCTGGTGGCGCTGAACAGGCGCACATACACCGAAAGGCGGGATGTGTTTGTCAGGGATCTGCGCCAGGCAGGCTGGGATGTCCCGAAAACAGCGGCGACGATGTTCACATGGTTCCCGATACCGGGGGATATGGGCAGCGGGGAATTCTGCGAGCGGCTCATTGAGGAAGCAGGGGTCGTGGGTGTGCCGGGAGTCAATTTCGGGCCTGAAGGCGAGGGATGGATAAGGTTCGCCCTGGTGCAGCCGGCCGAAGCACTCAGGCGCGCGGCGGAGCTTATAGCGCAGAGCGGGATAATCGGCTGAACATTAACGTTTGGCAAGCCCTATAACAGTTTTACGAGTTCGGAAACTATTTCCCGCCGGTGTTCTATCAGGTCGCGGTGCGATACGGCTTTCTTTCCCGAGCCGCCTACGCGGACGAGGCGCGCGTTGCTGCCGATCTTCTCGCTCATGTATTCGGAAGCTTCCGGCGGGAACAGCGAACCGGGGACAGCGCAGACGATCAGCGCCGGGACGGCAATGGTATCGAGCAGCCCGATATAATCCGCCTGGGCCATGGCTTCCCACAGCGCGTATGCACTCGCCTTTGCCTTGTCGTCAAGAGACGTCACCATGGGGATGGACAGGTATGCCCAGATCGGGGGTTCGTCTTTATACCCGCCTGCCGGCGGGACAGCGGCAGCCCTGTAGATGAAGTTTGCCACGAAGCCGCGGAAATCATCCTTGATGCGCACGAGGTCATTTTTCCATTCGCCCTCGCCGTAGCCGCCATCCATGATGCCCAGTTTCCAGTCATCGTCTGAAAGGATTTTGGGCGAGATATCCATGAGGGCTATGGCTTTCACACGGCTGTCGCCGAAATGTTTCAGGTAGTTCAGGATGGAGTAAGCGCCAAAAGAGTAGCCGGCCAGCGTCACCTCTTCCTGGTGAAGATGCGTGATCAGCGAGTCTATGTCGCCTGCCTGGCTGTCCAGTGAAAAATCCGTCACACCGCGCGCCCTGCCATGCCCGCGCAGCTCCATTGTAACGCAGCGGCACGAAGCCTTATACGAAAGGCGGTCAGCCATCGCGGAAAGCGCATGGCGATCCTGGAAAATCCCGTGTAAAAAAACGACGACCTTCCCCGCGCCCCGATCTGTGTAGCGCAGGACAGTGCCATTCGCCGATTTGAAAGATCCGTCGATAATTCCTCTTTTTTTCTTCTTGCCCATCTTATATCCCACTTACTCTATACCCTGTTTATTCTCTGTGACGATTTTAACACATCGCGAAAAGGGTGTGCGCCCTGATATTCATGAGATTTACGATTATTACCCCGGCAACAAAATCCCGCATTTCACATGAATGTGAAAAACAGCAGTTGACATGTGTGGGAATATATGGTAATAAATACCAATAATTACCATTGCATGTCAGCTCGGAGGAACTGTTTATGAAAAAGGAAGCTCACGGACTCATTCTTAAACCCATCGTTTTTCGATTTCTGTCGAGGGTTTTTGCTTTTGCCATAGCTATTATTATTGCCGTAGCTTCAATGCTGGTGATCCTGCCCGATGTGGCGTCTTCGGCCGAACCTGGCCATGCGGGCCTCCTTGAAAGTGCCGCCGAAGGCAAGCAGGCGTACCTTACGGTATCGGGCCTCAGGATTGACAGGGGCAGCGGCAGCGTATCACCGCAGGGCGACGCATCGCTTGCCGGGGCCATATACGGGATTTATATGAACGAGGACATGACGCACCCGGACGGCGACGTTCTCTCAAAAAACCAGCTCGTGGGCACGGCTGCCACCGACACTGACGGGAACTTCCGCTTTGATAAGCTGTCCCCCGCAAGATATTATTTGAAGGAGATCTCCCCGTCCGAGGGATACCTGCCCGACGAAAACATTTACGAGGTAGATGAAGCCGCAGGAAATCCCGAAACCGATATGGAGTGTGAGGCCATCGTTTCCGCACAAGTCGCGAAGCAGCCTTTTGAGCTGAGGAAAATCGGAGCCCGGCCGGAGGAATCAGCAGCGGATATGCTCAAGGCGGGCTTCAAAGCATACCTCATAAGCGGCCTGTCAAAAGTCAGAAGCGGAGAGACAAAACCCGTCGGCGGCGTATGGGCTGCGTCCGATTTCGAAAAATACGACTTTGCCGCCGAAAGCCCCGTGGCCATAGACGGGATTGAGGCTCCCGGGTTTTTCACAGATGAAAGTGGCTGCCTCCTATCGCCCGAATTGCCCTATGGCACCTATGTGGTCGTCGAGACGGCCGTTCCGGCAGGCCGCGCACAAATACGGCCTTTTATCGTGCGTGTCGCAGAGGATAGCCGCACTGCACAGCCCTGGCGCATTTTTGGCGAAAAGGGGCTGTCCTTCTTTCTGAAAATCACAAAGAAAGACAGGAAGACGGGAAAGACCATTCTTGGCAAAGACGCTGCATACCGAATTTACGACATCGGCAATGAGCGCTGGGTGGGGATGAAAGCCACCGACCCCGATACAGCCCTGTGCGGGACCGAAGACAACCCTTTCCATACAGGAGACGACGGGTATGTGATAACGCCCGAAAAACTCCCCTGCGGCAAATACAGGATCGTCGAAGTCGAAGCTCCGAAAGGATATGTGAAAACCGGAGATGAAGTTTCATTGCCTGAAGGGCCTGCGAAGGCAAGCGCTGCCGTACCGTCGCCTGCGCCCGATTTGATTGTGGACCTTGATGGGTATACCCCTGTATATGCCGGGGACGAAAACGAAATGACACTCGTGGCGGAGCAGTACAACGAGCAAAAATTCGGCCGGGTCGCTATCACAGTGACAGAGAGCAGGGAAGTCTCAGGCGGAGGTTTGAACAATCCCATATCCACCGTAGTGCGAACACCTGTTGAAGGCGCGGAGTTCCGGCTTACGGCCGAGACCGATATATCCTCACAGGACGGCAGCGGCGTGGCAGTGTATCCGGCCGGGGCGGTGGCCTGCGAACTTGTCACTGACGGAGAAGGAAAAGCGGAGACCTCCGACCTGCCTCCCGGAGACTATGTGCTCAGCGAGACAAAGGCAGCAGACGGATATCTGCCCGCGCCCGACCGCAAGATCAGTATCACCCTCGAAGATGAAAAGGCATTTGGGCTTATAACCCTGTCAATCGACAACAAGGCCCTCATGATAAATGGCGAAGATGAAACCACAGACTCTTCGGCGGCCTCGAAAACAGTTCACGGCGACAACATGCTCTATGAGGCCTATGACAATGTCCGCACTGAAGCGATAGCCCCCGAAGCAGGAGGCGAACCGCCGCACAGTTCGAAATCCGGAGATATGAAGCGCCCTGCTATTTTCGTGGCGTTGCTCACAGCGGCAATAACATGCTTTCTGCCGCTTGTCAGGCAACACATAAGGACGATGGAGAGAAAACGGCGGAGACGGGTCCGGAGGATCGAAGCGTAGCTGCGCCCTGCCGTTTTGGAAAGAGGCGACACTCAAAAGAAAGGAGTGACAGAGATGGGACATGGAAGAATATTAAAATTGAGGCTCGTGACTCTGCTGTGCTGCGCAGGAATAATCTACAGCATCCAGGCTTCGCCTGTATTCGGGCTTTAATGATAAGCAAAACACTGATGCAATAGTGTCTCAACAGCTCCTGTACGATAGGGCTGAGGATATATAGTCGGGTCTTTCAGGGGAGCGGCGGCCGGCAAAGAAGGCGGATCGTTTGGTAATATTTTGCCGTCTCTCCCTGAAACCGACAAGTTGATACTCCCTGGGCTGATCGTGATGAGGGGGAGCTGTTTGTGGCGCTTCTGACCCTGATCATCTACAGCCGGAAGAGAGTATCGAAGGTACAGGCTTGAACGCGGATTCAATGTTACTCTTCGGGAATACGAGGGACTGTACCGCTCCCGCGTATGCGTATGTCTGAATAAATATCTCTTCGCCTGTTGTGGTGAGATAGATAGATAGCGTATAATCGCATGTGAAACTTTGGAGGATAAACAGTATGAAACACGTAAAGACAATCGTAAAGGGAACACTGAAGGATACAGAGGGCAAAGGCTGCGGGGAATGCCAGACTTCCTGCCAGTCAGCTTGCAAAACCTCGTGTACGCTTGCAAACCAGGACTGCGAAAACACGCATATCAAGCGCCCGAGATAGCGGCTTTTGCCCACGCAGCCAAACATCGATCACCTCGCTGTCCGTTTTGCCAGCCGAAGCAAAGCTCCGGGCAAAACGGCAACGCAGCATGGCGGTGAAAGGGCAAGTGGGAAATTGCAAGTTATTGTTTGACAAGTCCTAAGACAGGTTTTTGTGATTCACATATACAAGTACAGCGATCTAAACATAGCTTTGGATGTCTACAGCGGAGCTGTCCATACGGTCAGCGAAGCGGCGTACGGCATCCTGTCTTATGTTGAGCTGGTACAGGCAGCACCGGGAAACACAATGGGCTCCGAACGGGAAGGAGCGGATATATTTGCTGAAGCCATTGAAAAGCTATCGGGCAAATTCGAAAAAAGCGAACTGGATGAAGCCGCAGAAGAGCTCAGGGAACTGGCCGAAAAAGGCTTGCTTCAAAGCGGCCCGCCGGAAGGCTTTGCAGCCTCTCCCGAAAACCGCGGGGCCGTCATCAAGGCTATGTGCCTGCACGCAGCCCACGACTGCAATATGAGATGCGCCTACTGCTTCGCTGAAGCTGGTGGATACTCAGGCGAAAAATCCCTGCTTCCATATGAGACCGGCAAAGCGGCTATAGACTTTCTGCTCGGACATTCCGGACAGCGCAGAAATCTCGAAGTCGATTTTTTCGGCGGCGAGCCATTGATGAACTTTGACGCCGTAAGGCAAATAGTCCTCTATGCCAGGGAAGCCGAAAAAAAACCAGGGAAAAATATTCGATTCACCATCACGACAAACGGACTGCTGCTTGATGACGAGGCCAGGGCATTCATCAATGAGCATTTTTATAACGCGGTGATCAGCCTTGACGGAAGGCGTGAGACAAACGACCGCGTCAGGAAGACCCCGGATGGCGGCGGCACATATGACCTGATACTTGATAATTTGCTTGAATTTGCGCGCAGCCGTGATATTGACAATAAGCTTTATTATGTAAGGGGAACTTATACAAGCTGGAACAAGGATTTTGCAAAGGATGTGAAGCACCTTGCAGAGCTTGGGTTCAAAAATATATCCATGGAACCGGTGGTTAGCGACCTGTCGCTGCCCTACTCATTGAGCGAAAAAGACCTGCCGGAGCTGTACGAGGAATACGACAGGCTGGCCAGGCTCTGCGAGGAAACCGGCCAGGACGGAAAACCATTTGAGTTCTTTCATTTCAAAGTCGACCTGTCACAAGGCCCATGCATCTTCAAGCGCGTCGCAGGCTGCGGTGCCGGAACCGAGTATATCGCGGTCACGCCAAGCGGAGACATATATCCGTGCCACCGCTTTGCAGGCGATGCGAAATTCCTGCTCGGGAACGTCCATGACGAAATATTTGAAAACCCCATGTACGGCTTGTTCAATGAAGCACATGTGGAGTCAAAGCCGAAATGCCGTGGTTGTTGGGCGAAATACTATTGCAGCGGCGGCTGCCATGCCAACGCGTATTTTGAAAACGGCTCTATATCTGAGCCGCACCTGCTGAGCTGCGAACTCGAAAAAAAGAGGCTTGAACTCGCCATAGGCATCTCCGTATCAGATCTGCTTATGGATCGCCCTGCATAGCGTCTACAGGTTTTTCAGCGCATTGAGTTCCGCTTCTGTAACCGCGGTCTTCGAATGGATCTTTCTGTAATCCAACGGCTTCGTCCCCGTATTTTTCTTAAAAACCGCAGTGAACGCCCCGGCTTTCCTGTATCCGCTGAGAAGGGCAACCTGCGAAACAGGCATGTCCGTTTCAGCGAGCAAGCACTTCGCCTTGCTCACCCGGACCTCCGTCAAATATTGGTGGACCGTCTTGCCTGTAGCATCTTTGAAAACGTATTTGAGCTTGCTCGCACACATACAGGCGATTTTCGAGAGCTGCTCGATCGTAATGCTGCCCCCGTAGTTGCAATCGATGAACGATTGTACCCGAATGATCCCTTCCAAATCAACGCGTGACATCTCTGACTGAACGCCTCTCCCTGGGACTTGCCCTTACCATTGCCTCACCGGCAAAAATACCTCAATCGGACAACGTGTTGCCCCAAAAGGACAAACCGCATTTGACGCGATTGACACTCTGGCATACGTACCGATATAGTTATCGGTACGGTTAGCTCTGGCTAACCTTCGTATCGAAGAAAACCGCTATTGCTCAATCTGTGTTAGATCGTTTTTATGCTGTGTAGCGCAGGCGGGTTAGCTTCGATAATTTTATACATATACCGAATTCTGGTACAGAGTATATTACAAACGTGGAATATGTCAACGAAAACGGACGCAGAGAAATGACGAAACAAAAGCAAAAAGAGAGAACGGAGGCTGGAGATGCGTAAGCTGTTCGGGGCTATAGTGCTGACATGCTTTATCGGCGGCTTGTTTCCGATGCAGGCATATGCCGACGATACATATGAAAATTGGAATCAGGTGGTAGATGAGATGGAAGCCGTCCTGGACGAGGCTTATGGGCTATATACCGACGGCGACGCAAAGGCTGCAAAGGAGCAGGTCGATGTCGCGTACTACTCCTACTATGAGAAGCTCGGGTTTGAAAGAACTGTGATGTCACACCTGTCCGGCGACCGCGCCGCGACGGTTGAATACCAATTCAGTTTTGCTAAAAAAGCTATCAACGCAGGTAAGCCGGACGCGGAAGTGAGAGCGTCACTCGACGAATTGGCCACACTCCTGAGGACGGACGCGAACAGCCTTGATGGGAAAAAGGAAAGCGCGGCGAGCGTCTTTCTCGCAGCTCTGCTTATCATAACCCGTGAGGGGTTTGAAGCCATCATCATCGTAGGGGCGATAGTCGCCTACCTGGTCAAATCCGGAAACAAGGACAAAACCAAATCCGTTTACATCGGGTCTCTCGTCGCCTTGGCGGCGAGCGTTCTCATGGCGTTCATCCTGAACAGTCTTTCAGGCGCGAATGGTGCAAACCAGGAAATCACGGAGGGCGTGAC
>JAISAW010000032.1 GCA_031266515.1 Eubacteriales Family XIII. Incertae Sedis bacterium
TGAGGAAAAGGAAATTCCAAAACATATGGCTGCTGATAGCCAGCCTTTTTTTCTACGGCTGGGGCGAGCCCAGGTATGTGCTGCTAATGATACTCTCCATCATGCTGAACTTCACAGGCGGTCTGCTCATCTCCCGCGCTGCTGAAAGAAGGGCAAGGATAGCAGTGCTGGCATCGACAGTCGCCCTCAACCTCGCCTTGCTGTTTTATTTCAAATACATCGATTTTGCCATAGGGGCCATCGACAGGGTATTCGGCGTGGGTATCCCTATCCCTGAAGTGGCGCTCCCGATAGGGATATCTTTCTTCACTTTCCAGGGGATGACGTACGTCATAGACGTGTACAGAGGCGACGCGCAGGTGCAGAGGAACCCGCTGAACGTCGGGCTGTACATATCCCTTTTCCCGCAGCTGATAGCTGGCCCCATCGTCAGATACAAGGACATCGCGAAGCAGATTGACGGCCGCCATGTGTCGCTTGAAGATATGTATGACGGCATCATCCGGTTTATCATCGGGCTTGGCAAGAAAGTCATCATAGCCAACCAGATGGCCATCGTCGCCGACGCCGTGTTCAATTATGATCCAAGCCTCAATACGCCTGCGTCGTGCTGGCTCGGCCTGCTGTGCTATACCCTGCAGATCTTCTTTGATTTTTCCGGTTACAGCGACATGGCCATCGGGCTCGGCAGGATGTTCGGGTTTCATTTCATGGAAAATTTCAACTACCCTTATATCTCCAAAAGCATCAGGGAGTTTTGGCGCAGATGGCATATATCGCTGTCTACGTTTTTCCGCGACTACCTCTACATCCCGATGGGCGGCAGCAGGAAAGGCAACGTGTACCTGCACCTGGTCGTCGTATTCTTTGCCACTGGCCTCTGGCACGGCGCAGCCTATACTTTTGTGGTCTGGGGGATGTGGCACGGGTTTTTCATAGTCGCAGAGCGCTGCCTCGGCTCGAAAGTCAAGCTGAGGGAGACGAAAGCGCTTGGGGCCGTGAAGCATGTATACACTCTGGCTGTCGTCATGCTCGGCTGGGCGATATTCCGTTCCGATGGCATGAGCCGTACCCTCGCTTTCATTCAGGCACTTGCCGGGGCGGGCGACCACTCCGCGGCGAAAGTCTCCGTGTGGTATTTCCTCGACAGCTATACGGTGCTGATAATGGTCGCCGGCATATTGTTTTCCATGCCGGCAATGCGGAAGCTCGAAGAGAAGCTTATCACTGACCGTGACAAAATCACCGCAGCCTCCATCGCGAAGCCGATCATCGTGATGGGCATATTCCTCGCGTCCTGTGTGCTCGTGATGAACTCCAGCTACAACCCGTTCCTGTATTTCAGGTTTTGAGCGTGGAGGGATGGGGAAAAAATGAGGAAAATACGAATAGCCGTCGTAATCATCTTCTTCGTCCTGCTCGTGCTGCCGGCGCTTTTTTTCAACCGCGACATGGACAGGGAATTGCTCTGGGAAAACCGTACAGTCAGAGCATTCCCCCGAACCTCGAATTTGATCGAAACAGGTGTGAGGACATATTTTATCAGAGTAGAGGACTGGCTCGGCGACAATGTCGGTTTCAAGAAAGCCGCGATCTTTGCCCATGGAGTGCTGCAGTACGAGTTGTTCGGCAGGATCCCAAACACTCACATATTACAGGGGGAAGAAGGGCAGCTTTTTTATGTCAACGGAAATGTCAATGACCCTCAGACTATCCCTCCCGAGGAACAGAAAGTGTACGGCAGCGCGGAATACATCGAAATGATCCTCGATATATGGGATACCCTGAGCGAAAAGGAAATCCCGTTTATATTCGCGGCGGTCCCGAACAAAGAGCAGGTGTACCCCGAATACTATCCCGGGGAAGCGATGGCAAGCCCCGAGGCCTCGCAGCTTGCACTCGTGGCGGAAGAACTCGCGCAGAAGTACGGCGTAGGCGTGGTAAATCTCCAGAAGGCTTTTCTCGAAATGAAGGCGGACAAGCCGCCGCTGTACGGGAATACTATGGACCCCTCCCATTGGAATGAACTCGGGGCGTGGCTCGGATATCTTGAGATAATGAAAGAAGTTTGTGCACAGGCTGCAGGTGTAAAGGTTCTGGATGAAAACGACGTCGTCCTTGAAGAATCCGTGGAAGCCCCTGGCCCAGACGGTACACAGTACGGGTATTGGCGAGGCGACGAGACCGTCTATACCCCGAAGTTTGCAGGCGGTGCGCACTTTGAAGAGGTGTTCAGCTATTACGGGCGGCTGCTCGACCGGCATGAAGACGAATTCATGAAAGGCGGCTTGACGGAGGACGATCTGGCCGAATGGGGATTCTGGGGAAGAGCCTGGCATTACCGGAACACGGAGAGCGGGAACGACCGTACACTTCTCATCATAGGGGATTCGTATACCTATCTTTTTGCATACAAATATTTTGCGGAGAGTTTCAGGGATGTCTACGTCATCCAGTCCGACAACCTGTATTTCCAGGACATGGTCAAGATGGCAATCGAGAAGAGCGAGCCGGATATCGTGGTATACGAACTTGTCGACAGGATGTACCAGTCAGCACAGGAGATTCACTTTTTGCAGATGATGCAGTCTGCGGAGCAATAGCGGCAACCCGAGCCGAAAACAGCAAACTCCACACCCCGGGGAATTTACCCAGTGGCGTTTGGTGGGCATTTGTGGGCGTTGGTGGGCGTTTTTCACCCGAATGCTGAAAACGCTTTGTATATGCCCGCTTGTTAATGTATAATTACCTGAATATTTCAGGGCATTATTCAAACCCACGTTGTGATACTTAAGGAGACAAAACAATGCAAGCAATTATCAATATAGCTCCGCCTGTAGTGGCAAGCGGGACCCAAAGCATGCTTATTCAGCTGGCGCCGCTGATACTTATATTTGGTATTTTTTACCTCATCTTCATCGTGCCGCAGCGAAGGAAAGACAAGCAGCGGAAAGAGATGAGGGCGGCCATAGCCACAGGCGACAAGATCATAACGATCGGCGGGATCAGAGGCAGGGTCATCAGGGTCTACGAAAATTCCGTGATCATCTCCGTCGGCAAAGACAATACGAAGATCGAAGTCATGAAGTGGGCCATCGGCGACAAAGACGGCGGAGTGGTGGAAAGGAAAACCGCAGCTGAGTCGAAGGATTCCGAAGAGCCTGCGAAAAAGCCGAGAAAGCTTGGCGTGTTTGGAAAGGCAAAACCCGAGCCTGAGGAAGAGGTGCAGGCGGAAAGCTACGACGAGCTTGATGAGAGCATAGAGGAAATAGAAGGCGAAGTGGCGAAAGCTGAAGCCGCGGAAACGAACAAAGTGTGAAAAACTTTTCACACGCCGCCGGAGGCAACTCAATCATTTTTGCCTGTTTTGCGCGGCTTCAGCCGCAGTGCAAAACAGGACAGCGAAGTGAGCAACGCGAGCGAAGGAGAGAGCGAAGCGAACGTTGCCTCATGCGGAGATATAGTGTCAAGGATTTATGAAAGTTCTTGTATGATAGAAACATTTTTCATGAGAAATGTTTTTCTGCAAGCGGCGATTTATTCGTCGCGATAGCAGAAATGAGGCAAAAAATGAAAAAAATAGCGGCAATAATACTTAGTGTGCTCATAATATTGGCGTGGGTACTGACCCTGAGGGGCATAGGCCCCGTCGGTCCGATTAAGGACGATATCAATCTGGGGCTCGATATTTCGGGCGGCGTGTATGTCGTCATGGAGGCCCAGACGGATTTGAAGGGGGAAGACCTGGCAAATCTGATGGACCAGACACAGGCTGTCATCGATACGAGGGTCAACGCCATGGGGATTTCCGAATCGGTCGTCACCGTTGAAGGAAACAACAGGATCAGGATAGAGCTTCCGGGGGTAAATGACCCCGAACAGGCGATATCGACGATAGGGAGGACGGCCCAGCTCAAATTTGTGAACGCAAATGGGGTGCAGATACTTGATGGAAGCCAGGTCGAAAACAGCGGTGTGGAAAACGACAGCAAGAACGGCGGCTACGTGGTATCGCTGAAATTCACTGCGGAAGGGGCGACCGCTTTTACGGCGGCGACCGAAGCAGCAGCGAACTATACGCTGGCGGAGCCCTTCATGGAAGGCATATCGAGCGCAAACCAGATCGCCATCATGCTTGACGATGAGATCATCTCGGCACCCACCGTGAGCGAGAGGATAGATTCCGACAGCTGTATCATTGAAAGGCCGCCGTCAGGGTTCTCGCGTGACGAGTCAATAGAGCTGTCGCTCCTGATAAGAGGCGGTGCGCTGCCGGCGGAGCTGAAAGAGGTCGAAACATCTTCGGTCGGCGCGACCCTCGGCATGGGCGCACTCACATCGGCGGTCAAAGGCGGGGTCATCGGCATCGTCCTCGTGCTCCTGCTGATGCTTGTTGTTTACAGGCTTCTCGGGCTTGCTGCGAATCTGGCATTGCTGCTGTATATGCCCTGCCTGCTCTGGGTGATTGTATTGTTGGGAGGGGTTCTGACCCTGCCCGGGATTGCGGGCATCATCCTGTCCGTAGGGATGGCGGTAGACGCGAACGTCATCATCTATTCGAGGATCAAAGAGGAAGTCGCGGAAGGCAAATCCCTCAGGCTCGCCGCAGAGACGGGCTTCAAGAAGGCCATGGGGACTGTGCTTGACGCCCAGATCACCACGTTTATAGCGGGAGTCGTGCTCTACATTTTCGGGACAGGCCCCGTCAAAGGGTTCGCGCTTACGCTCATCATAGGTATAGTCATCGGCGTCCTCACGGCCACGGTGCTTACAAATATCTACGTAAAGGTCATGGTCGAGAGCCCGTTCCTCGTGAGAAGCGGCCTGCTTGGCATCAGGGAGAACGACCGTGTGCAGCACACAAGGCTGAAAAGGCAGTTCGCCTTCGTTTCGCACAGGCGGATATACTACATCATCACGCTTGCGGTGCTCGTAGTCGGCTTTGCGGTCGGCGGGGTGAGAGGCTTCAACTTCGGCATTGACTTCACCGGAGGCACGATGCTTCAGCTTGACCTTGGCACCAAGGCCGAAAATGACGAATTGGCCGATATTTTAGGCAATGCCGGAGTCAAAGACGCGGATATAGTGAGCGTGGGGGACGATGGCGAAGGCTTCATGGTCAGGACCACGCAGCCGCTTACCAGCGATGACCGCGACTCCATCATGGGCGCTGTAACCGAAAAATTCGGAGATGAAGCGGAGCTGGCTGCGTTTGAACAGTTCGGGCCGTCCATCGGCAACTTACTGAAGAAAAACGCTGTCAAAGCCGTGTTGATAGCATCAGCGTTCATGCTGCTGTACATCATCGTCAGGTTCAGGTGGCGTTTTGGGGTAGCGGCCATTATCGCTACATTCCACGACGTGGCCATCACTGTGGCCCTCTATGGGCTGTTCAATATGACGATAAACAACCCGTTTATCGCGGCCATCCTGACACTGGTCGGTTATTCGATCAACGACACCATAGTCGTATTTGACCGAATACGCGAAAACCTGAAGCTGTACAGGAAGACGCCGTTTGAAGAAAACATAGACAACAGCGTCAACCAGACCCTCGTCAGGAGCATAATGACGTCGCTTACGACTGTGATGGCGATAATCCCTCTCCTTGTGTTTGGCGGCTCGTCCATACAGGGGTTCGTCGTACCGCTCATCATAGGTATTGTATGCGGCACGCTGTCCTCGATATTCATAGCAAGCCCGCTCTATTACAACATCTCCGTCGCTACCACCCCGAAGCTCAAGGCATCCGCAGGAAAGTACGATGCGGCAGGGAAGAAATCAAAAACCAGGATTGCAGCGCCTGCCGATGAAAAAACGGACGAAGACAAAAGCGGCAAGGCGACTGAAGGGGGGAAAGCCTCGGAAGAGAAACCGGGAATGCCGGAACCGGCAGCAAACAGGAAGAAAAAAGGGAAGAAGAGCAAAAGCCAGAGGAAACAGGAAAAGAGAGACAAAGGCATAGTAGTTTAGTATAGATAGCCAGAATACACGCCGTCTGCAGCGCTCAGCGGCGTGTATTCTATTTAGGATCAGGACTTGTCAAATAAAGCATGACAAGTCCTAAATGAAGGAGCAAGGCCGACCCCTGGGCATCGTGGCGTTTTCACGCCAGGCCTCAGGAAGGCCGCGAGAGGAATGGCTGGAGAAAGGTTCGAGCAATATATCGAAGATATACTCAATATCAACCCCGGGGTAGATATTGGCTTGCTTGAACGCGCCTACGATATCGCTGAAAAATACCACAAAGGCCAGAAAAGGATGTCGGGCGAAGAGTACATCACACACCCGATGGAAGTGACAAAAATTCTCGCAGACCTCGGCATGGACGGCAATACCCTCGCGGCAGGGCTCCTGCACGACACGGTCGAGGACACGCCGTATACGATTGAGGAGGTGCGCAGCGATTTCGGTGAAGAGGTGGCATTCCTGGTTGACGGCGTGACCAAACTCGGGAATATAGCCTTCGACACCAAGGAGGAAAAGCAGGCCGAAAACCTGCGCAAAATGCTCTTTGCGATAGCTGAAGACGTCCGCGTCCTCATCATCAAGCTTGCGGACCGCCTGCACAATTTCAGGACTATCGACTATATGACCCATGACCAGATCGTGGCGAAGTGCCAGGAGACGCTGGACATATACGCCCCGCTCGCAAGCAGGCTTGGCATATACACGATCAAGTCCGAACTCGAAGACATAGCTCTGAAGCATCTCTACCCCGAAGTATACGCCATGCTGAAGGAGCAGGTGAGCGAGAAGAAAGTCGACCGCGAAGAGAAGATCGCAAAAGTGATGGAAGAGCTGCATCACGAACTCGAAGAAAACGGGATAGACTATGAGCTGAAGGGCCGGTCGAAACATTTTTACAGCATATACAGGAAGATGGTCGACCAGCACCGCTCGCTTGACGAGATATATGACCTCATCGCCGTCAGGGTGATAGTGGGGACCAACAGAGAGTGCTACGACGTCCTCGGCATAGTGCACTCGTTGTGGCGGCAGATGCCAAGGCGGTTTGCGGACTACATATCGATGCCGAAGCCGAACCTGTACCAATCCATCCACACGACCTGCGTCGGGGACGACGGGGAACCGTTTGAGGTCCAGATCCGTACGAGGGAAATGCACAGGGTGGCCGAGTACGGCATAGCCGCGCACTGGAAATACAAAGAGGGCATATCCGAGGCGCAGGAAGAGATGAAGCTGGCGTGGATAAGGCAGTCGCTGGAGTCCACGAAGGAAGAGACAAACGACCCTGCAGAGTACATGGAAGCCCTCAAGATGGACCTCTTCAGCAACCAGGTGTTCGTGTTCACGCCGAACGGGGACGTCATGGAACTGCCCGCAGGCTCCACGCCCCTCGACTTCGCCTTCAAGGTACACACGGATGTCGGGGTGAAGTGCGTCGGTGCCAAAGTGAACAAGAAGATGGTGCCGATCGACTACAAGCTCCAAAACGGGGAGTTCGTCGATATAGTGACCTCGAACACATCCAAGGGGCCGAGCATGGACTGGCTGAACATAGCCAAGAGCAGCCACGCCCGGACCAAGATCAGGCAATGGCTGAAGAAGCAGGACAAGCCTCAAAGCGTCGATAAAGGCCGTGAACTGCTCGAGAGGGCAGCCAAACGGAAAGGCTACGAATCGAGCGACCTCCTCAGGGCCGCCTGGATGGGGACCGTGGGCAAGAGCATGGGGTACGACTCCCTGACTGAACTGTACACTTCGCTTAGCTACGGCGGCACCACCGTGAACAAGGTCCTGAACAGGCTTGTGGGCATCCACAACGAAGAACGCGCAAAAAAAGAGAAGCAAAGCGAGCCCGACTTCGAGGAAATCGTCGAAAAACACAAGGTAAAAAACCAGGTGCCGGCAAACCACAGCCGCATCAAAGTCGAAGGGATGGATGGAATGCTTGTCAGGCTTTCCCGCTGTTGTTCACCCGTCCCCGGCGACCCTATCATCGGCTATATCACGAAAGGGAGGGGCGTCAGCGTACACGTGGTCTCATGCCCGAATATAATTAATCTTTCAGATATGGAAAAAGGCAGGCTGATTGGAGTAGAATGGGACTCTGCCGTGTCTGACGGAGGCTATTACAACGCCGACATCCTGATACAGGCGGACGACCGCAAAGGGCTGTTCGCGGACATATCCAGGGCTTGCGCGGATATGGACGTCAATATAGCGGGGGTATCCCTGAGGACAAACAAGGACAATACAGTCGATATCCTGATGACCCTGACTATCGCGAGCGTCAATCAGATGGAGAGGATATTGAACAAGATCAGGTCGGTGGAAAACGTCACCGACGTTCACAGAGCGAGGGCTTAAATGGCATTAAGAAAATTCACATCGGAAAACCTGGGGATAAACTGTTACCTGCTTTACGACGACGATACGAGGGAGGCGATCATCGTCGATCCCGGAGAGGTAATGCCGGGGCTGATTGACGAGATCGACGAAAACGCCCTCCTGATAAAATATATTTTCCTGACCCACGGCCATGCGGACCATATCGGCGGGGTCGAGGAGCTGAAAAAAATGTATCCGGGCGCCCCTGTCGCGGCGGGTGCGGGCGAAAAGGAGATACTTGCCGATCCAGGCAAGAACCTCTCCACCCTTATCCTCGGCAGGGATGTGAGCATCAAGCCCGACCTGGAGCTGCGCGACGGCGACGAGATGCGCATAGGCCGGTGGAAATTTGACGTGCTCGAGACACCGGGGCACTCTCCCGGCGGGATATCCATCTACAATGGCTGGATAGTGTATTTCGGCGACGATAAGTATTCGGGGCTGGTCCTCTCTGGAGATACCCTGTTCAAACACTCGATAGGCAGGACCGACCTGTACGGAGGCGACAGGGAAGTGCTCGTGCACAGCATACTGCGAAAACTGTACATCCTGCCGGACAACACCCTTGTGCTGCCGGGGCATATGGAGCACACCAGCATCATCGACGAGAAATTCCACAACCCCTTTACAAACGGGGAATACACCCCGGAGTGACCCTCCGCCGGTGGACAGTTTGGAAAATATAGGTTATTGTTTGACAAGCCCCAGGGCGAATGCGGCCTTGTGGAAGCAGAAATAAAATAAAATAAAAAGAGGAGTGAAACGGTACGATGAGCATCAGGGCGCCTAAAGGCACGAGCGACATACTTCCCGGCAGCGTGGAAGCATGGCAATACATCGAAGGGATATACAGGGAGACAGCCGCTCTGTTTGGCTTCGATGAGATAAGGATACCGACATTTGAGTATACGGAGCTGTTTTCGAGAGGGATAGGCGATTCGACCGATGTCGTCGAGAAGCAGATGTATACGTTTGAGGACTTCGGCGGGCGCAGTTTGACGCTCAGACCCGAAGGCACCGCAGGCGTCGTGAGGGCCTACCTCGAAAAGAAGCTGTACGCGGGCGTGATACCTTCGAAATACTGGTACGACCTGTCCTGCTTCAGGTATGAAAATACACAGGCGGGCCGGTACCGCGAATTCCACCAATTCGGCGCGGAGGTGATCGCTTCCCACGACATGCTTGCCGATATGGAAGTCATATGGCTTGCGGACACTTTTCTCAGGAAGGTCGGGGTCAGCCAGCTTTCGCTCAGGATCAACAGTATCGGATGCCCGAAATGCAGGCCGGCCTACCGCGAGGCCCTCAGGGCGTTCCTCGCCCCGAAGTATGACGAGCTGTGCGACACCTGCAAAGGCAGGTACGACAGGAACCCTCTCAGGATACTGGATTGCAAGTCGCCCATCGACCAGGAGCTGGTGAAGGGTGCCCCGCTCATGATCGACTACCTGTGCGACGAGTGCAAGGACGATTTTGCCGCACTCAAGGCGAATCTGGCGGATGTTGGCGTCGCTTACGAAGTCGACCCCATGATAGTCCGCGGCCTTGACTACTACACGAAGACCGCTTTCGAATTTGTCTCCGAACGGATAGGCGCGCAGGGCACTGTCTGTGGAGGCGGCAGGTATGACCACCTGATGCTTGAGATAGGCGGCGAAGACATACCTGGAGTGGGATACGGGCTCGGCAAGGAAAGGCTGCTTCTCGAAATCGCGGCGAGCGGAGGGGATCTGCCCGGGACGAGGGAGAGGACCGCCCAGTTGGTCTTTGTCGATGCCGCGCAGAAGGCCCCGGCGCTGAAAGTCCTGTCTGAGCTCAGGGAGGCTGGGATAGAGGCGGATATCGACACGAGCGCCAGGAGCATGAAGGCCCAGTTCAAGCATGCGGACCGTACAGGCGCGCGCTTTTGCATAGTGGTCGGCGGCGATGAAGTCGCTACGGGCACCGTGACCCTTAAGGATATGGTATCGGGCGAACAGCAGCGGATAGACAGAAAGGATGCGGCGGCAAAGATAAAGGGCTGTCCTTCGGAAGGCTGAACTATATATGGGAGAACTTATTAAACGCACACATTGCTGCGGAGAGCTGAGATCCCGGGACGAGGGGGTCCAAGTAGCTGTGGATGGCTGGGTACATCGAAGCCGCAGGCTCGGCGCCATCGTATTTTGTGATTTGAGGGACAAGACAGGTGTCGTCCAAATAGTGTTTGACGACAGCGTCCCCGAAGAGCTGTTCCAAAAGGCCGAAGGCCTGCGCAGCGAATATGTTGTCGGCGTAAGGGGGACGGTACGGGAACGAAGCGCGAAAAACGCTGATATCCCGACCGGCGACATCGAGATCCTCGCCGATGAGATGGTGGTCTACTCTGAAGCGGAGACGCCGCCGATATACATAAAGGACGACGACAACGCGGACGAGAACCTGCGGCTGAAATACAGGTACATTGACCTCAGAAAAAACAGGATGCAGCAAAACCTGGCATACCGCGCGAAAGTATGCGCAGTGATGAGGGGGTTTTTTGGCGGCGAAGGCTTCGTGGAAGTCGAGACCCCCGTCCTGACAAAACCCACGCCCGAAGGCGCGCGCGACTATCTCGTGCCGAGCAGGATAAGCAAGGGCGACTACTACGCGCTCCCGCAGTCCCCGCAGCTGTACAAACAGCTCTTGATGGTCGGCGGCACGGACAGATATTTCCAAATAGCAAGGTGCTTCAGGGACGAGGATCTCCGGGCGGACAGGCAGCCCGAATTCACACAGCTTGATATCGAGATGTCGTTTGTCGATGTCGATGAAGTGATAGCTGTCCAGGAAAAGTTCCTCGCAAAGCTTTTCAGCGAGATGAAAGGCGTGGGTATCGGCCTGCCTTTGCCGAGGATCACATATGCTGAAGCTATGGGCAGATACGGCAGCGATAAGCCGGATACGCGGTTTGGCATGGAGCTCGTGGATATAAGCGAAGCTGTGAGGGGGTCAGGGTTCGCGGCCTTTTCCGGCGCAGCAGGAAACGGCGGAAGCGTCAGAGGCATCTGCGTCCCCGGAGGGAGCGAAAAGATAAGCCGGAAAGGCCTGGACAAGCTTGCAGAGGGCGCGCGCACATTCGGCGCAGGCGGCCTTGCGTGGCTCAGGGCAGGCGAGGATGGCGGCAAATCCTCATTTGACAAATTTGTGGACGCCCGGGAGCGTGAAGAAATATCGGCCTTGTTTGAAGTCGGCCCCGGGGATTTGATACTTATAGCGGCAGGGACGGACAAGGTGGTGTTCGCTTCCCTCGGATGGCTGAGGTGTGAGCTCGCGGACAGGCTTGGGTTGATAGGCCGAAATGAAGATGCGCTCCTCTGGGTGACGGAGTTCCCGCTTCTTGAAGCGGATGGCGAAGGCGGTGTCAACGCCATGCACCACCCGTTCACATCCCCTGACCCGAGGGATGTCCACAGGCTGGAAGACGACCCGCTGTCGGTCAGGGCCCTGGCCTACGATATCGTTTACAATGGCAATGAGATAGGCGGGGGCAGCATCAGGATCCACGACGCCGCCCTGCAGGCGCAGATGTTTGAATTGCTCGGGCTGGGAACTGAAGAGGCAAGGGCAAAGTTCGGGTTTTTGCTCGACGCTTTCAAATACGGGGTGCCGCCCCACGGAGGCATCGCGTACGGGCTTGACAGGCTTGTGATGCTCATGCTCGGCGAGCGCTCGATCAGGGAGACGATGGCATTCCCGAAAAACCAGGCTGCAGAGGATCCCGTCAGCGGGGCCCCGGCGCCGCCGGGAAAAGGCCAGCTTGAAGAGCTTGGATTGAAGTAGATGAGGATAGGGCTGTTCGGAGGCACATTTGACCCTGTGCACATGGGCCACCTGATCCTCGCAGAAAATGCGAGAAAACTCGCCGGTTTGGACAAAGTGCTCTTCATGCCGGTGAATATCCAGCCGTTCAAACAGGACCGAAAGGTGACTGACGCAGACGACAGGCTTCGGATGCTCGCCGCCGCAGTCGAGACGAACGCCTGTTTCGGGGTGACTAAGATCGAATTGGAACTGAGCGGGGTCTCCTATACGATAGATTCGCTCAGGGCCTTTGCGGCGAAGCTGGATCCCGGGGACGAGGCCGTATTCATCCTGGGCGCGGATATGTTTATGAACATTGAGAAATGGTACAGATCCGACGAACTGCTGAGGGACTTTGAGATAGTGGCGGGGCGAAGGCCGGGGACGGACAGCGCCGAGCTTGCCGGATTCGCCGCCGGACTGAAAAGCAGGTACGGTGCCAGGATCACAGAGGTGGACAATCCTCTGGTGGATATATCCGGCACGGATATCAGAGGAGAAGCTTCAGGTGGAGGGACTTTCAGGTACATGGTCCCCGACGACGTGTGGAGGTACCTCTATGCGAAGGGCAGGCTTCCTGAAAAGAAGTTTGCACATACGAAGAGGGTGATGGACCTCGCTGTCGAATGGGCGGGGAAAAACGGCGTGGATACCCACAAGGCATGGACAGCGGCGCTGCTCCATGATATAGAAAAGGACAAGGGCCAGGGCGTAAGCAACGATCTGTACCACGGGCGCCTCGCCGCCGCCACGGCGAAGAGCGAACTCGGAGTGCTCGACGAGGACACTCTGAATGCGATAAGCTGGCATACGATGGGCAGAGGCGGGATGAGCCGGCTTGAAATGATAATCTTTGCTGCGGACACCGTCGAGCCGGGCAGGAGATACAAAGGTGCCGAAAGGCTCCGGAAGCTATGCGAGGAAGATTTGACGGCAGGCACATTGCAGGTGCTGATAGAGCTGAGGGACTATCTTGAAAGGAAGGGCATCCTTCCTTCAGATGAGACTTTGGAAGCCATAGCATATTTATCGAAAATGAGAGAGAATAGCATGTGGGGATTTCAGACATCCCGATAAAATGAGAGAGAATAGCACACAGGGATTTCAAACACCCCGATAGGTTGAAAGGCGAAGGTCCGGAGGAGAATTTGGAGAACAACGAAATAGCGATGAAAGCGGCAAGGGCGATTTCCGACAAAAAGGGCGAAAACATAGTGCTCATAGATATTGCGGAGCAGTGTTCGTTCACGGATTTATTCCTCAATGCCACAGCGTCAAACGAGAGGCAGCTATCGTCCCTGGTGGGCGAAGTAGAAGATAAATTGGCAGAGGATGGCGTAGAGCCCAAAAATATTGAAGGAAAACCGGACAGCGGCTGGCTTTTGATGGATTACGGCGACCTGGTGGTCAATATCTTTCTCCCTGAACAGCGTGAACTGTATAAACTCGAAAAAGTCTGGGGAGACGGCAAGCTGACTGAGATAAGGGATGAATGAGAGGCGACTCATAGGAAATATTTTCACGTATGGATTTGTTTTTGCAGACGGCACCCCATTTGCCGTGCCAGCAGGAATGATGTAAGAAAAGAAATGAGGCGGAACATGAAGGACAGATATGAACATAAAGACATAGAAGCCAAATGGCAAAAGGTATGGGAGGATGAAAACCTCTTTAAGACATACGAAGATGCACCCGGGGAGAAATACTACGTCCTTGAGATGTATCCCTATCCGTCGGGCAAGCTTCATATGGGCCATGTCAGGAACTATTCCATCGGCGATGTGCTGGCGCGTTACCTGAAGATGAGCGGCAAGAATGTGCTTCACCCGATGGGCTATGACGCTTTCGGGCTTCCTGCGGAGAACGCGGCGATCAAAAACAAGGTCAGCCCCGATGTCTGGACGAGGGAAAACATGGCTGAGATGACCGCTCAGCTCAAGCAGATCGGGTTCAGCTACGACTGGGACCGCGAGCTCGCAAGCTGCGACGAAGACTACATGAAATGGATGCAATGGATTTTCATCCAGTTTTTCAACAAGGGGCTTGCATACAAAAAAATGAACCAGGTGAACTGGTGCCCTGACTGCGAGACAGTCCTCGCAAACGAGCAGGTCGTCGACGGCAAGTGCGAACGCTGCGGCACTCCCGTCGGAAAGAAAAACCTCGAGCAGTGGTACTTGAAAATAACCGACTATGCGGACAGGCTCCTCGACAACCTCGACGGCCTCGGCTGGCCGAACAGCGTCAAGGTGATGCAGACGAACTGGATAGGCCGCAGCCACGGTGCCATAGTCGATTTTCCCGTGGTGGGGTCGGACGCGGTCATGAGCGTGTTCACCACGAGGGTAGACACTCTCTACGGTGTTACATTCATGGTCATCGCGCCTGAGCATCCTCTCGTGGAAACCCTCACAAAGGGCACAGAGTACGAAGCGCCGGTAGCCGAGTTTCTCGACAAGCTGCAGTATGTGAGCGAGATCGACCGCACTGCCGCAGTCCCCGGCAAAGAAGGGCTCGATATAGGCGTGAAGGTCGTCAACCCTCTCACAGGCGAAGAGATCCCCGTATACGCCGCCGACTACGTGCTGATGAACTACGGGACCGGTGCCGTGATGGGCGTGCCCGCCCACGATGAGCGAGACTTCGAGTTCGCGAAAAAATACGGCATCCCGATCATCCCCGTCATCGACCCGGGCGATCCCGCGATCGACCTGAACGATCTGCAGGAGGCTTTTATAGCCGACGGCACACTCATAAACAGCGACAGGTTCAATGGCCTGTCAGTGGCGAAAGGCATTGAGGAGATCACGAAATACCTGGATGAGCAAAAGCTTGGGTATGAGACGACGACATACCGCCTCAGGGACTGGCTCATAAGCAGGCAGCGCTACTGGGGCTGCCCGATCCCGATGATACATTGCGATAACTGCGGCTGGGTCCCCGAAAAGGAAGAGAACCTCCCGATCATGCTCCCGACTGATGTCGAGTTCACGGGCAAGGGCCTCTCTCCCCTCGCCGCGAGCAAGACTTTTTCGGATACCGTCTGCCCCATCTGTGGCGCGCCTGCAAAGAGGGAAGTCGATACGATGGACACCTTCCTCGACAGCAGCTGGTACTTCCTCAGGTTTTGCGACGCGCACAACATCGAGCGCATCTACAAGCAGGAAGCTGTTGATTACTGGATGCCTGTCGATCAGTACATCGGAGGGGTCGAACACGCCATACTCCACCTCATGTATGCGCGTTTCTTCACGATGTTCCTCCACGACCTCGGTATCTGCCCGGTCGAAGAGCCATTCACGAACCTGCTCACGCAGGGGATGGTCATAAAGGACGGCAAGAAGATGAGCAAGTCCGTCGGAAATGTCGTCTCCCCGGAGGAGATGCTCGACAAGTACGGCGCGGACACTTGCAGGCTCTTCATCCTCTTCGCAGCCCCGCCCGAAAAAGAGCTGGACTGGAACGATGCTGGCGTGGAAGGCTGCTTCAGGTTCATGAAGAGGGTGTACAGGCTCGCTTACGAGATGAAAGATGCGGCAACGGCGGACCATGGGAGCATATCGATAGCTACAGATGATGAAAAGCAGTTGAACCACATCCTCAACACCACGATAAAAAGGGTCACTGAGGATATCCGGGACAGGTTCAATTTCAACACGGCGATCAGTGCCGTCATGGAGCTTGTGAACGCTCTTTACAAATACAGGGACGCAGGCAATGAAAACAAGGCATTCGACAAGGATGTCATCGAAAAGCTCATACTGGTGCTCTCTCCTTTCGTGCCGCATATGGCGGAGGAGATCTGGCATGAGTACGGCCACGATACGCCGGTCCTCCTTGAGAAATGGCCGGCATACGATGAGAGTGCCCTTTCCCTCGACACCGAGGAGATAGCCGTGCAGATCACGGGCAAGATCAGGGCCAAACTGAATGCTCCCTCGGGTCTGGGGCCCGACGAGCTCATAGCCTGGGCGGAAGCCGATGCGGGCGTCGCAGGGCTTCTTGAAGGAAAGGAAGTAGTGAAAAAGATAGGCGTGCCAGGCCGCCTTGTAAACTTTGTCGTGAAGTAAGTGAATATGGATACATCAAAAGAACAAAACAGGAACGATCGGAGAGGCCGCAGGCCGCCCGTCTCCGATACGCAAAAAAGGCGAGGGCAAAACAGGACGAAAAGGCCACCCGCCGGTCTGGGCGAGAAAGAAAAGGGGAACGCCGGGAAGCTTGAAATAGTGCCTCTCGGCGGGCTTGGCGAAATCGGCAAGAACATGACGGCCTTCAGCTATGAAGACAACATGATGATCATCGACTGCGGCATGTCCTTCCCTGACGACGAGATGTTTGGCATAGACGTCGTGATCCCCGACTTCAAATACGTGGTGGAAAATGCCTCCAGGCTGAAAGGCCTCGTAGTCACCCATGGCCACGAGGACCATATCGGGGGCATCCCGTATTTGCTCAAGCAGGTACGGGTCCCAATCTACGGGACAAGGCTGACCCTTGGGCTGATCGAGAACAAACTGCGCGAACACGGCATCAAAGGCGATTTGCGCCGGATCGAAGCCGGGGATAAATTCAGGATGGGGTGTTTCCGCGTCGAAACCATCAGGGCGACCCATTCGGTAGCCGACTCGCTCGCCCTCGCCGTAGATACCCCGGCGGGCAGGATATTCCACTCGGGGGATTTCAAGCTTGACTATACCCCGATCGACGGCGACCCGATGGACTTCCAAAAACTGGCAGCTATCGGGGCGAAAGGCATAGACTTGATGATGTGCGACAGCACGAATTCGGAGCGGAAGGGATTTACCAAGTCGGAAAAGAGCATAGGCCCAATCTTTGAGAGCATCTTCGCGGATACGAATTCGCGGATCATCATCGCGACATTCGCTTCAAACATACACAGGGTGCAGACCATCATCAACACCGCGGTGAAGTTCAGAAGGAAGGTGGCTCTGTCCGGCCGCTCGATGCTCAATGTCATGGATCTGGCGACAGAGCTCGGGTATATGAGCATCCCTCCAGGGACGATAGTCGACCTTGCGGATATCAACAACATCCCGGACAAGAAGCTTGTGCTTATTACCACAGGGAGCCAGGGGGAGCCGATGTCCGCGCTTTCCCGTATGGCGGCGTCGGAGCACCGCAACGTGAAGATCAAAAAAGGCGACAGGGTGATACTGTCCTCAAGCCCCATACCGGGAAACGAGAAGACGGTATCATCCATCGTAAACAGCCTCCTTGAGCTCGGCGCGGAAGTGATTTACTCCGACCTGATGGACATACATGTATCGGGCCACGCGAGCAGCGAAGAGATAAAGCTGCTTATAAGCCTGCTCAAGCCGAAAAACTATATGCCGGTCCACGGCGAGTACCGGCACCTTTACAGGAACTCCATGATTGCCGAAGACCTCGGGATGCACCAGAAAAATATTTTTATCGCCCGCAATGGCGACGTGCTCTCGATGAAGGATGGGTACGTCAGCAAGACCGGGCGAAGAGTTCCAGCGGATCCCGTCTTTGTGGACGGCCTTGGCGTCGGCGATATAGGCGCGATGGTGTTGAAGGACAGGAAGCAGCTTTCCGAAGCGGGGCTCATCATAGTCGCCGCAACCGTGGATACAGCTTCAGGTTTCCTGATCTCGGATGTCGATATCATTTCCCGGGGCTTCACTTACGAAAAGGAAAACGGCGATATCCTCGCTGAGGCTTCAGCGATTGCGGGCAAAGTGATTTCCGATCACGAGAAAAGAGGTTTCAAAGACCTCCCGGCTTTGAGGTCTGAGCTGAAGTCCGAGCTGAGAAAGTACATATCGATAAAGACAAAAAGAAACCCCGTCATATTGACCGTGATAATGGAGGCGTAGCATATGAATGTTTATGACAAGGCGAGAGAGCTCGTGATAGAGATCAAAAACACACCTGAATACCAGGGCTACATGGCGGCGAAGGAAAAAGTCTCGGTCAACAGCGAACTGGTAGCGGCTTTGAACGACTATCAGGAAAAGCAGTTCGAGCTTCAAAAGACGCAGCTTTCCGGTGAAGGCTTGCCTCCTGAAATGATGGCGGCTGTACAGGAACTGTACCAGATCCTTGCAAAAGACCCTCTTGCTGCGGAGTATCTGCAGGCACAGGTGAGGTATCTCATGATGGCTGGCGACCTATACAAGACCCTCGGAGAGGTGTTGATGATATGATCAGAAGCATGACGGGATTCGGCCACGGCGAGGCTGGGTCCGGGGGTAGGTCCGCTATAGTTGAAATCCGGGCCCTCAACCACCGGTATGCGGATATCTTTGTGAAGATGTCGTCGACATACGCCTTCGCCGAAGAATCAGTGAGAAGCGAAGTCAAGGCGGGTGTCGGCAGGGGCAAAGCCGAAGTGAACATATCTGTGCTGAATGCCGCAGACGATGACACAGGCATTTCGTTGAATGAATCCGCAGCGAGGCAGTATTTTTTGAAGCTTCGCGAACTGCAGGACAGGTTTGATACGAGTGGGGAGATCACCCTTGAACTGCTCGCTTCCCAGCCCGATGTGATAACCCAGGGCAAACCTTCTTTCGACCCCGATGAAGTTTCCTCCCTCATCCTTGCCGCAGTGGGCGAAGCGCTGGCAGGGCTTGATGTTATGAGGAGAAACGAAGGCGAAAACCTCTGCGAAGTCCTGAAGATGAAGCTTAAGGGTGTAGAGTCCATAGTAAAAGAGGTGGCGGAAAGGGCCCCCGAGCTGCCGGCTGTCTACGCTGTGAAACTGGCTGAGAGGATAAGCTCTCTGCCCGGGGCGAATGAAGTGGTAGAGGATATCGTCGAGCAGCGCATTGCCGTGGAAGTGGCCCTGATGGCCGACAAGGCAAGTATTGACGAAGAGCTCGTCAGGCTTGGAAGCCATATCCTGCAATTCGAAGAGATCATTTCGGACGAATCGGAAACCGCCCTGCCGGTAGGGAAAAAACTGGACTTTATAGTGCAGGAGATGAACAGGGAGGTCAATACGATCGGTTCAAAAGCCCACGACCTCCAAATTTCGAAACATATAATAGATTTGAAGGCCATCATCGAGGAAATCCGCGAACAGGTCCAGAACATCTGTTGATTTCGCTTGAAAAATGAGGTAAAATATTGCCCGCGCTGTCACTGTCCAGGCCTGCCTGAATGGCGGCTTCGCGCCTTGGGCGTAAGCGCAAGGCTATTGCTGCAACTATTCGGAAAAAACAAGTATGTCTGAATAGTAACCTATTATTACGCACACCATTTCGGGCGCCTTATCGGTGCCGCATCGGATACGGACATGTCCGGGCGGTCGGGGCGGTTTCCCCGGATGGTGGAGGAAAAACCGGAGGTGAAAATATGTCTGTAGTTTCGATGAAGCAACTTTTGGAAGCCGGCGTACACTTTGGCCATCAGACAAGGCGCTGGAATCCCAAGATGGCCCCCTACATCTTTACGGAGCGGAACGGGATCTATATCATTGATCTCTCAATAACCCAGCGATTGATAGACCAGGCCTATGACTTCATTGTGGAAGTCGCCAGGACCGGCAAGCCGATCCTCTTCGTAGGCACGAAGAAGCAGGCCCAACAGACCATCAAGGACGAAGCCATAAGGTCGGGGCAGTATTACGTACAGGAACGCTGGCTCGGCGGGATGCTCACAAATTACAAAACAATAAGCGAGAGGATAGACCGTCTGCATGCCATAGAAAAAATGGAAGAAGACGGCGTGTTCGAGCAGCTCACGAAAAAAGAAGTCGGAAAAATCCGGCACGAATATGAAAAGCTCATGAAATTTCTCGGCGGCATCAAGGACATGCACAGAATGCCGGGAGCGCTGTTTGTAGTTGATCCTAAAAAAGAGAGGATCGCGGTCAAGGAAGCGAGGATATTGGGGATACCCATCATCGGTATTGTGGACACGAATTGTGACCCTGACGATGTGGACTTTGTAATCCCCGCCAACGACGACGCCATCCGCGCGATCAGGCTTATCACCGTCGCTATAGCGAACGGCATTATCGCCGCAAACCAGGGCGAGATCTTTGGAGAGGAAGGCGAGGCTGAGGGCGGCGCGGCGGAAATCGGCGGCGAATCCGTACAAACCGAAGCAGCGCCTGCAGTAGCCCCGGTTGCGCCCGTCCAGACCGAAGCAGCGCCTGCAGCAGCTCCGGTTGCTCCAGTCCAGGCCGAAGCACCTGCAGTAGCCCCGGTTGTTCCAGCCCAGGCCGAAGCACCTGCGGAAGCCATAGCTGAACCGGTTCAGAGTGAAGCGACGGCGGCAGCCTCGGCTGCGCCCGTCCAGGCTGAAGCAGTGGCAGAGTCCCCGGCTGTCCCAGCCCAGGCTGAAGCAGTTTCGCCTGTAGCCGAAACCACACAGCCGGAGGAGGCGGCACCTGCTGAAGCAGCTTCGCCCGCAGCCGAGGCAACCCCGCAGGAAGCGCCCGCCGCAGCCGAAGCAGCTTCGCCCGCAGCCGAGGCCACACAGCCGGAAGAGGCCGTCGCAACCGACACGGAGGAAGCCGCGCCTTCGGAGGAGTGATTAAAGGAATAGAAGGAAGGCCGTATATCCGGCCGGTGCGTAGTTTGAAAACAAAATATTTCTTATTTTAAATATATACAGGAGGCAGAAAATGTCAGTGAATGCAAATCAGGTAAAAGAACTCCGCGAGAGGACGGGGGCGGGGATGATGGACTGCAAGTCGGCGCTCTCCGAAGCGGCAGGCGACATTGAGAAAGCGATAGACCTGCTGAGGGAAAAGGGGTTGTCAAAAGCTGCAAAGAAGCAGGGACGGACTGCAGCCGAAGGGCTTGTCAGGGTGATGCTCTCAGAAAACGGGAAGACGGCCTCGATTATCGAAGTCAATTCCGAGACGGATTTTGTCGCGAAAAACCAGGATTTCATAGACTTCACCGAAAGGCTCGCGGATCTGTCGATAGAGGCGGAGCACGACGGGGTCGACGAATTCATGTCAAAGAAATACGACGACCATCAAACGGTAGGCGAGAAGATCACGAGCTACGTGGCGACGATCGGCGAGAATATCGGTATCAGAAGGGTCGAGAAGCACAATAAGGAAGGCCTTGTCTACGTCGGCTATCTTCACCTCGGCGGCAAGATCGGCGTCATCGTCGGATTGGAGACAGACGCTTCCGCTGATGAGGTAAACGAAGTCGGCAGGGACATAGCCATGCAGGTCGCTTCCATGCACCCTCTGTTCATAGACGAGTCCGCCATTGACCCCGAGTACCTTGAGAAGGAAAAGGAAATCCTCGTACAGCAGGCACTGAACGAGGGCAAGCCCAAAGATATTGTCGAAAAGATGGTGCAGGGCAGGCTCAAAAAAGAACTCAAAGAGACTTGCCTGCTTGAGCAGAAATTCGTGAAAAACAACGACCTCACCATTGCCCAGTACATCGCAAACGCCGAAAAGGGGCTCGGCAAATCGATAAAGGTCGAGACGATGGTCCGCTACGAAGTCGGAGAAGGCGTTGAGAAGAAAAAGGAGAATTTTGCCGAAGAAGTGGCAAAGCAGATGGGATGACCATTTGAATATCGGTAAGTGTATTTGATATAATCGCGGAGGTATTGTCGCCTCCGCGATTGATATGTCAGGAGTGATTGAAGTGATTGAAATGAAGCCAAAATATAAAAGGATCATATTGAAGATCAGCGGCGAGGCTTTGGCCGGGCCGGAGAGGTTTGGCTTGAACGACGACACGCTTGACGCAGTGTCCGGCGAGATAAAGTCCGTGGCTGACCAGGGCGTAGGCGTTGCTATCGTCGTAGGCGGCGGGAACTTCTGGCGTGGCAGGTCATCCGACAATATGGACAGGGCCACAGCGGACTATATGGGCATGCTTGCAACCGTGATAAACGCCTTGGCGCTTCAGTCGTCCCTTGAGGACAAGGGGCTTTCGGTCAGGGTCCACACCGCTATCGCGATGACAGAAGTGGCCGAGCCGTACATCAGGAGGAAGGCCATATCACAGATTGAGAAGGGCGATGTGGTGATTTTTGCCGCAGGGACAGGTTCGCCGTTCTTTTCCACGGACACGACGGCTGCCCTCAGGGCGGCGGAGATCGGTGCCGAAGCGATCTTTCTCGCGAAAAAGATCGATGCCGTATATTCCGCCGATCCGGAGATATACCCTGATGCCGAAAGGTACACGAGAGTCAGCTATCTGGACATCATAGACAACGACCTCGGAGTCATGGACGCGACTGCGGCGTCCCTCTGCAAGGAGAACAATATCCCTATAATCGTATTCAAATTGGCTGACAAAGGCAATATCCTGAAGGCTCTGAATGGCGAAGACATAGGCACTATCGTCTCAAATTGACGGGCACAGGGGCCTTCCCGCGCTGCATCAATGCGATGGCCGCGGCACTGCGAAGGCCTGGCAATATATATCCGGTAATTGATCGCGAAACAATGGCGAAACGCGTTGCGGAAAGGAGGAAAGTATGGATACCCAGGTTACAGACGTTCATGCAAGATTGAAAGAGAAGGTCGATAAGACGCTTGCGGTACTCGGGGACAATTTGAACACCGTGAGAGCAGGCAGGGCCAATCCTGCCCTGTTGAACAAGGTCTCGGCCAATTATTACGGGACTCCGACGCCTCTGAAAAATATCGCGAATATTTCAGTGCCGGATCCCAGGTCGCTTCTGATCACGCCTTTCGACCCGAAATCAATACGCGATATCGAAAAGGCGATCATGGAAGCGGATATAGGCATCAACCCGTCAAATGACGGAAGGTCTGTGAGGCTTCAGATACCGTCGCTCACTGAAGAGCGCAGGAAAGAGCTTACGAAAGTTGTGAAAAAACTCGGAGAGGACGCGAAGGTCGCTGTCCGGAACATCCGCAGAGACGCTGTTGAAGCCTTGAAAAAACAGGAAAAAAACGGGGATATCACAGAAGACGACCTGAAAAACGATGAGAAAGAAGTCCAAAAAAACACCGAGGAAGCCATCAAAAAGATCGACGATGCGGTGGAGAAGAAGGACGCTGAGATAATGGAAGTCTGACAAGCGCCGGACAGGTTTCCCGCCATCCATCCAGAGGTTTCGGGTGGGGCGCAGGGAAAGCCCGACGTAAATAAGCAGAGGAGGTTTGACATCGGTTTGATTGGAAACGATTTGGAAACAGCCCGGGAAAATCTCCCTTCGCATGTCGCCATCATAATGGACGGCAACGGGCGATGGGCTGAGAAGCGGGGCTTGCTCAGGTATTTCGGACATGATGCCGGCATGAAGGCGATGACCGAAATAGTTCGCTATGCGTCGGATATGGGGATAGGCTACCTCAGCGTATATGCGTTTTCGACCGAAAACTGGAAACGCAGCGAAGAAGAGGTAAGCGGCATATTCAAACTGCTGCTGATATATGTGGATAAGGAGCTCGACGAGCTCCACAGGAACAACTGCAAAGTGAATATCCTCGGCGACACCACAGGCATGAGCAGGATTGTGCTGAAGGCACTCGAAAAAGTCCGCGAAAAGACAAAGGGCAACACGGGGATGATTTTCAACATTTGCCTCGGGTACGGTGGGCGCGCGGAGCTTGCAAGGGCAGCCAGAAGCCTCGCCGGAAAGGTCGCTGACGGTACGATAGCCCCGGGTGAAATCGATGAAGATGCGATAACGGACGCATTGTACACTGGCGGGATGCCCGACCCGGACCTGCTCATAAGGCCGGGCGGCGAGAAACGGCTTTCAAACTTCATGCTCTGGCAGTGCGCTTACACGGAGTTTGTTTTTTGCGAGACGCTGTGGCCGGATTTTACAAAGGAAGATTTTGACAAAGCCATAACGGAGTACGAGGCGAGGAAGCGCAGGTTTGGAGGGCGGAAATGAGGCAGAGAGTTCTTTCGGGGCTCATCATGGCACCGATGCTTCTGCTCATCTTTTTCGGCGGCCCGCTTTTGCTTGCCGGGGCATTTGTGGTTTCATTTATGGCTGCAGGGGAATATTCAAAGGCATTCAGGGAGAAACGTATCATGTCGGCCGAAATGAAGGCATCGATCGTGTTTTTGTATGCATTGGCTGCGCTTCATTATCCGCTTGGCATAAGCGGCTCCCAGAATTTTTTTTTAGTTGAATTGATGCCTCTCTGGCTTGCCCTCACACTCTTTGTTGTTTTCCTGAAGTCCTTCAATATGAAAAAATTTGGGACGGAGCAGGCTGCGCTCACGGTCATGGGGACGCTTTATACGGGTTTTCTTGCCGTGCACATAGTGTTGGTCGATCAGCGGTTTTCCGGCGAGCCATTGTTCAGCTATCCGCAGGCGGGCAGCCCGTGGTTTACGGTGGGAGGTTTTGACAGCTACGTCTGGATAGTTGTATTGGCGGCGTTCGGCTGCGATATCTTCGCGTATTTCACGGGGATGGCGATCGGCAGGCACAAACTATGTCCGGGCATCAGCCCGAAGAAGACGGTCGAAGGCTCGATCGGAGGGATCGTCGGCAGCATTGCAGTCTGCGGGGTATACGGCTATTTTTTGATCGAAGGGGGGTTCGTCACATCGCTCGTCCTTGGAGCGCTATGCGGGGTCACCGCCCAGTTCGGCGACCTGACGGCGTCTGTCATGAAGCGGAGCCTCGGCATCAAGGATTGGGGGACGCTGATCCCCGGGCACGGAGGGATACTCGACAGGTTTGACAGTGTGCTGTTTACCGCGCCGACGGTATACTACTCCCTGCTGATAATGGGTGTAAACAGGTGAAAGCGGTTATTCACATTCGTAGCTGCGCGGGAGCGGGACAGCCCGAGTCTCGCTTGCTGCAACGTTCGCTTCGCTCACTCCTACGCTCGCTTTGCTCGCTTCGCTGTCCGTTTTGCCAGCCGAAGCAGAGCTTCGGGGCAAAAAGGCGACTCCGCTTCGTGCTACTTTGTGCGCACTCACTCCGCGCAGACGGCGCGAGACTCGGGCTGTCCCGCTCCCGCGCTCTTCAAGAAAATCCTGCTTAAATCTGAGTAATAAAAAGAAATGAGGCAAAATATGAAAGACATATTACTGCTCGGATCGACAGGCTCGGTTGGCTCCCAGGCCCTGAGCGTACTCTCGATGCATCCAGACAAATTCAAGGTGAAAGGGCTTGCTTGCAGGCGCAGCTCCGATGTACTCCTGGAGCAAATACACGCATTCAGGCCGGAAGCTGCCGCAGTGGAGGAAGAGGCAGCGGCGAGTGCCATCGGAAAGGAGTTTCCAGGCGTGAAGCTCTTTTCCGGGGAAGGCGCTGCCGAAGAGCTTGCGGGCTATCTCGGCTGCGATGTGGTGTTCAACTCCATGGTTGGGATTTCAGGCCTTGCGCCCACCATGCGGGCTATATCGAGAAAACCTCAGTACATAGCTCTTGCAAACAAGGAAACCCTCGTAGCCGGTGGCAGGCTTATCATGGAAGCGTCAAGGGCTTCGTCTGTGCCGATCATCCCCGTGGACAGCGAGCACAGCGCCATATTCCAATGCCTCACGGGAAAACCGGACAAGATCATACTGACTTGCTCGGGAGGGCCTTTCAGAGGCAAGGGCATCGAGGAGCTGAAAGGCGTCACAGTGGAGAGCGCGTTGAAACACCCCAACTGGGAGATGGGCCTCAAGGTGACGATAGACAGTGCCACACTTATGAACAAAGGGCTTGAGGTGATAGAGGCGAAATGGCTCTTCGGGCTTGATTCCAAAAATATAAAAGTGGTGATACATCCCCAGAGCATAGTCCACTCCCTGGTGGAGTATGAGGACGGGGCCTTGCTCGCGCAGCTGGGGCTGCCAGACATGAAGGTCCCCATATCCTATGCACTTACCTGGCCGGAGAGGCAGAGTACCGGAGTCTCCGCGCCGAAGCTCTCCGAACTCAGCCCGCTCAGCTTCGAAGCGCCGGACATTGAGACCTTCAAATGCCTGAGGCTTGCCTTTGAAGCTATAGAGCGGCTTGAAAATGAGGGCGACGACGGGGCTCCAATAGCGTATGAGGCTGCCGGGCAGGTGTTGGCGGAGGCTTTTGTCGATGGAAAAATCGGGTTTTTGGCAATCGGTGACATGCTTGAAAAAATAATGTCACAGAGAGAAAACGAGAAGGTTTCAGCTATTTCGGATATAATGAGGATAGACAAGGCTGCAGGAGGGAAGGCTGCGGAGTTGATAGCGGGCTCCGGATACTGACGCAGCGGGCAGTATGGAGCAGAGAAGACTGGCGCAGTGCGCACGGAAGGCGATGTACAGGTTACAGGCTAAATGTTTATAATATATTCGATACTGATATTCTGTCTTTTGATATTTGTCCACGAGTTCGGGCATCTTATCTCGGCGAAGCTATGCAAGGTCAGGGTGAATGAGTTTGCCCTCGGCATGGGCCCAAAGCTCTTTTCAAGGCAGAAGGGGGAAACCCTCTATTCGCTGAGAGCCATACCGATAGGCGGGTTTTGCGCCATGGAGGGGGAGAACGAGGAATCCGACGACCCAAATTCATTCTCGTCAAAGCCTGCGTGGATGAAAGCCCTGGTGCTCGTCGCCGGCTCGCTTATGAACATCATCCTCGCAATAGTGCTCGTGGCGGCGATAATTTATTATATCGGCCAGCCGCTTTCGGTCGTCGAGACGGTCGCCGAAGATGCGCCCGCCGCCGTGGCCGGGCTGCAGTCCGGGGACAAGATCACGGCTATTGGGGATACGCAAATCGATGAGTGGGGCGATATTTCGGCGACGCTCAGCTCCGAGCTGTCGTCTGCCTCGCCCGGCGGGGAGATTTTTTCCGGCGAACCTGGGGCTGCCACCGATTTCCACGTCACCCTGACGGTGGAACGCGCCGGGCAGGAACAGAAGATTGAAACCTCTCTCTACTACAATGAAGAAGGCAACGTTATGATCGGCATCACGCCGGCCATGGGGCATTCGCCCGTGTACTTTTTCAAATCCTTCGGGCTCGGCACAAGGACTGTCTTTCAGATGACAGGGATGATGTACTCCGCCCTGTGGGATCTGGTGACAGGCAAAACGGGGCTTGATGGCCTGTCCGGCCCCATTGGTATAGTGAAGACCGTTGGGGATTCAGTACAGTACGGATTTTCAAGCATCGTCCAGCTCACGGCACTCATAAGCCTGAATCTGGGCATCATCAACCTGCTGCCGTTCCCGGCGCTTGATGGAGGGCGGCTGCTGTTCCTCGTGATCAGGAAGGTCGCAGGCAAGCGTATCAGCGATGCGGTGGAGGCCAAAGTCCATCTGATAGGCATCATCCTCCTGCTGGCGTTGATGGTCGTCGTGACATTTAAGGACGTGGACAGGTTTATACTGAACTGAAAAAACCGGAAACGCCTGGGTTTTCGGATGCTACAGAGGTTGCAAATCTATGACGAGACGCGTGATGTGCGGGAGCGTACCTATAGGAGGCGGCGCTCCGATAACGATACAATCCATGACAAATACATATACGGAAGATGTCAAAGCTACAGTGTCGCAGATAGAAAGCCTGGCGATGGAAGGCTGCGACATAGTGAGGTGCGCGGCGCCGACGATGGAAGCGGCGAGGGCTATCGGTGAGATCAAAGCAAAATTGAAGGCTTCGCAGCTTTTG
>JAISAW010000067.1 GCA_031266515.1 Eubacteriales Family XIII. Incertae Sedis bacterium
GAAATGAGGCAAAAATGAGAGAGTGGCATACGTTGTCGACAGATGAATTGCTCGATATCAAAAGCGGGCTTGAGAAGCAGCTTGAAGAGTATGGCGCGCTCGGGCTGGACCTTGACCTCTCCAGGGGCAAGCCATCGAGCGACATGCTCGACCTGTCGAATGAAATAGCAGGCGGGCTTGACGGGTTTATTTCCGAGGACGGGGCCGACGTGCGAAACTACGGGATCCTCACGGGGCTTCCCGAAATGAAGAGGCTTTTTTCCGCCCTGACGGGGGTGCCGGAAGAATCAATGGTCATCGGAGGCAACAGCAGCCTCGCGCTGATGTACCAGAGCTTCGTGAATCTGTATTTGTTCGGCGCGACGGGCGGCGATCCCTGGATGGGGCAAAAGGTGAAAATACTCTGTCCCTCTCCCGGCTATGACCGCCACTTCGGGCTGGCTTCTGATTTTGGTGCCGAACTCATCGCAGTGCCGATGACGGACGAGGGCCCGGATATGGATGTGGCCGAAAAGCTCGCTGCGGAAGACGAAGCTGTCAAAGGTATCTGGGTCGTGCCGCTCTATTCGAATCCGGGAGGGGCCGTCACGAGCGGGAAGACGGCAAAGAGGCTTGCGGAAATGAAAACCGCTGCCCCTGATTTTCGCATATTCTGGGACAACGCCTATGGCATCCATCATATCTGGGAAGAACATGAAGCTCCGGATATATTGAAGCTTTGCCTTGAGGCCGGCTGCCCTGAGCGCGCCTATGTCTACTTTTCGACGTCAAAAATAAATTTCCCCGGAGCGGGCGTGAGCTTCATAGCCGCGGGCCCGGAGGAGGCAAAGAAGTTTGCCGCGCACATGAACAGGCAGATGATCAGCTACGACAAGATCAACCAATTGCGCACAGTGAAGTTTTTCGGTGGCGATCCCGACGTTGTCAGAGCGCACATGAAAAGGCTCGCGGACAGGTTCCGCCCCAAATTCGAGACGGTGTTTCGCTGCCTGTCCCAGCTTGACGGGCTCGGCATACTCGAATGGAAGAAACCGCTTGGAGGGTATTTTGTGGCGATAGACACATTGCCGGGCTGCGCGAAGAGGGTTGTGGAACTCGCAAAGAGCGCCGGCGTGACGCTCACGGACGCAGGTGCCACATGGCCGTACGGCGACGACCCGAATGACAGCAACATACGCATAGCGCCAAGCTACGCCGACGGAGAGCAAATCGAAAAGACCATGGAGATACTTCTCGTGTGCATCAAACTCGCTTCCGCAGAGAAACTTACGAGCTAAGGATTTTTTTACGTCAGTAAATACGTTGCGTGTTAGTGGGACAGTCTGCCATCGCGCAGCTTGCCTTGGACAAATTCTACTCTTGCAGTATTTGTTTCAGCAGGTGCCTCATGATGGACGACCGGGTCACGACCCCAACCACTTTCCCGTTCTCAACTACGGCGATTTTCTTGATGCTGTTGCTGCTGAGAAACTCGGCGGCGTCTTCGATATCCTGGTATTTGTCGACGTAGAGCTTTTCCCTGTTGGCGATGTCTATCACCTTTGCGGTGAGCAGCTCCTTAGTCTTTTCTTCAAGGCTGTGGTTTTCGTCGTTTTCAAGGATCACCGACAGCATTTCGCCCCATCCGACGACCTTTACATTTTTCTTTGTGATGAAGCGCACTATGTCCCCATCGGTGATATGTCCCACGAGTTTCCCTTTTGCGTCAACCACGACCAAGCTGCCGACTTCCGCATCCGTGAGATGCTTTATGACATCCCCGACAGTCTCGTCGCATCTGCACGTATAAGGGACAGTCTCCATTATATCTACCACTTTAGTCATCGCTCATCCTCCTTCCTTTTCACTTTCTTTTTACCTCTATCCACTTTCAGTATGGACAAGGCCAGTGCGGCGCCTGTAGCGATCGCCGCGCCGTTGAATGCGGCATTGACGCCTTGCACCATGGCTTCGGGCGAACCCCTGTCCGCGAGAAGCCCTGCCACCATCACCATGACGGTGACGAGTATGGCGGTGCCCATGGATCCTGTCACCTGCCTTGCCGTATTGGTGATCGCGTTGCCGTCAGGGATTTTCCTGTTTGGGAGGGCATTGATCCCCCATGTATTCAGAGGCATGTTTACAAACGATATCCCCATCATTCTAAATGTATACGAGATGATGAGATATGCTTCGCTCGAATGCAGCGACAGCCGACCCAGCATCAGAGTGCCGACGGTGATGATCCCAAGGCCTGTGATGGTGAGTGCCCTTGGCCCGAAACGATCAAAGAACGTACCTGAAACGGGGCTCATGGCCGCCATGAGCAAACCTGCCGGCATGAGGAGGAGCCCGCTTTTCATAGCCGAATACCCGAGTGCGGTCTGCAGGTATATCGGAGTGATGACAGAACCCACAGTCATCCCGAGCCCCACGATGCTTACAAGCACCGTGGACATCGTGAAATCCCTGTATCTGAAAACCCGCAAATCGAGCAGAGGCTTGTCAACCCTGTATTGCCGACGCACAAAGAATATTATCGTTATGCCCCCGGCCAGGATGGAGCCCCAGGTTTGCCAGTGCAGCCATCCGGCGCTTCCCGCCGCCGAAAACCCGTAAAGCAAGCCCCCAAACCCGACCGTCGATAATACCACCGAAATGAGGTCAAGGTGGGTTTCTTTCCTGTCGCCGATGTTTTTCAGAAAGATGACCGCAAATACCATCACCGCCACGCAGACAGGCGTAAAGGCGATGAAGATATAGTGCCAGTTGTGCAAATCCACCAGCAGCCCGGCGAGCGTCGGGCCTATCGCCGGTGCTGCCCCTATGACGATGCCCGCTATACCCATGGCGAAGCCGCGCCGCTCTTTGGGGAATATCAACATCAGCATGACAGACACAAAGGGCAGCATGACCCCTGCGCCCATGGCCTGCAATATTCTCGCCAGCAGAAGCACTTCAAACCGCCAGGCCACTATTGCGAGGACGGAGCCCGCTATGAATGCGCCCATTGAGGACAAAAAAAGCTGTCTCGTTGAATACCTGTTGATCAAAAACGCGGTGACCGGGATCATGAGGCCGTTGACCAACAGGAACACGGAAGTGAGCCACTGCCCCTTTGCCGCATTGATCCCGAATTCATCCATCACGCTCGGCAGGGCCGTGCCCATGACTGTTTGGTTCAGTATGGTAGCGAAGCCTCCCGCAACAATGATAGCCACCATCAGCCTGTCCTGACGGCTTAATTTTTCTTTTTTATGCTCTGTCATATCAGGATTTTCAGAGGTTCCCTTTTGTCAGTTCGTAAATAGCGTCCGCATAGATGGCTGCGGCTTTCATCAGGCTGTCTGTCGAGACGCGCTCATCGACTTTGTGCATCAAGTCCGGTTCCCCCGGGAAGACAGGACCGAATGCAACCATTTTGCTGAAGGCCCTCGCGTATGTGCCGCCGCCGATGACCACGGGCTTGCTCTCCGTATCCCCGGTATTGTTTCGGTACACGTCCATCAGTGTGCGGATGAATTCGTCGTCTTCGGGGAAAAACAGAGGTGGCTGGTGTTTCCCTTTGATGATGCCGACGCCCGCTGCGTCAAGCAGAGGCTGCATCGGCCCGAACACGTCCTCTTCTTTTTTCGTAACGGGATACCGCACATTCATCGTGAGGATCACGGCATCCTTGTTCATCCGGATCGTTCCCGCATTCACCGTCAGCCCGCCTGAGGGAGAATCTGACATCGCTATCCCAAGCGAGGCGCCGTCGGTCTCAAACCCGATCTTTTCATTGTAAAAATCGATGAATTCCCTGGCCTCTGTGTCCACCAGTTCAAAACGGCTGAGGAAATCCATAAGTATCGATATGGCATTCACTCCGGACTGCGGCTGCGCCCCGTGGGCGGATTTGCCTTCCGCCTGGACTAAGAAGGCTTTTCCTGCCCTTTTGCAAACGATACGCCTTTTCGTGCTTTCGCAGTAACTGTCGGCTTCTTCCCTGAGGTGCGCGAATGCTTTATCGTTCTTGCTCTTGCCCTTTCCGCCGGATGCCTCGCGGCGTCCGGAAGCTTTGCCTTTGCGTTTTTTGCCGCTGTCCGCTTCTTCAAAGACGAGCACGGCCCTCGCGCCTCCAGGGACCATGTTTGCGGCTTCCCCTCCGGTGATGCCGGTGAGGTGGAATCCGGGTTCAGGCGAAGTCGTGAATTTTTTTGCTATCTCAAAATTCAGTATGCCTTTCTCGCCGTTTATGACGGGAAATTCGGCGTCCGGCACGAAGCCCATATCAGGAGGGGCGACCTGCGACAGATACTCATCCATGCCGTTCCACCCCGTCTCTTCATCCAGGCCGATGATGATCCTTATATTTTTTGCAGGGACAAACCCGCTTTCCTTCAGGGCCTTTATCGCGCTGTAGATGACGCTGGCGGAGCCTTTGTTGTCCGTAGTACCCCGTCCGTAAATGAAGCCGCCCTCTTCTTCGCCGCCAAACGGATCGGCCGTCCATCCTTCCCCCGCAGGGACCACGTCAAGGTGTACGGGGATGCCGAAGGTTTCGTCTGCGGGTTCCGGGGTTTCGTCCGCGGGCTTTTCGGAAACACCATCTTCACTGCCGGCGGGATCAGCGACGCCATCCTTCACTCCGCGCCACTCGATATGCCCCCCGTAACCTCCCGCGTCAAAAGTCTCAAAGCCATCGGCGGCAGCCTTCTCAAGCAAATACCTGTAGCAATCTGCCACTCCGTCGCCAAAAGGCCGGTCTTCCCCCGAGGGCTCTCCCCTTGAGCTGTCAAACGAAACAAGGCCGCGCAACAAAGACACGACCTCGTCTCTATGAGATTCGAGCAACTGCTTGTATTCCATTGCTATCTTGTTTCGTCTTTCTCAGTTCACCGATTCCACGGAGGAAATCTCCGGGTACGATTCCTTGAGAAGCCTCTCGATACCATTTTTGACCGTCATCTGCGACATCGGGCATCCGGCGCAGTGCCCCTGCAATTTCACTTTGACGATATTGTCGCCGGTGTATTCCACGAACTCGACGTCTCCGCCGTCCCTCTGAAGGTAAGGCCTGATCTGGTCCAGGGCTTCAATTATTTTTTGTTCCATTACAACTACCTATTTTTCCTCATATGCTTTGGGATCGGCCCCGCAGACCGGGCAAGGCTCGGTGGGCCTTTCATCCAAATCCGTTTCGTATCCACAAACGTTGCAAACCCATGTCATGATGCTTTCCTCCTTCAAATATGCTGCGCCGGGAACACCCATCCGCACGAAGCTTCATCTACTATAGCCCGCGCAGCCTGTCGTATCCCCTGAACGCTATCTGCCATGGCACCCTTTTGCCGGAATGCGGCGTAGTCTTGGGCGTCGTTCAGAATTATACCATATCCTCAACCTTGCGCCGCCTAAGTCTTGTTTTCAAAGACAGCCGGCTTCGCCTCGTAGCTGCAAGGGATGTGAAGCTGCCCCACTCCGCGCCACCGGCCTATATCTCTATACCGGTCCTGTTTTCATCCTTGAAGCGCTTGATCTTTTTTGATGTGGTCTGCTCAAACGCATCCTTTCTGTGGTAGAGCCTGCGGACTTTCTTGAATATCGGCAGGGTATCATTTACCTTGTTCACCTCTTCCCAGAGAAGCTTCGCGATCTTGTCGTCGTCGATATCCGTGCCAAACCTCTCCTTCAACTCGTCAGGCGATGGCAGGATGGTCGCAGCGATGATCGTATCGTCGCTCACGTCACCTTCGGCCTCCCAGACCATGACCTCACCGACCACCGGTGAGCGCGCGATCAGGTATTCAAGTTCTTCCGGGAATACATTCTTGCCGTTCTTCGTGATGATGACGCTCTTCTTCCTGCCCGTGATGTAGACATAGCCGTCGCTGTCGATCCGGCCGTAGTCTCCCGTATGGAACCATCCGTCGTGCATGACTTCCGCGGTCGCCTCGTCATTTTTGTAATAGCCCATCATGACATTCAGGCCCTTGACGCAGATTTCGCCTATGCCTGTCTCCGGGTCGGCGTCGACTATTTTGCCGTAGAAGCCGGGGATGAGATAGCCCGCGCTGTCGCTTCTTCCGCCTTGGATGGGATTCAGCGCACATATGGGCGCTGACTCTGTAAGGCCATAGCCCTGTATCGCGTTGATGCCCAAGTCTACGAGCCCGTCAATGACTGCTGGGTCGATGGCTGCGCCGCCGCAGATGAGAAGCCTCATGCGCCCGCCAAACAGAGCGTGTATATCCTTAAAAAATTTCTTGCCAAGGTCGATGCCGATCTTTTTCGTGACACGGTTGACCGCGATCACTTTGCGGAGCAGGCTTTCTTTGCCCTGCTTGCGGACGTTTTGCCAAATCTTCGAATAGAGGTTTTCAAACAGGAGCGGTACGCCGAGGAAAACTGTCGGCTTTGCTTCGAGCATATTCGGCACGATCCACTTGAGCCCCTGGCAGTAGGCTATTGAAGCGCCCTGCGTCAGAGGGATCAGGAAACCGCACACGCCTTCATATGAGTGATGGATGGGCAGCACTGAGAAAAACACATCTTCTTTCACGATGCCGATGACAGTGGTCGGCACCATCAGCTCGAAAGCTACGTTCCGGTGGTTCAGCATGACGCCTTTCGCAAAGCCTGTGGTCCCGCTCGTAAACATCAGTATCCCGAGCCTCTCTGCATCTATCTGTGCGTCGAGGAAATCCCTGTTTCCGTCGGCAAGCAGCTTTTCGCCTTCTTCTATGAGGGCGTCCACGCCTGTTTCATAGTCCTTAAGGTTTTCCGCCGCCGCATCCATGTTGATCCAGAGGCTTACCTTTTCATTGCCGTTCTTTCTGATCTCTTCCGTGTAGCCGGGAAGCTTTTTGCCGCTGTAAAAGACAGCTTCGACTTCGCCGACTTCGAGCAATGTAGCGATTTCTTCCAAGTTCAGCTCTTTGTCCAGAGGGACCACTACACCCGTGCCGCATACCACCGCAAGGTATGCGGTCGACCAGGCGTAGCTGTTCTCGCCGATGACAGCTATATGGCTTCCCCTGAAGCCTCTGGCGTGAAGCGCTGTCCCTATGGCATTCACGCGGTCAAACATCTCCTTGTAAGTCTTCGGTTTGTAGTACTCCCTGGACGACGCTTTTTCAAGAAATGCAGTGCGGTCGGCATAAAGCTCCACGCTGGTCTCCAGCATCTGTTTGATATTCACAATCGGGCGGATCTGCTTGTATTTGAGGGCAGGGTCCTTGCTTGCCATTATGAAATCGTAGTTTTCCTGCGCGCGTTTGGTATCGCGCTCCACTATCTGTTTGTAT
This sequence comes from Eubacteriales Family XIII. Incertae Sedis bacterium, assembly GCA_031266515.1. GTDB lineage: Bacteria > Bacillota > Clostridia > Peptostreptococcales > Anaerovoracaceae > JAISAW01. The sequence goes on from JAISAW010000067.1 coordinate 7,269, forward strand.
TCCTCTTCCGGTATCAATTCTCTGTAAGACATGTTCGCACCTCTACGTTTTCCCTTTCCATATCCCTTCGCTTATCTGTTTCTTTTTGGTTCCCTGCCGCCAGGGCATCCCTTCCAGCCCTGCGTCCCGCCGCGTTTGCCGCAGACCCCGGTCCGGGCTGGCTCCGTCGCAGCTTACATGGGTTTTGAGCCTCTTTTGATCTTCTGCGTGCTGGTCTTTTCAAATTCCTCCTTACGTATGACCACCCTTCGCACTCTTTTGTAATTCGCCATCTTCAAATTCGTCTTCTCTATTTCACCGGTGATGAGTTCGAGCAATCTCTTTTCATCCGGCATTCCACCGCTTTCAAAGTTCCCTCTGAAATACTCGCTTGACGGAAAGACCTCGGCGACTATCACCGTGTCCCCGTCCCCTTTCCGGTCCTCTCCCCGCACGACCACCTCTTCGATCAAAGGTGAGTGGAGCAGATGATATTCTATCTCTTCCGGATAGACGTTCTTGCCGTTCTTTGTTATTATGACATTTTTTTTGCGTCCTGTGATATACAGAAATCCGTCGTCGCTGATATACCCGTAGTCGCCCGTAAACAGCCATCCATCGCGGATCGCAGCCGCAGTCTCTTCCGGGTCGTCAAAATACCCGAGCATCACTGACGGGCTTTTCACAGCCACTTCGCCTATGCCAGAGCTTTCATCCGCGTCGACAATTTTTATTTCCGTGCAGGGGAGCGGCATGCCTGCGGCGGCGGCTATGTTTTTGTCCCTTCTGTTCAGGGTGATGAGCGGCGAGCATTCGGTCATGCCGTAGCCCTGTATCATCTGGATGCCCATGGCATTGAAGTTTTCTATTATCTCAGGATCCATTGCAGCGCCTCCCGCGATGAGCAATTCGATATGCCCGCCGAGCGTCTTGTAGATCTGCTTGAACAGCCGCTTTTTCAAACCCTTTGTCATCCCGATGTTTCTCGACATGGACAGGGCCCGCTCCAACTGTTTTTTCTTTCCCTGTTTATCCACTGCCCGCAGGATATTCGCATACATCTTTTCAAAAAACAAGGGCACGGAAAGCAATATCTGTGTCTTTGATTCTTCGAGGTTTTTTACTATGTACTTCAGCCCCTCGCTGATCGCCACTGTGCACCCCTGATAGAACGCTGTGAAGACGAGGCAGGTAAATTCATAAGTGTGGTGCATGGGCAATACTGACAGCACAGTCTTGTCATACAGATATATGAAGCTGCTGATGTTCACGACATTGCTCGCTATATTCCTGTGGCTGAGCATCACGCCTTTGGCCCTGCCCGTAGTCCCTGAGGTGAACAGCAGCGCAGCCATACGGTCGGGGTCGATCGGCGCGCCCGTATATGAGTTGTCGCCGCCTGCCAGCAGCTCAATCCCTCGCATGATGTATTGGCCCAGCGATCTGGTCCCTGACGACATGTCGTCTGCCGGGGCATCCATCGAGATCGCAAGCGGCGAACAGCCGGAATGCTCAAGGGCCTGCTTTACAGTCTTTTCATATTTGCCGGAATAAACGACTGCGCCTACGCCAGAGCGGGTCAGAAGCGAAGATATCTCCTCTTCTTTCAGCTCTTTGTCGATGGGGACGATGACGCCAACGCCGCACACTACCGCAAAATATGTCAGCGCCCACTCATACCTGTTTTCTCCTATGACCGCGATCCTCGCGCCGCCGAGGCCGTCTGCGAGCATCGCCGTGCCGAGGGCATTCATATCGCTCTTCACCCTGGAATAAAGCACCGGTTCATACTTGCCGCCGGGCCTGTTTTTCACAAGGTACGCGCTTCGCCCCGCATACAGTGAGGCACTGCCGAGGATGAGATCCCGGAGGTCTGTCAGCTCCCTCGCAGGGTATGTCTCTCCGGTATAAATACAACTCTCCAAGTCCATTTCCTTCCTTTCGCGTCATTTCCTTCATGTGAAAACGCATGTGAAAACGCGAACCTGCCAAAACGCATCCCCAAATCTTTTGCGACCGGGCCGCGCCTCCGCTGCAAGAGAGACATCATTATACATCAGAATGAAGCAGTCGGCGCTTTTTTGACTTTGCTGCAGCCATCATCTATACTTTGGAAAAAGCGTTGGCTCCGGACATCGGGATCAAAACGCATTGACTTCAATATACAGAGACAGTGGGAAGCGATTTCATTTGAATAATAGAATTAAGGAGAAAGACTATGGCAGATGATTATAAAAACAATAGTTACGCAAATCCCGGCGAAGGAACTTCTCCGGAAAGCGGCGTAGGCGGAGACCCGGGCATAAATGCTGATACCTATAACGGGCCTTCAGGCGGCGGGTATGCCGAGCCGGGGTCAAGCGCGGACTACAGCGGCCCGGACGCGAACAGCTACACAGGCCCGGCGGCAGGCGCATACGGCGGCCCCGCGGCGGGCGGCTACGGCTATTCCGCCCCAAACAGCCAGGGCGCAGGGCAGGCCTGGGGCAGTCCGGGAGGGCAGGCAAACGCTTCGTCCGGCACCGGCCAATCCTCGTATTCGGGCGGCGGGGGGCGGGGGTATCAGAATTACGGCGGCACCCCGCCTCCAAACTACCCGCCTTACGGCCAAAATATGTACGGCGCGGTCCCTCCTGAGGCCACCGGCTGGAACTGGGGAGCTTTTTACCTCAACTGGATATGGGGCATCGGCAACAGGTGTTATTTGCCGCTGCTCTGCATCATCCCGGTTTTCGGCTTCTTCTGGATGTTTGTATGCGGCTTCAAAGGCAATGAATGGGCGTGGAAGAACGGGGAATTTGCAAACCTCGAGCAGTTTGATGCCTCGCGCAGGACCTGGAACAGAGCCGGTTTTGTAGCCTTCCTGGTATCGATCGGGCTGGTAGTGCTCTATATAATACTGTTTATAGCGTTCGGCCTGAGCATGGCGAGCATCCTTTATGGCTCCGGCTACTACTATTGAGTTTTGCAAAGAACCGGGTATTGGCGCATAGATATCCACAAAATACACAGAGCCGCCCGGTATTAAAGGCGGCTCTGTGTATTTGTCGAACAATAACATGTGAAAAATTGCATATTCATGTTATTGTTCGGCGTTCGACAAGTCCTTATTCTGTCCTGTTTGTCTGACAGTGGCGGAGCCTGATGGCCTGCCATCAATACAGTTCTGCCAGATACGCATGTTTGATATTTCGCTCTTCGCGGCTTTCCCTTTCAAGGGCAGCCAGCCTGTTTTCAATTTCCTGCAGGTCCTTCGGGCGGTCCGGGTAATAAGCGAAGACGGTCGGGCCGCTGCCGCTCATCATGACGTGCGACGCATCGGGGCAAAGCCGGGACAGCTCATCCATGGCTTCGGCTATTTCAGGATACATGGAGATCGCCACTTTTTGAAGATCGTTTTTCATGTCGTATACCAGGTTTTTTTTATCTCCCGCCATAAGCGCTTTCGCGAGCCTTTCGGATGTGTGCGCGTCGCCATATTCGCGGACATTCCTGTATACACTCGCTGTCGATACCTCGACAGGAAGCTCAGCGACGACTACGTGCGGGCCCTTGCCCAAATCGAGCCTTGTCAGCCTCTCTCCCTTTCCTTCAGCCAGAGCCGCAGTGAAAGCGTATTCGCTTGCCGCAAAGCCAAGGCTTTCATTTACCGCAGCGCAGGCGCTCAGGCAGAAGGGGACGTCGGTGCCGATGTCAAGCGCCACCTCCGAGAGGACGGGCCACTGCGCTTTGAGGCCGTCAGCTTCGAATCCCAGTGCCCCTGCAATCCCGAGGATCACAGCGGCCGCATCCGACGAACCTCCGCCCAGGCCTGCAGCCACGGGTATGCGCTTCTTTATATGGATGTCAGCCGAAGCCGATACCCCAAATGCTTTAAAAACAGCTTTCGCCGCTCTATATACAGTATTTCCCTGCCCCCGAGGAAGGTCTGCGCGGTCCGACGTGACGCTTACGACCTGGCCGCTCCTGCCGATATCTACGGAAATCTCATCAAAAAGGCCCGCTGACTGCATCACGGATGCGATCTCGTGATAGCCGTCGGGCCTCTTTCCGATGACAGTTAACGACAGGTTTATCTTCGCGGGAGCTACCAGGTACATAGTCCCTGTCCCTTATTTCTTTTTCTTTTTCTGTTGGCCTTTCGAGCCTTTCTTCTGTCCGCCGCCCGATTGGTTGTTTGCCTTGTTTGCTGCTTTGGCGTTCGCCTTTCTGCCGGTCCTGTACTTGCTTCCTGCCGCAGAGACAGGTTTGGGGCCGCTCACCTTATATGTTTTCTTTTTCGGCTTTTCGATGCGAGGGGGCTTGTTCTTTTCCCTGAGCTCTTCGAGCGTGGGCATCTTGCCGCCGCCGGCCTCTATGCTCTTTTGGGTTTTGGCCCGCTTTTTCTCAATGAGTGTTTTGGCTTCATCTACGGATATGCCCTTGTCCTTTGCGATCTTGTAGGGATTCGCACGGAGCACGGCTTCGACTTCAGCCTCAGCTTTTGCCTTTCTGACATTGTTGAATATCATGAGGCCGAACATGCCGACCATCATGGCTACCATCATAATGACATTCAGCTTCATATTGAAATCGACGTCAGTGGTCAGAAAGCCGATGGAAGCCTTTTCCCCGAGGGTGTTGCCTTCTGTCGATTGGAGGTCGGAACCTATTTCAAGTGTGTACTCCGCCTTCGATTTGAGGGATCCCGGCCTTCCGTTCGATCCTTCTCCGGCAGGCTCTGCAAGTACGAGCACGTAGCCTTCTTCCTTGCCTTTGTACGCGGCTGAGGCTACGCTCTTGCCTTCGCTGTCAACCAGTTTGAACTGGGCCTTGTTCGCGTCCCACACCTTGTCGTCGGTCACATCTTCATTGAAATACAGTTTGATCCCTGCGTTTTCGACAGGCATGCCTTTGTCCCCGTTTTCGGGGATGCTCGATGAAAGCTTAAGGCTGCTCTCAGCCGCAGATACGGAAGTGATCGGGGCTAAAGCAAGCGCCGCGAGGATTGCCGCAATGAATAAGGGTTTTGCAATTTTTTTCATACCATCAATATCTTTCCTGCACGGGACCGCCGTTTTTTCTGAGGCTCCCAAAAAAGCCGCTCAGCAAGGCCGCGCATTCTTTTTCCAACAATCCCACCGAATAGCCGACCCGGTGGTTCAGTCTCTCAGACTCCAATATGTCGAGTACGCTCCCACAGGCACCGCTCTTGTCGCTGACAGTCCCGGCGACTATCCGGTCAAGCCTCGCGAGCACAGCCGCGCCGGCACACATGGTGCAGGGCTCCACCGTCACATACAGTGTGCAGCCTGTGAGCCATTTCGTCCCCAGCGCCTTCGCCGCTTTCCTGATGGCGGCGATTTCCGCGTGCATGGTAGGGTCGCCCTCGCTTTCAATTGAATTCCCGGCTGCCGCCAGCACTTTGCCGTCTCTGGCTATGACCGCGCCGACGGGGATCTCTCCGTTCCCCGCCGCGGCTTCAGCCGCCTCAATGGCGAGCCGCATGAGAGCTTCGTCCTGTTGTCTTTCAATGCAATACACAACTAATGATACTACCATAGATGGGGCAATAATGAACGGAAAATATGAGTATTCGGATATAGGGCAGGTTTTTCAGGGCGCACTACGTCATTTCCGTTATATGCTTCCAGTACCTCGCGGGCATGAGGTTTCGCTGGCACACAGGGTTCGTGCGCTCGTGTATCGCCATGGTCCCGAAGTATTTCCTCCACAGATCCGAATACATGGCTTCTTCGACGGACTCGATCAGCGCAGCGTCCGCCGCCAGTTCGACTATATCCCACTTCCTGTTGTAAGCCGCCAGGGCTTTGCCTCTCCTGAGGTCGTGTATGATGAAGGGCTCTTCCCTGAGCCGGTCGGTGAAGTGCGGAGCCATGAATTCTAGGCAGTCATTGTCGGGTTCGATGGGGGAGTAGAGGATTCTCCTGGCTGCGCCGATGGGAGAATGCACACGCCCGCTTTCGAGATGGCTTGCGTTGGCTTCAGCATACAGAGATGCGGTTCCCAATGTACCCGAAGGTGTCTCGGAACCATCCGCAGTGGTCGCGGAAGAAATCAGTTTTTCCGAAAACCTCACGAGGCCGAGCAGGCGGTGTACTTCATTGCCCAGCCGTTTCTCCGCCTTTTCGACTGCCATCACCACGGAGTTTCCGTGTAGAAGCCTGATGCGGCCGCCTATGCGGAAACCGAGCTCTATATAGCGCAGGCTGTTCATTTCTTTTGCAGGCTCTTCGGTGCAGTGCGCCCTGTAAATCCTTTCGGCGTCCCACTCGGATATTTTTTGCCGGACTGCGGTAAGCACCCGGCTCGCTTTTTTCGTGTCAGTCTGAAGCGACATGGCACGGCGCGTCAGGTCAAGTTGGTATACGTCTTCCCTGAAGACCCCGTCGGCCTTCTCCGTATAGTAATGTTCGAAGACGCAGGTGAGAAAACCTTCAAAGCTGCCGTCATAGAGATAGTTCATGCCCCTCCTCCGCCATGGCGTGGACGTCGAACAGGGATACCTGCGGCGGAAGCCCTCCCCCGAGCGCCCGCCTGAGGGAATCGGGATCGAAACCCACGTCGCCGTAGTATTTCCCGCCGCAGGTGATGAAGTACTTCGCGCGTTTCAACACCACCCCCATCTTTTTCAAGTCGTCGTACCCGACAGCGCCCATTCTCCGTTGCCTGAGTATCCTGTACACTGAAGTGTTCCCGACGCCCGGGATGCGGAGCAGCTCCTCTTCGCTTGCCCTGTTCACCTCCATGGGAAAGAGATCCAGATGGCGCAGTGCCCAGGTCGCTTTCGGGTCAAGCTCCGTGTCGAGGTTTGGCTCGTCTTCAGTCAATATCTCCCCCGCCGAAAACCCGTAGAACCTGAGCAGCCAGTCGGCCTGGTACAGTCTGTGCTCCCGCTTTAGAGGCGGAGGTGTGAGCATGGATGGGAGGTTTGGATGGTTTGCCGTCGGTATGTATGCGCTGAAATAGACGCGCTTCATCGCAAACCTTGCGTAGAGCCTTTCGCTCGTGGTGAGGATATGCCTGTCGCTCTCGGGCGAAGCGCCGATGATCATCTGTGTCGTCTGGCCGGCCGGCGCGAACTTCTCTTTGTAGCGCTTTCTGCGCCTGTCGGGGACGAGCTGCGTCTCCGATGCGAATCCCATCTCCGCTGCCGCCCTCGCTTCAGCCAGGCTCCCTTCGCCGACCAGCACCGACAGGCCCGCCGGTTTGAGTTTTTTCATGTTCCCTGCGGCTTTCAGGGTTTTTTGTTCGAACTGTGTGTGCGTGATCTGCCGCATTGAAGCGAACATGTCGTCCGCCTGCTTTTGCGGGGCTAGAAGTTCGAGGCTATCGCGGGAAGGGGTTTCGATATTCACGGACAGGCGATCCGAGACGAGGCCTATCTGAGTCAGCAGCTCCGGGGATACGCCGGGTATGACCTTTGCGTGGACATAGCCGCCAAAGCCGTAGATTTCCCTCAATATATACAGGCATTCATACATTTTTTCGGCGGTCTTGTCGGGAGAGCCAAGCACTGCGGAAGAAAGGAAAAGCCCCTCAATATAATTCCTCCTGTAAAACTCTATTGTGAGGTCGGCAAGCTCCTTTGGCTCAAAGGTAGCGCGCGCGACATCGGCGCTGCGCCTGTTCACGCAGTATTTGCAGTCGTAGGCGCAGTCGTTTGAAAGAAGTACTTTCAGCAGGCTGATACATCTGCCATCGGCTGCCCACGTATGGCAGATACCCGCGCAGCTCGCGTTGCCTATGCGCATAGTGTTGCCGCGGGCCGTCCCGCTGCTTGAGCACGAAACATCGTATTTGGCCCCGTCAGCCAGCAGTTTCAGTTTTTCGAAATGAATGCCGTCCATAACGCCTCCTTGAACATGCGTTCATTATAATACAAAAAATCAGAAAATGGAACAAAAGTTCTCAAATAATTTCCGTGGTGGCAAAAGAAAGGTTACTGTTCAGACGTGCGCCGGAGATTTGCAAACTGAGACTCGCTTGCTGCGACTCCGCTTCGTGCTACTGTGTGCGCACTCACTCCGCGCAGACGGCGCGAGTCTCAGTTTGCAAATCTCCCGCATAGGATGAGACTCGGCTTCGCCTCGCAGCTACACAATTACTGGATAAATCCAGGTCAAATCCTAAAAGTTCCGAGGAATTCTGCCTACATGTGAACAGTAACAAAGAAAGAAAATTTTTTACGCAATCGCCATTAGTCGTGCATGATCCGCATAGACAAGCGGCGGCACGGTTATGTAAAATTATTATCCGGTCCGATGGTGAAAAGTCGACCGTCAAAAAACCGTCAAAAAGAGTTCAGCTGTTTGCCAGGGAGGATATCAGGGATGAGTGCAGGTTTTGAAAAAGAGTATCGTCAAAAGTTAATTTCCGCAGATAAGGCGGTGGATCTCGTAAGCGATGGGATGTTGATCGACTACGGGTGGTCAGTCACGGCAACGCAAGCCTTCGACAAAGCCTTCGCCGCAAGGATAGAGGATTTCAAAGGCCTGACGATCAGAAGTGCCATGCTCCTGAGAGCCCCCGAGATCTTCAAGGCGAAAAATCCCGCAGACCATTTCACCTACGTTTCGTGGCACATGTCAGGCATATGCAGGAAGACCATCGACGCGGGGTTTGGGTTTTTCAGCCCCATCCGCTATTCGGAGATCAACAGGTATTATCTTGAAGGCCCGAACAAAGCGGATATCGCGGTCTTTCAAGTAGCGCCCATGGACAGCAAGGGCTATTTCAATTTCGGCCCGGTCAACTCTCATCTCAAAGATATGGCAAAGGTAGCGGGCAAGGTCATCCTGGAAGTGAATGAAAAAATGCCCTATTGCTTTGGCAAATACGATGAGAACCTCCATATATCGGAAGTGGATTTCGTGATTGAAGGCAAGGACAACGACTTGATCCCGGAGCTTGCTTCCTCGCCGGTCAGCGATGTCGATAAGAAAGTGGCTGAGCAGATCGTAGCGCAGATACCAAACGGCGCCTGCGTACAAATAGGGGTCGGCGGCATGAGCAGCGCAGTGGCTGTACTCATGGCGGAGTCCGACCTGAAAGACCTCGGCGTACACACTGAACTCTACGTCGACGGCTTCGTCGAGATGGCGAAAAACGGAAAGATCAACGGCTTGAAAAAATCGGTTGACAATGGCAAGCAGGTCTATGCTTTCGCCGCAGGCACAACGGGGCTTTACGAATACCTCGACGGAAACCCTTCTTGCCAAAGCTCGCCTGTCAACTACACGAACGATGTGCGGGTCATCTCGTCGATCGACAATTTCGTATCGATCAATGCGGCCGTAGACATCGATCTGTTCGGGCAGGTCAACGCGGAGTCAGCGGGCAGGCGTCATATAAGCGGTGCCGGCGGCCAGCTCGATTTCGTGCTCGGCGCATACCTTTCGAATGGCGGCAAAAGCTTCATCTGCCTTCCCTCGTCGTTCAAGGACAAGCAGGGCAATGTCAATTCCAGGATAAGGGCTACGCTCGCGGAAGGGTCGGTCGTCACCGACACGAGGCAAAATACCCAGTACCTCGTGACTGAGTACGGTATGGCAAACCTGAAAGGGCTCACAACCTGGCAGCGCGCGGAAGCCATCATAAACCTGGCACACCCCGACTTCAGGGAAGAGCTCGTCAAAGAAGCCGAAGCTCTCAAGATCTGGAGGCGCTCGAACAAATAAGGCCTTGTATAAAAATTTTGATTTAAAAAAATAACATGCTATAATCCCACCACGATAGCACGTTGGTTTTCGCCGGAGTGCGGCGCTGGAGGACGTTTCGCAGGTTATTGTTCAGCGAGTCCTTATAGCCCGGATCAGCCCCTTCGTCCCACAGATGAGCCCGGCGGACAGGAAGGTGACGTAATGAGGAGCTTATCGTTTTTTGGAAACGGGGGGGGGCAATTCTGTTTATGTAGTCCTGAGCGATTTGTCAGGGTGTTATATGGATATTTTTAGTCCTAAATTGCTGAAGCAATTGGAGTCAAAAAGACCGTTTGCAAAGCTGCATGAGCTGGTTTATTTTTTGGTGGAAGACGCGATACTTTCATTCAAGATACTCCCTTTAGCAAAGATCAAAGTTTCGACGATCGCGAAGAGCCTGGAGATATCGCGGACCCCTGTACAGGAAGCACTTGAAAACCTGTACAAAGTCGGCTTGCTGACACGGAGCCGCGACGCCGGAGGGTATATAGTCTTCGCACTGAACTCCACTTATGTATACCAACTGTTCGAAGTCAGGGAAATCATTGATACAGGCGCGGCCAGGCTATGCGCCAAAAGAAACTCCAAGATCAATTTCAGCCTGATGGGGCAGATGTGCAGGGATATCGTCAAGTACTCTGATGCGAAAGACTATAAGAACTTTACTGCAGCCGACCACAGATTCCATCAATTCATCATCGAGTCCACGAACAACCCGCATGTCAAGCTCATCGACGAGCGTGTGGATGTGCTGTTCCGATACTACTGGGGCTACATCGCGCGCTACTTGCAGGACAGCCCGCCTGTACTCGCCGACCGCTTTGACGACATCGCCTATCAGCATCTGGCTATTTACAAGAGCATCAAGCTCGGAAGCCCTGAAATGGCGGAAAGCGCCGCGATAAACCATCTGAATTCAACCTTCGTCTACTTCTGCCTGACTTCGCAAAACGTCGGAGGCATGCAGGCAATACAGCTTGGAGAGTCGATGGAGGGCACCGGGAGAAAAGGCCCTCTCGCCTGCGATTGAGCGCTTCAAGGTTTGTCGAATAACGGCATGTAGGCAGCATGTGAAAAATTGCGTATTATTGTCAGGCAGGCCCTGAGCCGCCCCTCTTCGAAGACCACAGGGTTTCCCCGTGGTTTTTTATTTCCCAACGTGATTTTTTTCACGCCGGTTTCAGGCATAACATCCTTAAAATAGCCAACAAACAGTGCAGAAATAAACAGGCCTTTTGATAAGTGTGTTTTTTTTGATGAAGTCAATCAAAAATTGATAGTCTGACCGCTGAGGAGAGCTCTAACCTGTCCGGATGCGCAAAATATTATTTTTTACTCGATGCGCACGGTCCGGCGGCGACGTAGGGAGGAGGAAATTTGCCACCGGGTTTCATGATTCGGGCGGGAGAGCCATATTTACGTGAGAGGAGACAATCAGCATGAAAACGGAGAGGACCTTAGGGTTTAAAGAACTGTTGTCGATGTCCATCGGTACTGTCATAGGTGCCGGTATTATCACGCTAGTTGGCGTGGCATTCGCGGTCACAGGTCGTTCGGTGTGGGTCGCCTATGTATTTGCAGTTGTCGTCGGTTTTTTCTACGCACTTCCATATTTGCTGGCTTCGAGTATCGTCCGCCTTCCCGGCGGCGCTTACGCCATGGTGTCTTCGACGCTCGGCAGGAGAGCGTCCGGAGTATTTGCTATGGGATTTTTGACCAATATGCTTCAAAACAGCCTGTTCGGGCTCGCTTTCGGCATGTATATCAATTCCCTCTTCCCCCAGATCCCGGTCAAAGTATCGGGATGTATCATCATAGTTGCGCTTTATTTGATCAGTATCAGCAGCACGAATGTCATCGCAAAGGTCCAAAATGTGACGTCAGTCATCCTTGTGATATCGCTTGCGGTACTGTTTATTCCCGGAATGTTTAACCTTCAGTGGAGCCCTTTCGGTTTCTCTGAACCAGGATTTTTCACTAATGGCATGGCCGGTATCATGGATGCGATGGTCATCCTCGTGTTCTCGACGCAGGGCTATTACCTCATAATCAATATGAGCGGGCTTGCAAAGAATCCTCGCAAGGATATGCCGAAGGCGATGCTGCTTACTGCGCTCATCATCGCAGTGCTCTACGCGCTTGCCGGCATGGTGACCGGCGGAGTGCTCCCCTATGAGGAGATGGCGGGCCAGCCGCTCACATATGTCGCGCAGGCAATACTTGCCAAGCCGCTTGTCTTTGTGTTCGTGTTCGGCGGCGCCTGTATGGCGCTCGTCACCACTCTGAATGGGCTCTTCACATCGTATGGGCAGGTCTATTTGAAGGCTGGGCTCGACGGGTGGTATCCGAAATGGATGTCGAAGACGAACAAGCACAATAAACCGGTCGTGGCGCTCACCCTCATGGCTATCGTCGCGGTGCTTCCCATACTGCTCGATTTCGATGTTCGCCAAATCACGAACAACATCCTGCTCATCGCCCCAGTCGTCGGGATCTTCCCGATATTGGCGACCTGGAACCTTCCGAAGAAGTTCCCGGAATTCTGGTCGAAGTCCATCGTCCACCTGCCGGATGCGCTTTTCAAGGTCACAATGGTGATCTGTATCGCGGTGCAGGTGATAGTCGCGTTCTGGAGCGTACGCGGTATGACAAGAACAGCGGTCATCGTCTCTCTGGTGGTCATGGCTGCGGTTATCGTCCTCGGCATATTCAGGGCAAGCAGCTCAAACGTGAAGATCGACGATATGAGCGAAGTTTTCGCAGAGGAGTAATGGTTTGAATTACGTACAGGAAAGATTCGCATCAAAAAATGCAGTCTTCCTCGGCGAGTCGGGAAGCGGAAAGACAGAGGTCTCTGTCAATTGGGCCAGAGCACTTGCAAAAAGCGGCGCGGCGGTCACATTCATAGATATGGACCAGACAAAAGGCCTGTTCCGCGCGCGCGACCTGGCACCAAAGCTTACGGAGGCCGGAGTAAATCTTGTAGATGTGTTTGTCTTTCAGGACGCGCCTCTGGCACCACAGGGGGTCAGCGGGGCGCTGAAGGACGAAAGCAGCGTCTGTGTGTTTGACGTCGGCGGAAACGCTGTCGGCGCCAGGATGATGGGCCAGTTCGCGGAAATGCTTCGCGAGCAGGACACCAGGTATTTTTACATCATCAATCCGCTACGCCCCTTTTCGGGAAGCATCGAGGATATCAGGGAGAGCATGGAAAAGATATTCGCGGTCGGCGGAGTGGATCAGCGGTTGGTCAGCATCATCAGCAATCCTTGTATGGGGACGAGGACTACGACGGAACTGATACTTGAGAAGCACGAGTGGCTTGAAGACGCACTCGACGAGTTGTGCCTTGACATATCGTTTATGACAGTGGATGAGAACGTGTATGAGGAGGTAGCCGGCAAGGTTGATTGCAGGGTTTTTCCGATAAGCGTATATGTCAAGGCACTGTACGAAAGATAGAAGCAGAGGAGGTAAGGAAGTGGCAAAAGCAGAAGTAATACCCGAAAGATGTTCAAGCTGCGCTTTTTGCATTGACGTCTGTCCAAAGAAAGTGCTCGCCTTCGGGGAGGCGGTCAACAGCAAAGGCTATAAGTATGTCGTCTCGGTGAACGAAGACGACTGTATCGGCTGCATGATGTGCGCGCAAATCTGCCCCATGGCGGCTATTGATGTTTACAGGTAGGAGGCGCAGAGAATGGAAAGCAAATTCATGAAAGGGTGCGAAGCGATCGCAGAGGCGGCAATCCGTTCGGGTTGCAGGTTTTTTGCCGGATACCCGATCACTCCGCAAAATGAGATCCCCGAGTATCTTTCGAGGGCTCTGCCAAAGGTGGGCGGAGTGTTCGTCCAGGGCGAGAGCGAAGTGGCATCGATCAATATGGTGTATGGGGCGGGCGGCGCCGGAACTATGGCGATGACCTCGTCTTCTTCGCCGGGAGTCAGCCTGAAGCTGGAAGGGGTGTCAAACCTTGCGGCGGCCAGGATCCCGGCTGTCATGGTAAACGTGATGCGCGCAGGCCCGGGGATGGGGACTATACAGCCGGCCCAGTCGGACTACTACCTGATGAGCAAAGCACCGGGGCACGGCGGGTTCAGGACAATCACTCTTGCCCCTGCCACCTTGCAGGAAGCGGTGGACTTGACCTACGAGGCTTTCGAGCTTGCGTTCAGGGACCGCATGCCTGTCATAGTGGCGCCGGATGGCTTCATCGCGGCGATCATGGAGCCTGTCGACCTGCCTGACTACAGAGACCCTCCGGAAACCCCGGCATGGGCGGTGGCAGGCTGCGAAGGCAGAGACCATATCAATGTGCTGCTGAACGGCGGCTTGAACGAAGAGGATCAATTGGCAAAAAACAGGATAGCGGAAGAGCTGTACGAAAAGTGGGACAGGGAAGATGTACGGGTGGAGACTTACAAGGTCGAAGACGCAGAGTACGTATTCGCGGCGTTCGGCCTGGCTGCCCGTATCTGCAAATCCTGCGTAGACGAACTTCGTGAGGAAGGGATCAAGGCAGGCCTTATCAGGCCTATCACGATCAGCCCGTTCCCCTATGCCGCATTCGCGGCGCTGGAGGACAACGTGGTCAAGTATGTCATAGACGTGGAGATGTCGATACCGGCCCAAATGGTAAACGACGTCAGGCTCGGGATGAAGGACAGGTTTCCCGTGGCGCAGGTCAATACCGCAGGCGGCCTGATACTTGATTCCGAAGACGTCATAGCAAAAGTCCATGAACTTGTGAAAGGGGTGTAGGTATGGAATTAGTGTATAAGAAACCGGAAGCTATAAATGCAAATCCGTTTCCTTACTGCCCCGGCTGCATGCACGGGACGGTGACAAAGCTCATCGCGGAAGTCATAGATGAGTTTGGGCTGAGGGAAAAGACAATAGTAGTGCTGCCAGTAGGCTGCGGCACTCTAGGCGTACTGCTCTGGAATATGGACAATATCTGTTCGGCGCACGGCCGCGCGCCTGCTGTCGCTACCGGCATCAAGCGTACGCATCCCGAAAAATTTGTCTTCACCTATCAGGGCGACGGAGACCTGGGGGCGATCGGGTTCTCGGAGATCATGTATGCGGCAAACCGTGGCGAAAAGATCAGCGTCATTTTTGTGAACAACAGCATCTACGGGATGACAGGCGGACAGATGGCCCCCACGACCCTTGTAGGGCAAAGGGCTACCACCTGCCAGGATGGGCGCGACCCTGAAAGGGAAGGCTATCCGCTGAAAATAGCAGAGCTGATCGCGCAGTTGACGACGCCGGTATATGTCGCGCGTTTCGCTGTCAACACTCCGCAAAATGTGAGGGCTGCAAAGGAAGGCATCAAAAAGGCCTTTCAAAACCAGATGGACGGCCTTGGGTTCTCATTGGTTGAAATCCTGTCAAACTGCCCGACAAACTGGGGCGTCTCTCCGATGGCCACGCTTGATTTCATAAAGGATCAGACGATGAAGGAATTCCCGCTCGGAGTATTCCGTGACAAGACAGAGGAGGCCGCAGATGAAAAGTAGTTTATTGGTAGCAGGATTCGGCGGACAGGGCGTCATGACCCTCGGCAAGCTCGTCGGCGAGTGCGCCTATGAGCAGGGGCTCAAAGTGACTTTTCTGCCGTCCTACGGCCCTGAGCAGAGAGGCGGGACCGCGAATTGCACGGTGATCCTCTCGGACGAGCCTATAGGCTCCCCTTCGACAAACAGGCTTGATGTGCTCTGTGCGATGAATCAGCCGTCGCTTGAAAAGTTCGCCCCGAACGTGAAGCCGGGCGGTGTGCTTTTGCTCAACAGCTCAATAGTGGATCCGGGGACTGTCACGCGCGACGATGTGAAAGTAGCGGCGGTCGACGCTGAGGGCATCGCTTATGAGATCGGCGAGCGCAGGACTGCAAACGTCGTCATACTTGCGACATACATGACCATCGCGGACATCATGCCGATCGAAGAAGTACGCAAGATCGCAATGGCGAAGCTTGCAAAAAAACCGGAATTGGTCGCGCTGAATGAAAAGGCTTTTGACAGAGGCGTAGCCATCACAAAGGAGATCATCGCGTCTTGGGCTTGATTGGCGCATTTGGCAATCGAAAGGAGAAAAGCCATGTCTGAAACTGTTCATGTGACAATGGCACAAACATATAAGGTCTGCGTGGAAACATTGAAGTCCTTCGGATTTTCAGAGGAGGATGCAAAGCGCGGGGCGGAAGTGCTCTATGAATCGGATTTGAGAGGGGTGGAGTCTCACGGTATAGCGAGGCTTCAGTTCTACGCCGATTTCATCAGATCGGGAATGATAAACAAAGATGCCGAGCTTGAACTCGTCAGCGAGACGAGGTCGATGGCATATATGAACGGCCACGACGGCCTCGGGATCGTGCAGGCGCCCCGCGCCATGGATCTGGCCATTGAAAAAGCCAGGAACGAGGGCATCGGCCTTGTGAGCGTCACCCATGCGGGGCATTTCGGTATAGCCGGCTACTATGCCCTGAAAGCAGCAAGGCAGGACATGATCG
Source organism: Eubacteriales Family XIII. Incertae Sedis bacterium (assembly GCA_031266515.1). Taxonomy (GTDB): domain Bacteria; phylum Bacillota; class Clostridia; order Peptostreptococcales; family Anaerovoracaceae; genus JAISAW01. The sequence continues at coordinate 23,461 of JAISAW010000067.1, forward strand.
GGTTTGCGATCGCAAACGCTGTGCCCATTGTGGCGGCGTATGGAGGGAAGGGCGCGGTGATGGGCAACAGCCCGTTCTCCATCGCTTTCCCGAAAGGCGACGACGGGCGCGAGCCGACCATGATAGACGCCGCTTGCTCAGTGGTCGCCGGCGGCAAGATCGAAATTCAGATTCGGAAAGGGGAGCAGCTCCCGCTCGGATGGTGCGTCGACAAAGATGGGAACGACACCACCGATCCATGGTCCATACTCAAGGACGGCGGCGCTCTCCTCCCGTTCGGAGGTATCAAGGGCTATTGCCTGAACACCATGTTTGAAATGTTGGCCGCAGTCCTGCCGGGCGCGGCGACTGGCGTGGACGTGGGATACCCCGCACTAAATCAGCACCCGCACGAAGATATCGGCTATTTCTTCCTCGCTATCGACCCGTCCAGGCTCAGGCCGCTTGCAGACTTGAAAAAGGACATCGGCTACTTCAATGACAAGCTGAAAAGCACTCCTCCCAAAGAAGGCCTGCCTGAAGTCTTCCTGCCGGGCGAGATCGAGTTCAGAAACGTGAAGAAGATAGAGGAGAAAGGCGTAGATCTGAACATCAATGTGGTGAAGGATCTTTTGAGGATCGGTATCGAGTACGGTAGATTGCCTGCTGACGCGACGCTTGACGACGTGTTCAAGTAGATCATCGTGGATGGTGCGGCTATCGCAGCGATAGGGGCTCCCGGAAAAGACTCCCTCTTTCACGGGAGCTGCGCGCCATCGTCAGTAACAAACACCCTTAGCAGGAAAGGACAGGTGAGATCATGCCTTCATGGAGAGGAGAGTATGAAAGTAAAATAGTTTCCATTGAGGAAGCATTGTCGCATGTGCGGTCGGGCGACTTCATAGTCAGCACCAACAACGCCGGCACGCCTGCGACGATTTTGGATAAGCTCTACGACAGGATCGATGAGCTTGACAGCCTTGAAGTCTTTATATCGATACCGTTGCGCGGGATGAGGCTTTTTCTCCCGCAGAGCGCCGAGAAGTTCAAGCTGATCACCCCCTTCATAGGCGCCATGGACCGTGAGTTCATGAAAAGAGGGACGAAGGTGCACTATGTGCCGCAGCACCTGTCAGACGTCCCTGGCAATATGTCGGAGGTAAAGCCGGGCGGTGTCGCCATCATGATGTGTACGCCTCCCGACGGGAACGGAGACATCAGCTTTGGGCTCTCGCCGCTTGACGCTTCGGTCGTGAAAGGCGCGCGGCTCAAGATCGCGCAGGTGAATGAAAACGTGCCGTTCGTAAAAGGCGAGGGGATGCAGTGCAAGCTTGATGATTTCGATTTCATCGTAGACCTGACTGAAGAGCTGCCGACGATTGACGCCGGCCCGCCGTCGGTGACAGATGAGAAAATCGCCGGGCTGATCATGCCCTATATACCGGACGGGGCCTGCATACAGCTGGGCATCGGAGGGCTGGCAAACGCCGTAGGATCCTTCCTGAAAGACAAAAAGGAACTCGGCATACACACTGAGATGTTCGTGGAGTCCATGGTTGACCTGATCGAATGCGGAGCGGTCACAAACAGCAGGAAGCCGTTCGACAAGGGCATATCGATCCTCGGGTTCGGGCTTGGGAGCAAACGGATGCTTGATTTCGCGGACGGCAACCCAGCCATTGAGTCGAGGTCTTTCGGCTATGTGAACGACCCTTGCGTCATCAGGCAGATCGACAATTTCATTTCCATCAACGCGACCATGGCTGTAGATCTTTTCGGCCAGTGCTATTCGGAGTCAATAGGGTTCAGGCAGTACAGCGGCACCGGCGGGCAGGCTGATTTCGTGCGGGGCGCGCGTCATTCCAAAGGCGGGCGTTCATTCGTCTGCACTCCTTCCGTGATGAAGAAAAAGGACGGCACCCTCGCAAGCAAGATCGTAATAGCAAACGAGCCCGGCACGGTGGTGACGACTCTCAGGTCTGATGTGCAGTACGTGGTGACTGAGTATGGAGTGGCTTATTTGACTGCCGACACCATCGAGAACAGGGCAAAGAAACTTATAGGGATCGCCCATCCGGATTTCCGCGAGCAGCTTACTGCCGAGGCTAAAGAGGTGGGGATAATCTCATAGGCTAAGTGAAATAAGAGGTGAAAAGTATGACTAAGATTGCAATAGTAGGAGCGGGCGCGATGGGTTGTGTACTCGGCGCTTATCTGACAAAAGGCGGGGCGGACGTAGTGCTTGTGGATCCGATGAAAGAGCACATGGACGCGATTGCCAAAAACGGGCTGATAATGAACGGAGGCGGCGATACCAGGGAAGTCATCCAAATGAAGACTGCGTATAATGCGCAGGATATCGGCATCCAGGACTACATCGTCATCATGGTGAAGGGGACTCTGACAAAGGTCGCACTCGAAGGGGCGATGCCGGCGATAGGGGAGGATACCTGCGTCTGCACTTTCCAAAACGGTTTTGGAAACGTCGAGACCATAGCCGAAACCATCCCGAAAGAAAAGATATTTTATGGATGCCTGAACATGGCGAGCCTGCTGAAGGGGTCGGGCGAAGTCTACGGCAACCTGTTTGGCGATGTCCATGTCCATGTCGGAAGCGTGGTCCGCGAAGGCCTGCAGGCGAAAGCGGGCGAGCTGATCGCCGAGCTGTTCACAAAGGGCGGCGCTGTCTCAAACTACGATGGCGACGCCATAGATATGTACGTATGGGAAAAGGCCCTTATCAATATTGCGGTGAATGCGTCGCTTGGCCTTGTGCGTCTGCGGGGTTTCGAGGCCACCGATGTCCCGGCATTCCAAAAGCTTCTTCTCGATACGATATCCGAAGCCGTGGCGGTAGCCAACGCCAAAGGGGTCACTGAGCTGACGGTAGGGACCTTCCTTTCGGAGACTCTGCCAAACGCTGCGAAGACCGCCGGCGACCACTATCCTTCAATGGCGCAGGATATCCTGATGAACAAGAAAAAGACGGAAATCGAGTTTTTGAACGGAGCGGTACAGCGCATGGGCGCGGAGCTCGGCATACCGACCCCGGTCAACGAAACCATCGCAAACCTTGTACGGACCATCGAGACCAGGTACGATCTTCAATACTATCCGAAGTGAGTGAAGGAGACGAGTATGGCAAAGAGTGAATTCACACCAAACCCGCTGAGGGAATTGCAAAAGACGATGTGGAAAGGCGTCGGCATGAGCGAGGGCGATATGAGAAGGCCTTTCATTGGAATAGCGAATGCCTACGGCGAGAGCATAGCCGGGCACATGCATTTTCGGACGTTGGCCGAGCATCTGAAAAAGGGCATATACCGCGCGGGCGGGGTCAGCAGCGAATTTGGGACTATCGCCCCGTGCGATGGTCTGGCGGGCGCCCACAATGGCAACGACTATGTATTGCCTTCAAGGGACGTCATCGCCGACAGTATCGAACTGATCCATCGGGCGCATGTGTTTGACGGCATAGTGATACTGGCGTCCTGCGACAAGATCGTGCCGGCGGCGCTGATGGCTGCGGCCCGGCTCGATATCCCCGCGATGGTCCTCGTGGGAGGGCCGATGGTCAGCACGATGGAGTTCAACGGGCGCAAAGGCGACCTCACGAGCATAGTGGAAGCCTGGGGCATGCATCAGCTTGGCGTCATAGACCAGCAAAAGGTAGACGACCTCAGCGAAGTGCTCTGCCCGACTTGTGGCTCCTGCCAGTTTTATGGCACGGCAAACAGCATGTGCTGCCTTGTGGAAGCCCTGGGCATGTCGCTTCCGGGATCGGCGCTTATCCCCGCTACTTACAACGAGCGGACACGAGACGCCATAGCGACCGGAGAGGCGATAGTGAACCTTGTCAAAGAGGGTATCAGGCCGAGCGAAGTCATGTCGTTTGACGCCATCAAGAATGGGATACGTATAGCAATGGCGACAGGCATGTCTACAAATGTGGTACTGCACCTGATGGCCATCACAAATGAACTTGGCTATGAGCCCGACGAGATACTGCCTCTGTTCAACGAGATGAATGACACCACCCCGCAAATAGTTCAGGTAAACCCTGCGGCGACTTACGATATGGAGGACTTCTATAAAGCGGGAGGCATCCCTAGAGTCATGCAGAGGATCAAGCCGCTTCTGAACCTTGATGTCATCACTTCTTCGGGCAAGACGCTTGGCGAGAATATTGAAGGATACAGGTTCCTGTGGCCGGAGGACGACCGGGTCATCAAAACCCTTGAAGACCCCGTCAACCCCACAGGCGGCCTGGTATTGCTGAAAGGAAATGTGGCACCGGATACCTGCGTGGCGAAGCCATCGGGGATTGCGCCCGAGATCAGAGTGTTCACGGGGCCTGCCGTATGCTTTGACAGCGAAGAGGAGTGCAGCGAGGCGATCGCCGCCGGGAAAGTCAAGAAGGGGGACGTCATCGTCCTCCGCTATGAAGGCCCCAGGGGCGGCCCCGGGATGAGAGAGATGGTCGTCCCGCTCAAGACTTTGAAAGGCAGAGGGATACTTACGGACATCGCGCTCATCAGCGACGGCCGCTTCTCGGGCACGAACAACGGATGCTTCGTGGGGCACATATCGCCGGAAGCGGCAGAAGGCGGCCCGCTCGCCATCATACGCGATGGCGACATCGTCACTGTCGATACCGTGGACAAGCGGGAAGTGAACGTGCACCTCAGCGACGAGGAGATAGTGGCGAGGCTGGCGGACTGGAAGTATGAGCCGAAGAAGATCGGCGGGGTCATGGGCAAATATATGGCGCACGTGCGATCGGCAAATACAGGTGCTGTGGTAGCGCCATAGATCCTGTCAGGGCAGCGGCGCGATAAGAGAGAGACAACTACGTATATTGGCAGATAAGCCGGGACGGCCCCATCTCATTTGACGGAGTGAGGTGGGGCTGTCTTTGTGTGTATGCCCAGACAGTGGCATCTGTGCATTGTCGATCGTGCATTTTTATCGATATGATTGACAAAAAGAACAGCGTGGCAGTACACTCGAAATTGATGAGAAGAGCGTTATAAAAATTCCTTTATAAACTGTAAGCGCGGCTTCCATCAACAAAGCGGGATGTGTAGATTCAAATTAAAACCTTTAGAGAAAGAAAGATGCTGAGCGGATGACCAGGTACGAATGTTTCATTGGCAATTTTGGTAGCGGCAAAACCGAGTTGACTATCAACATGGTCCGCCGCGCCATGAGAGAAGGCAAATCCGCAGCGCTTGTCGATATCGATATTGTGAACCCGTACTTCAAAAGCTCATCCAAAAGGGGGATGCTTGAGAGCGAAGGGATCAAGGTCGCGGGTCCGAGGTTTACCGCGACAAATGTGGATATCCCTGCTCTTCCTGGCGAGATCAGCGGTATCATCAGAAGCGACCTTTACGATTTCGTGGGGATAGATGTGGGCGGAGACCCGATAGGGGCAAGGACGCTGGGCAGGTACATGCCCGAAGTCGCGCCGCGCCGTGAACTATTCACATTCAATTTCGTAGTAAATGTCCTACGGCCCTTCACAAACAACCTACGGGACATAGTGAAGATGGCGAACGACATTATGGCTGTAGCGAGAGTAAGATTTGATTACATTATAAACAATACGAACCTGGCAGAAGCCACCTCCCCCGAAGAAATCCTGGAATCCCAAAAATTAATTGAAGAAGCAAGCGAAGCACTGGAAATACCTTTCCGGTTTATAAGCGTCCGAAGAGATGTCGCGGCAAGGCTGCGCGGACATCAGGATTTTTTGAAAAACGAGCTGCCGATCGAGGAGATAGATATACACATGAGGCCGGACTGGTTTGGAAATACCCGTTGATAATCGCTGCCCGCCTGTATTGGCGGGCGAGGCGGCAACGGTTAATTTTTTCATGGCGATAACACGCCTGGATAAGATATCGCAACTGTCTATGTTGAATAGTGAAAAGGAGGAGAACTATCATGAATCGCATAGAAATAAACGCAGACGCTTGCAAAGGCTGTGGCCTTTGTGTGGAAGCGTGCCCGAAAAATATACTGGCACTCTCTCCAGACAAGCTGAATGCCAGCGGCCTCAGCCCCGCAGAAGTCACAGACATGAGCCAGTGTCTTGCCTGCACTGCTTGCGGACTGACCTGCCCGGACTCGGTCATCACGGTATATAGAGATTAGGAGGGATGAAAGATAATGGCTAGAATGTTAATGAAAGGCAACGAAGCAGTTGCCGAGGCCGCCATTGCCTGTGGATGCAGGTATTTCTTCGGCTATCCTATAACACCGCAGAACGAAATCCCGGAGACAATGTCAAAACGTCTCCCCGAGGTCGGCGGTGTCTATGTGCAGGCTGAGTCAGAAGTGGCGTCCATCAATATGGTGTATGGCGCGGCGGGCTGTGGAGCAAGGGTCATGACGTCGTCTTCAAGCGTCGGCATAGCCCTCATGCAGGAAGGCATCAGCTATATGGTCGGCGCGGAGCTGCCCGCTGTCATCGTGAACATGATGAGAGGCGGCCCCGGGCTTGGAAGCATCCAGCCTTCACAGGGTGACTACAATATGTCCGTAAAAGGCGGAGGCAGCGGCGATTATAAACTCCTCACCTATACGCCGGGCAATGTCCAGGAAACCTGCGACCTCGTCCAGCGTGCGTTTGACAGAGCGGCCAAATACCGCACTGTCGTGCAGGTCATCGCCGACGGCATCATCGGCCAGATGATGGAGCCTATTGAAATCAAGACTGTCGAGCCTGTGCAGTATGACGATTCATGGGCAAGCAAGGGATGGGACTACAAGACGGGCCGCGGCTTTGACGGCCAGGAACGTCCGAAGTCCATTATCAATTCCCTCTACATAGAGCCCGAAGAGCTGGAAGTGCTGACCCATCGCTTGTTTGACAAGTACGCGATCATCGAAAAAGAAGAGGTCATGTACGAGGAATACAAGACAGAGGGCGCGGAGATACTCTTCGTGGCCTATGGTTCGGTCAGCCGCATAGTCAAGAACGTGATTGAAGTGCTCGAGAGCAAAGGTATCAAGGCGGGGCTGGTACGTCCCATCACCGCATGGCCCTTCCCCTCAGAGGCTGTCTACAATGCGGCAAACCAGGACAGTGTCAAGAAAGTGATCGTGACGGAGATGAGCGCGGGGCAGATGCTTGAAGATGTGCGCCTCGCCGTCCGCGCTATAAAACCCGTCTCCTTCTACGGCAGGGTTGGCTCACAGATACCGACCCCGGAAGAAATTGTCGATTTCGCTATTGCCGATCTTAAAAAAGATGAAGAGTTTGTATTAGGAGGAAGATAAGATGGGAGTAGTATTTCAAAAGACGCCGGTACTTACGGATGTCACGCTTCACTATTGTCCGGGATGTACGCATGGCATAATCCATCGGATCGTAGCGGAAGTGCTTGAGGAATTGGGCGTAGCAGAAAGGACCGTAGGCGTCTGCCCGGTCGGTTGCTCAGTATTTGCCTACAAGTACTTCAACATTGACTTTCATGAAGCCGCTCACGGGCGTGCCCCTGCTGTGGCGACAGGGATCAAGCGCTGCCAGCCCGACCGTATCGTCTTCTCATATCAGGGGGACGGCGACCTCGCTTCGATCGGCAACGCTGAAATCAACCACGCCGCAATGCGCGCTGAGAAGATCACGACGATCTTCGTCAACAACTGCATTTATGGCATGACGGGAGGACAGATGGCACCTACGACGCTCGTGGGCATGAAAGCCACCACAGCCCCCCTCGGCCGCGACAGTGACCACTACGGGTTCCCGATGAAGGTCTCTGAGATGATCGCCTCGCACGACGGCGCTTACTACGTGGAGCGCGTCAGCGTTGACAGTACGAAAAATATCATAGGCGCGAAGAAAGCCATCAAGAAAGCCTTCCAGTATCAAGTAGAAGGCAAAGGGTTCACTTTCATAGAAGTCCTGTCCACCTGCCCGTCAAACTGGGCGAAGACCCCTGTCGAGTCGATCAAATGGCTGCAGGAAAACATGATTCCGGCCTTCCCGCTTGGAGTAAAGAAAGATAAAGGAGGCGAAGCGTAATGGATGAAAGAATTATTGTAGCCGGTTTTGGCGGACAGGGTGTCCTCTCGATGGGCAAGACCCTTGCCGAAGCAGCCATGGAAGAAGGCCGTGAAGTCACATGGCTTCCTTCATACGGCCCCGAGATGAGAGGCGGCACGTCAAACTGCTCAGTCATCATTTCCGACAAGCCCATAGGTGCCCCTACGATTTCAGAAGGCGTGGCGACCTGTGCTATCGTTCTGAATAAGCCCTCGCTTGACAAGTTTGAACATTTTGTCGCCCCCGGCGGGCTCCTCGTGATCAACGAATCCCTCATCGATAAAAAAGCGACGAGGACCGACATAGACGTGGTCTATGTCAAGGCGAACGATATCTCAAGAGAAGCGGGAACTGAAAAGGCTGCCAATATGGCGATGCTCGGCGCTTACATCGGTGCCAGAGGCGTAGTCAAAGCGGATACTGTTCTCGAACAGCTTGCCGAAGTGTTTGGCGAAGCGAAGAAGCATCTTGTCGAGGTGAACCGCAAAGTCATCGAGGGAGGCATCAAGGCCGTATCATAGCAGCCCGGTGCCATGCGCCATGTGCCATGCGAAAAAAGTATGTACAGAGTTTTTCCCTTTGGGCGCGCTCTG
>JAISAW010000075.1 GCA_031266515.1 Eubacteriales Family XIII. Incertae Sedis bacterium
TGGTCCGCAGGGACGCGCCGAACTTGTCCATATACGCATCAAGCCAACCGCTCAATTTATCCGAGATTTTCTTCAACGCCCCAAGCATCAAGACCTGCCTTATCTTTATTACTACTAAAAACTCATCAAACAATAACATGCGATTTTCCACTTGCTATTGTTTGACAAGCCTTAAGCCGGATTATATCAAATTATCAGTGGATTCACCCGCGCTTTCTGTTCAGAGACATGCGCAAGGCTTTTTTTCTGCCTTTTTCCAGGAACGCAGGAGCGGGGCAGCCACGCCTTGCTTGCTGCGACTTGTCCCATAAGTCTTGGAAAAAGGCGAAACATGTCTGAACTGCACGCATCATAAAATCATAAAAATGAAAAATCTTCGTTGTTTTATGTAATTCGGTGTTGTATACTCTGTCCACGTTTGCTTTTCCGGAAAAACAAGGATCTTAAATATGGCGCAAGACTTACGTGGCTTCGAAAAATATTTGGTTGACGAAAAAAGGCTTTCTGTAAATTCAGTGTCGGCCTACATCCACGACATACCCGGGTTCGAGGCGTATTTGGGCACAAAAGGCACACACAGCCTGCTGCATACGACCGGCGCAGACATATCCGGATATCTGCTCAAATTGAAATCGGACGGCAGAAGCGGCGCCACGGTAAACAGGAAACTGGCGTCACTCAGGGCCTACTATCGTTTTCTTATCGAAAAGAACCGCATTAAAAAAAACCCCTGCGAAGGCATACGCTCCCCGCGCATCCAGCGGAGTGAAATAGAATACCTGAGCACGGAGGAGATCGACAAGCTTCTCGCAGCGCCCGACGACAGCGACACAGGGAGAAGGGACGCCGCTCTGCTCGAAATGATGTACGCGACGGGAATGAGGGTCACGGAAGCCATGTACCTGAAAGTCGAAGACGTGAACATACGCATGGGCTTTGTGACCTGCGACGGCAGCCACGGGAAAGCGCGCATCATCCCTCTGGGGAGGATGGCCCGGGAAGCCCTCGAAAAATATATCTTCGAAAACAGGCCTCACTTAAAGCGGCGCTCAAACGAGGCTTCCGATGGGCCCGAGGAGTCCGCCCTCTTCCTGAACTACTACGGCGAGCGCATCACGAGGCAGGCCCTCTGGAAGATCATCCGGGGCTATGCTGCAAAAGTGGGAATTGACAGGGCCATCACCCCGCAGATACTGAGGAATACGTTTGCAGTGCACATGGTGCAGGGCGGCGCGGATATCAAGGCGCTCCAGGAGATGATGGGGCATGAAGACCCCATGACGACCCAAGCGTATCTGTCGGTTTCAAAAAACAGGATCAAGGACGTCTACGACAGCGCACACCCGCGCGCGTGATACGTGATAACTCAAGAAAAACATTGCTTTTGCAGGATTTTTCAAGAGCGAGTGAGTGGCTTAATTCGTAGCAAACTTCCGATCTTCCGCCACCAAGCGAAAAAAATTCGAAATTTTCTGATTTTATTTTGGCGCGGCGTTCGGAGGTTTTCATTGCCGCCCGCCTATCTGCAAAGACAGCGAAACGGGGCGTAAATACCAGTATTTTCAATGCATGTACGGTTTTTCGCCGGTCGCAGACACTCCTTGCAAACACCGCAAAAATCGTCTGCCGCCTCGATAAGGCTCCCCCTCTGCTTGAAAAGTGATGGCCAAATAATATTGATAAAACTTAATTTGATTGATAAAATCAGGTGTCGTGTGTTGCGTCATATTGCAACTGACGGTCAGTTATTGTTTTATCCGTTATTGTTTTTATTCATTTATTTATTTATTTAAGAAAAGGAGGAATAAATATGAGCAGTAGTGTTCTTCGCAAACTCCCACTTGAGACGATCCTGGGAGAGAAGAAAGAAGGAGAAGGCCTGAAGAAGACTATGGGCTGGGTATCCCTGATGTTCTTCGGCCTGGGCGCCATTATCGGCTCCGGCATCTTCGTCGTAACAGGCGTCGCAGCCGGCACCGTCGCTGGGCCCGCACTTATCGTATCTTTCATTATCGCAGGCGTCGCCTGCCTGTTCGCGGCTCTCTGCTATGCTGAGCTCGCGTCGGCCATTCCCGCTTCCGGAAGCGTCTACACATTTGCGTATGTGGGGCTCGGCGAAGTGTGGGGCTGGTTCATCGCATGGTGTCTCCTCGCTGAGTACATTTTCGCATGTTCGGCGATCTCGACCGGCTGGTCCGCGTACTTCAACATGATCCTGGGCAATGTGGGGATCAACCTCCCCGCGGCGATCACAGCGGCTCCGGACGCCGGTGGTTTAGTAAACCTCCCGGCCATCCTCATCATCACTATATTGATGCTCCTCGCCCTCAAAGGCACGAAGGAGAGCGCTGTCGTAAACAACATACTCGTCGTCGTCAAAGTGTCGGTTCTCCTGCTCTTCGTAGTGCTTACGATCAGCCATATCAACACTGCGAACTACGAGCCTTTCGCACCGTTTGGATGGTTCCCGACCGACTGGTTCGCGGCCAACAAGACGGGCGTCGTCGCTGGCGCAGCCATCGTGTTCTTCTCATACCTCGGGTTTGACGCTATAGCGAACCTGTCAGAGGAGGCTAAGGATCCCGGCAAAGACGTACCAAAGGGGATACTCGGGGCGCTCATCGTCTCGACAGTCCTCTACATCGTCATCGTGCTCTGCCTGACAGGCGTAGTCAACTACACCGAGTTCGCGTCCGGCGACGGCAATGCCGCTCCTGTCGCGTACGTGCTCAGGTCCATCGGCATCGTCTGGGGTTCGACGCTCGTGTCGGTCGGCGGAGTCTGCGGCCTCACCACAGGCATCCTCGTGACGCTCGTAGCCGGATCCCGCCTGATCTACTCGCTCGGCCGCGAAGGACTGCTTCCGGCACCGATCGCAAAGATCAACAAGAACGGCGTCCCGACAGGCGGAGTGCTCTTCGTCTGGGTCGCGGGTTGCCTCCTCGGCGGCTTCCTGCCGATCGGCAAGCTCGCAGAGCTCTGCAATATCGGTACGATATTCGCGTTCTCGTTCGCCGCTATCATCGTCATGGTCCTCAGAAAGTCCATGCCGAATCTCGACAGGAAATTCAAGGTTCCGCTCGTACCGGTAGTACCGATCCTTGCGATAGCCATCCTGCTCTTCATGGCGACTCAGCTCCAGTCCCTGACATGGATCTTCTTCGTCGTCTGGAACGCCGTCGGCTTCGGGATCTACTTCCTGTATGGCCGCAATCACAGCAAACTGGCGGATACGCAGAAGAGCGCTTAAGTCAGATTCAGAATCTCACACATCCTGCCGGAAACGGCTGGAGACAGTGGACACAGCGAAGGCTGCCGCGTATGCGGCAGCCTTATCTATACTGAACCGGCAGCTGCCAGCTTCCGGGCGATCCATACGTACGAGCTTTCCTGCACCTTGCTTGCAGGCCCACGCCCTCCGCTGTGTACAAACCGATACAAACCGGCAGCCGCGGTCCGGCGATCCTCCGCCTACCCCTCGTAGCTCCGCTTCAGGATATTCTTGCTTCCCTGGTAGGTGGACAGAAAGTATCCGCCGTAGACCGCCAGGATGACGCCTGCGGCGAAAAGGCTTCCTTCCAGTATATTCCCCTTGTCGAAGCTGCTCACTATGCGGCTCGTCACCGTTATCCCTACGACAGAGTGTACAAGGGCCAGAGCCATCGGGGCTCCGAAGTAGATGAGGATCTGCGCAAACAACGACCTCTTTATCATCTTATCGTCAGCGCCTATCTTGCGCAGCAGGCCGTAGCGGCTGATATTGTCGCTCGTCTCCGACAGCTGCCCTATCGCGAGGACCGCAGCAGCTGTTATCAGGAAGATGACACCGAGGTATACAGCCAGGTAGGTGATCACCGTCGTGGCGGCGTTGCTGGTCGCCATCACCATCGTCCTTGTGAGTAGCGAAACTTCCGTGGCACCGTCAGAACCCAGGCTTCCAAGGGCGTCTTTGCAGAGCTTTTCATTTTCCGCTGCCGCATCGATATAGTTTATGTGCAGGTCGTCCTTGAACACAGGCAACCCCTTTGTCAGCCCGTCATCCACGATGACCGTAAACATGTAGTCCTGGTTTTCCCGCACCTCCATGCGGTTTTCATATAAAAAATGCCCGCTCGGCCGCAGTCTTTCGCCATTCACGCTTATATCCTCCGGGGATTTGGCATAGTTCTGGACCGCCTGGTAAAAACCTTCATTAGATATGGCGCAGTTGACCGCGTACTCGCCGTCGCCCAGGCTTATCTTTTCCAGACCCCGCATCTCAAGCACCTTGTTGTATTCAGAAAGCCCCATGATGTAGCTCCGCATACTGATGTCAAACGTCTCGTTGTTTTCCGTCATGGAAAGGGGGAAAGTAGCATCCGACCTGTAGTAGCGCACGGGCAAATAGTCCTTCGAGAACGAATCAAGACCTTTTTCCTTTGCGATATCCGCAATGTCCACACCGGGGTATTCGCCCACAGGATTCCCATCTTCATCGGTCTTGCCCGCAATGACGAGAGTCGCGTCAAAGGGGGCGCTCTTTGACTGCTCCGAAGCTATCTCAGAGGATATATCCACGCCCGAGGACAGAGTGCAGATGGATACGAACAGCATGATGCAGATCATTGACATTGAGATATATGTCGTGTTCACCTTGCTGTTCAGCTGCCTGAGCGTGAAAATATTGAGGTTTTTCAAATAGATGCCTTTGTTCTGCTGTATGAGCTTCAGAAAAAAGCCGGCCAGCGAGAAGAAGAAAAGGAAAGTCCCTATGATGCCGAATATGACCGAGGTCATCATCGCCCCTCCATCGAAGAGCGCACTGGCGCCTTTTGACAGGATATGTTGGTACGCATATCCAATGCTTGCGAGCGAGACTATAAACAGCAGCACGGAAACCGCGAGATGAGGGGTCTTGAATTTCTCGTTTTTGCGGTTTGCGTATAGCAGGTCAATCAGCTTCAGCCTGTTCACCGTCATCGTGTTGAATATGAGCACAAGCAGGAAAATGAGCCCGAAGTAAAGGACAGCCTTCACCGCCGCAGGCACGGAAAATATGAATTTGAACCCGGAGACCGTGGTCTTCAGAAGCGCCGCAGTCACAAGCGCCATGCCCTGCGAAAGTATAAGCCCGAGCGCAAGCCCCACGGCCAGCGACAACAGCCCTACGAAAAGGGTCTCCATTATGAGGATGCGCGAGACCATGCCCCGCTCAAGGCCGAGGGTCAGATATATGCCGAACTCCTTTTTCCGCCTGCGTATAAGGAACCTGTTCGCGTATATGATCAGAAAGCCGAGGATGACGGATATGAACACCGAGACGGCGGCCATCATATTGCCGAGCTGCTGGAATATCGCCGCCTGGTCGCCGGTCACGTTTATGATACCCTGCTGGCCTTCAAGCGCGTTGAATATATAGAAGATGCAGACGCCGAAGGTAAGCGTCAAAAAATAGACCGTATAGTCGCGGAGGCTTTTCCTTACGTTCCTGAATGCGAGCTTAGTAGCGGTCATTTCCGTCACCTCCGAGTACGCTTACTACTTCCATGATCCTGTCAAAAAATTGTTTGCGCGTCTCATTTCCGCGCACGAGCTCATGAAACAGCCTGCCGTCGCGGATGAAGATGATGCGTCCGCAGTAGCTGGCTGAAAAAGCGTCGTGCGTCACGAGCAGGATCGTGGCGTTTTCGTCTCTCACAAGGCCCCTGAAGCATTCGAGCAGGGCTTTTGCGGATTTCGAGTCAAGGGCGCCTGTCGGCTCATCGGCCAATATGAGCGAAGGGTTTGTGATGATCGCCCTCGCGCTCGCAACTCTCTGCCGCTGCCCGCCTGACATCTGGTACGGGTATTTGCCCAGCACTTCAGTTATCCCGAGGATTGCGGCCACGTCCTTCACTCTCGAATTGATCTCTCCGGGCGGACGCTTCAGTATTGTCAGGGCAAGCGCGATGTTTTCATAGGCCGTCAAAGTGTCGAGCAGGTTGAAGTCCTGGAATATGAATCCCAGCTTCTCCCTTCTGAATTTTGAAAGGGCTTTCCTGTTCATCGTGGTGATATCTCGGTTTCCGATGAAGATCTGTCCCGCCGTAGCGTTGTCGATAGTGGATATGCAGTTGAGGAGCGTGGTTTTCCCGCTGCCGGACGCCCCCATTATCCCGACGAACTCCCCGGCCTCGACCCCGAAGCTGATGCCATCGAGGGCTTTGGTCAGGTTGCTTTTGTTCCCATAATACTTTTCAACGTTTTTCGCAAATAATACTGTTGGCATTCCTCGCCTCCTCCTTAGAGCTTTATCGAACAGTCACAATATAGCGCAGGCGGATACATGCCGCCATTTGAAAACGTGACGTGGGCCTTACATTTTTGTAAGGTCAGCCGCTTCGCTTTTCAAAGCTATTTCTGGCATAGTGTGAACTTAATCAGGCGGGCAGCGCAGGGATTTTGACTATATCGGGGAACACAAGAAGAACCGTTCCCGGTGTGTGTACCATGCAAGCTGCCCTTTGGAAGATGGGCGAAACTTCTCAGGATGAGCGAACGTCTGACCTCTGCTCGGGCGGAGCCTCGCACCCGGTCAGCCGCTTCGCTTTTCACAATTATTGTTTGGCATAGTGTGAACTTAATCGTGCGGGCAGCGCAAAGATTTTGACTATTTCGGAAGACACAAAAGAACCGTCCCCGCTGTGCGGTCCCCGCTGTGCGATTCCCGGTGTGCGGCTATAGCTCGTTGATGGGGAATACTATTTTGAGGGTGGTGCCTTCTCCGGGGGTGGATTCGAGGGAGAGGCCCAGGCCTAGTTTGTGGCAAAGTTTGCGGCACAGGTACAGGCCGAGTCCGGTGGAGTGTCCCTGGATCCTTCCGTTGCTTCCGGTGAACCCTTTTTCGAAAACCTTATCGGCTTCGTGCCCTGGGATCCCCTGCCCGTCGTCTTTGATGAACAGGGCGACGCTGTTCCCGCGGCTTTCACCGAAAAATTCGATGGTATTGCCGCCGTACTTCACGGCATTGTCCACGATTTGCCGGATGATGAAGGAGACCCATTTGACGTCGGTAAAGACACGCAGATCAAGGGCTGAAGTGCGGACGCTTATCCTGTTTGCTATGAGGTATTTCGCGTTGTTTTTCAGGACGTCGCCCACCATGTCAGATAGTAGCGCGGGTTTGATGATATAGTCGTTTTCGACGGCATTGCTGCGGGCGTAGTACAGCGCCTGCTCCACAAAAAATTCGATCCTGTCAAGCTCTTCCAGTGCAGGGGCATTTTGGGCGTTTTCGCCGATCAGCTTGGCACCGGCTATCGGGGTTTTGATCTCGTGCACCCAGAGTTCGATGAATTCGCGGTATTCTTTGTACGCATTTTTGTATCCCGCTATCTCGTCGTTCATGGATTTGCCCGCGTCGCCCAGGGTATCATACAGCAGCTGCCCTTCGACGAAATCAGGGCGTTCTATGATTTCCGACAGCAAAAACTTCTTGTCCAGATTTTCCATGATGCTTTTCAGCTCGCCGTAGTAGCGCCTCTTCGTGAGGAACTCGGGCAGAAGGGACAGCAGTCCGCCCAAAAGCATCACGGCCGCTATATACATGATAGAAAACGGGCTTTGGCCCAGAAGGCGAAGAAGGAAAGCCATAAAGCCCGTGGCCATAAAAAGGATTGCCAGGAAAGGCACTTTCCCGCGCAAAAAATCAACCACTCTCATAATGAGTACCCGAGCCCTCTTTTCGTCTTCAATGCATCCCCCGCGCCAATCTCTGCAAGCTTTTTCCTGATCCGGCTCATATTCACGGTGAGGGTATTGTCGTCGACAAAGGCGTCCGTCTGCCAAAGCGCGTTCATGATGTCATCGCGGGAAACGATGTCCCCGGGGCTTTCAAAGAGGATCTGCAATATCCTTAGTTCGTTTTTCGTGAGTTCCCGGCTTTCCCCCTTGAAGCTCACGACGCTCTTTCCGATGTCCAGGGCCAAGTCTCCGTACCTGAGCGTTTTCCCGGTGCCCGCATCATAGGCACGCTCAAGCAGCGATTCTATTTTGGCAAGCAATATCTGCGTGTTGTACGGCTTTGTCACGAAGTGGTCGGCGCCCAGGTTCAGGCTCATCAATTCGTCTGTGTCGCTGTTTCGGCTCGTCACGACGATGATCGGGATCTTTGAATGCTTGCGCAGCTCCCTGCATATGTAGTACCCGTCGTAGCAGGGCAAATTGATATCAAGCAATATCAGGTGCGGGTTTTCCGCCAGCGCGAAACCTACCACGTCTTCAAAATCGTTGGTGGTTATGACGGAGTATTTGTATTTCTCCAAAAGGATCTTCAGTTCCTTTCGGATCGTTGCGTCGTCTTCGACGATCAATATACTTTGAATCTCAAATCACCTCTCACAGAAACAGTCACTCAAAGTGTATCACTGATTCGGGGAGTATTTCCATAAGGGTTCTTGTAAGCAGCTTGATGTCTATGGGTTTCGAAAGGAACGCATTGAACCCCGCGTCCCTGAACATCTCCGTATTTCCGACGATGGCGTTTGCCGTAAGCGCGACGATCGGGACATTTCTTTCTTGCCCTTCGAGCTTCCGGATATGCTTCGTCGCTTCCACACCATCCATGCGCGGCATCATGTGGTCCATCAGCACAAAGTCATAATAATGCTTTTGCACCATCTCGATAGCCTCTACGCCGTCCCTCGCTGTATCGCTCTCGATCTCATACGACGCGAGCATGTACTGCGCGATTTCGAGGTTTATATCGATATCGTCGACCACGAGCGCGCGCACACCTTTCGCAGTGAAGTGCTCGATCGGCACCAGTTGTTCCGGCAGGTCAGACTCCCTTCCCGTCTGCAGGGGGAGGGTGACCTTGAAGGATGAGCCTTTGCCGTACTCGCTCTCTACGCTGACGGTGCCGCCCATCATATCCACCAGCCGCTTTGTGATGGTGAGGCCCAGGCCGGTGCCGCTGATATTCTTGTTTTTCACAACGTCAATCTGCACAAATTCGCTGAAGAGTTTTGAGAGGTCTTCGGCTTTGATGCCGATCCCCGTATCATCGATAGTGAATTTGACGACGACATGCCGGTCGGGGTCGATGCCGTGCTCCGAGCATACCGGGGCCGAATGTACATTTTCGCCGGCCGCAGAAACGTCTACCCTCAAACTCACCCAGCCGCTGTGCGTGTATTTATACGCGTTGTTCAATATATTTGCGAGTATCTGCCTTATGCGTTTGGCGTCCCCGTAGACAACGGCGGGGAGGCCGTCTGCAAACTGCGCGCTGAAGCCCAGGCTTTTCTGGGTCATGATCAGGTCAAACACAGACCTCGTCCCTTCGAGCATTGCGTGAAAGTCGAAGTATTCCGGCACAAGCTCCATCTTCCCTGCTTCGATTTTTGAAAAATCAAGGATGTCGTTTATGAGGTCGAGCATGACTTTTGATGAAGCGTTTATCTTGTCAAGCAGGGTTTTTTGCGCTGCTGTCAACCCCGTATCTTCAAGCATGTCCGCGATGCCAATGATGGCATTCATAGGCGTACGTATCTCATGCGACATCGTTGCGAGAAAGTCGGATTTGGCGGCATTTGCCTGGTCAGCCCGCTCTATCGCATCCACATAGTCGGTCATGTCGTAAAACGACAGCATGAACCCGTCTTTCTCTCCGTTTTCGCCCCACATGGACCCGATCTCCAGGCGATAGTGGCGGGGAGGCCCCACCTGCGAGAGGTCGATCAGGCAATCCTTTTCGAAGTAGTCGTCCTCATGCCTCACTTTTGCCAGATGGCTTTCCATCTCCAGTATGAAGGTTTCGTCGAACACTCCTGTCATGAGCTCCCTCAGCGTTTTGTGCTCGATCAATCCGATGCTTTTGACGCCAACAGCAAGCAGGTACGAGTCCGTGCAGTAAACGAGCCGGTCGTCCTTGTCGAACAGCAGGATCGGTGATTTGCTGTTTCTCATGAGCAGGGACATATACCTTTCCATGCTCGATTTTTCGCTCGCGATGATATCTGACAGCCGGTTTTTCGCATCAAAAGAGACAGCATTTCTCTGATTTATCAGACGTTCGCGCCTCAGCTCCCGTTCGAGCTTCGCGATCCTGTGGTTCAGGGCCTGTGCATCTTTTTCCTGCATCAATTCTGCCATACTTCGTTTTCTTATGAGCCTGTCAGGAAAGTGTCAATACTGTGAAGGTGTCGTTGTGGAATCTGTTTACAGCACTTCCGGCCCCTCTTTCGCCATCCATCCCTGTACCCTTCACCGGACAGATCTCTCCGCCTGAATACATGAATGAATAATTCATCCCCGCAGCGCCAAGCTTCCCCCTCACGACGTTCATCTCCATATCCGAATTATAGCCCAAAGTGAGGTATCTGCCGATACACGAGAAAGCCAGCATGACGCCCGTCCCGGGGACGCCCTCTTCTATTATCTCATCCAATTTGCCGGTCGTGGCCTCCACTACTATATCGGCGTCGATATATCCCACGGATATGACGGCACCCTGTGGGACGTTGCCGCCGCACACCGCATACCCTTCGGGTGTAATAGCAAACAGCACCCTGATGACAGGGTCGCTCCCGTCCCCAAAGTCTACGACAAAAGGATAGACATTGACCCCGATGACGACGCCATCGGCATCCCTTTTCAGCCCCAACGAGACCAGATAGTCGCTGACGGGTATATCGTTTACAGCCTTGATCAAATTGCCTGAGACATCGGTTATCACGCCCCTGTCGCTGAATACCCTCTCTGCAGGAAGGGTGGCAATATGGAACTTCATGTCCACTTCGCCTGTGAGCAGCACGAAGGCGTACCTGTCTCTATAGTGGCCGCCCTCATACAGTACGCTCGATTCGGCGTAGTCAATGGTGTTGTCCACCGACAGCGTCCCGAAGTTCGGTACGCCGCCGGATATCTCCGCCATCGAGTTCACGAAGAAATCGCCGCCGACATTGTTGAGGAGCGGGACGTAGCTCAAAATCAGTTTGGGAGACTCTCCTTCGGAGAGCCCTTCTTCGTGGGCCCGCGCGACCGCTTTGCCGTAGGCATCCCGTATAGGCCCGTCGTCCTCGCCGTCAAACGGCTCCGTCAGGGCCGGTATGAAATTCACATCGTCGCTTGTAAGTATCGTCAGCGTCAGGCTCATCTCCGGGTCATCCGTATCCGCTGTAAGCGCCGCGATAGTGGTCGTCCCCACCACGGCAAACGGAAACGCCGTGGAGACCGCCTGCGCCACTCCGCTGTGTATGAAATCCGGGACCGTGTATATCAGCCCTACCGAATTTTTCAGCAGAGGCCCTTCGCCTTGTACCTTAGCCAGTATCTCAGCTACCGCCGCATCCTTGTCATCTACTTCCGCAGTATGTGCCACTATTGATTTGATCATGGTTCCCCTTTTTCGCCGATGCTATCACTGCCACTATATATGACTATAAACCGTACAGAGATTAACATATATCAAAGTATTCTGGCAATATTTGAAATGTTCGGAATATCCTGGCCTGCACACCTGTAAGCCCAGCTGCGCAATTGCGCGCAATTGTCTCTTGTTTCAAAAACATGGACGAGCGGTGCGAGTTCTGTTAGAATAGTCGTCGCATCGAGGTGTAGCTCAGTTTGGTAGAGTACTACGTTCGGGACGTAGGGGCCACAGGTTCAAATCCTGCCACCTCGACCATTGCGATTGTCCTTATGGGATTTGAGACGCGGTTCTTTGACCAAGTCCCATGTCGCCACTCGCACCACGGTCTTCTTAATTTAAACCTTCACCAAAAAGACTTGATGGAGGTTTATCTTTGTTTTTTGGCGTGGAATAATTTCGAAAGCTACTTGAAATCCTGGAATGGAGCGGTATAATTGAATCAGAAAGGGACAGCCGCTTTTGGAACGGCGGCTCGCCCCAAGGTTAATTGGGTTGAAACCGTCAGTTCTATGACTGGCGGTTTCTATAGTATGTCAGTCCCTGTCTTTGAACAGGCCGACAACTTCGATGATAACGAGTACAAACATCAGCAGAAGCTGGATATAAGGACTTGTCAAACAATAACAGGTGATATTTCCACGCCGCAATTTCGCCGTCAGGCAAGGCGGAGGATGGAGGCATACTGGGCGGTATGGCGACTGACGACAACGCAGCATGGCGGTGAAAGGGCAAGTGAAAAATCGCATGTTATTGTTTGACAAGTCCCAGGCAGCGTCAATCATGAGCGGCCCCTTTCCGTATCACAACGAGATGAGGGGCGATATAGAACCGCCGAGCGGCGTCCCTTCCAGGACGCTTGAGCGTCAGACCGATTGTATCACAGGATCGCCGTTCATTTCCATATATTTCTAAAATTTATAAAATTTGGGAAATAAATCGATCAAGAGGACACGACTATACGATGGACAACGAAATTGAAAACAAAAACCCCCTCAGAGAGAAATATCGGGCGATGCGAAGAGAGACAGGCGATACGCTGAACGGCGTGATCGACCGCGCGATCGCCAACAGGCTGTTTGAGCTGCCGCAATGGAAGGGAGCAGGCTCAGTCTTCGTCTACGTGAGCGTCAACGACGAAGTTTCGACAAAGGATATCCTGGAACGGGCTTTTGACGAGGAAAAGAAGGTGCTGGCGCCTCGCACAACGGAAAACGGCGATATGGACGCTGTGAGGATCCGTAGCGTACGGGAACTCGTCAGAACCCATTTCGGTATCGCTGAGCCACTGCCTGAAGCTGTGGCTTTCCCTCCTGAAGACATCGACCTTATCATCATCCCTTCGCTCTGCATCGACAAATCCGGCGGCAGGCTGGGGTATGGGGGAGGATATTACGATAAATATATATCGGCGCTTCCCGAAAAAGACGGACACACTTGTGCCAGCCTCGTAGCAATACAGAGGGACTACGCCGTTTCCCCCACGCCGCTTCCATTGACCAAACACGATAAAAAAGCGCAGATCATAGTCACAGAAAAAAGGGTTATCTATCTATAGGATGTTCTTTGCAGCACGGCGGGGACAGTCCGAAACCACTGACAAAGCCAAAAAACCTGCGCTGCCCGTTTGGTTAAGTCTGTG